>JBDKKE010000193.1:0-28208 GCA_039796255.1 Verrucomicrobiota bacterium | reverse complement strand
TCTTCTAACTCCCGGAGGGTTCCGTGAACCCCTGAATATCCGACCCGCGGATCGGCCCTCTGCGCCCCAGCATCGGCATCATCCATGCCCTCAGCATCTCCATTCATTTGAACACCGATGGTGCGCTGGTGAGTCCGGTTGAACCACTGGCTGAAGCGTTGTTTGAGCAGCTTCATGAAGGCGCTCAGATCGTACATCTGCGCCCAGAGCCGGTGCCGGAGCCGTTCCGGTGACTCGGTATCACCGGCGGCCGTCCAGCGGGCCACCATCTGTCGCGCCGCTGCGGCGCTGACCGTGGCACTGGAGAGGAACTCCATGCGGGCGATCAACGCTTCCAGCGGCGGCGGTTCGTCTGGTTTGCGCGGGATTTCGAGCAGGAGGTGGAAATGGTTGGAGAGCACGCACCAGGTGAGAATCCGAACTCCGCAAAAGGCGGCGTATTCGCCCAGGAACTGGCGGAACTTCTGTCGCTCCAGCACTTCGAGCACAAACCGCCGGTCCACAATCCGGGAGACACAGTGATAATAACCGGCCGGATGTTCCGGCGGCGCCTTCCATCGCGGGCAACGCATACCCCCAATTCATCACACCCACCCGCCATCCCGCCATCGCCACCTTTCGCTACTACTGATGACCTGGCACTATGCATTCGCCCATTTCGCTACTACTGATGACCTGGTACGATGCATTCGCCGCACTGCGGGGATGCGCCGGCCTCGCCGCCTTGGCCACCTCCAAAATCCCTCGCCGCAGGACCCCTTTCAATTTTAAGACAGGCTCGAAGCGAAACACCCAGGGCGCTGGCCGACTCTTCCAAGGACCGACCCACGAAAAAGCGCAGTTGTACGAACTCCGCCTTCTCCTCAGTACCCCGGTGCCAGGGCGCCTTTCCGCGCTCTGGGCATCACGATGATAATGGTCGCACCCAGCACGGCCATGGTGGCGAGGGTAAAGAACGCCGCCTCACTGGAACCGCCGCTGGCCTGGCGGATTCTCCCGATCATGTCTGGACCAAAGTGTCCTCCCAGATTGCCTACGGAGCTAATCCAGGCAATTCCCGCCGCCGCCGCGGTTCCAGACAGGAACTCCGTGGGCAAGGACCAGAAGGTTACCCCCCACGACAGAACTCCGGAAGTGACCAAGGTGAGGCCGATGATGGACAGTATGGGAGAGGTCTTGCCAATGAGGGCGAGAACGAGCAGACCGGCGGTGGCCACCATCAATCCGCCGGCGGCGTGCCAATGGCGCTCTCGGGTGCGGTCGGAATGAGCCCCCCAATAGACCATGCAGATCGCGGCGGTGCCCCAAGGGATCATGCTCAGCAATCCAACCTTAAGGTAATCCGTCTTGTTGATACCCAACTCCTGGATGATGGTTGGCATCCAGAAATTGACGGCGTAGAAACCCAACAAACCGCAGAAATACACCAGTGACAGAGCCCACACGCGGCCATCGCGGAACGCTCCCATCAAATTGTGGCGCTGGACATCCCCTACCTTGGAAGCCTCGTCTTCGGAAAGACGCTGCAGAACGAGGTTTCTTTCCTGGTCAGTAATCCACGCGGCATGCTTGGGACCATTGGGCAACAGCCAAAACACCAGGACCCCCATAATGACCGAGGGCAGGCCTTCTAGGAGAAACAACCACTGCCAGCCGCGCCAACCCTGCACACCATCCATGTATTGCATGATGGCGCCCGAAGTCGGCGAACCGATGACATTGGAAATCGCGATGGCCGTCATGAATAAGGCGGTCACTTTTGCCCGGCGAGAGGCCGGAAACCAATAGGTGAGATACAAGATGATGCCCGGAAAGAAACCCGCTTCCGCCACGCCCAAGAGAAAGCGAAGGAAGTAGAAGGTGAACTGCGCATCGTTGCAATTAAACCAAGAGGCGATAGCTCCCCAATGGATGTTCCCGGTGAACATAAACGCCGACGAGATGATGCCCCAGGTGATCATGATGCGCGCAATCCACATGCGGGCACCCACACGCTCCAGGATGACATTGCTGGGCACTTCGAAAATGAAGTATCCGATGAAGAAGATACCCGCGCCGAAACCATAAACCGGATCGCTAAACTGAAGGTCGCCCGCCATCTGCAGCTTTGCGAAACCCACATTCACGCGGTCCAGAAACGAAAATATGTAGCACAGGAATATGAAGGGGATGAGTCGTCTGGCGATCTTCTTAAAGGTCGCCTCTTCGAACTCCGGACTCATCGGCGTGGCCACGGCAATCTCATTCATCACACGTTGTAATACGGATAGGAATCTGGTTCTCCAGAGGTTGGAGTGAGTCGCTTCCAAGAGGTCATGCGCCGTTTCACCTCCAAAAGGCCCAGGAAACTTGAAAAAATCTTCGGAGGTACAGTTCCGGCGCAATTCCACGAAGCGATCCAACGCGTCGTGCATTTTGTTCAACTCGCAGGCGGGACGCCAGCGCTCCCAGGGTGGCGGGAACGGGCGCTGCTCCAGGGCCATTCGTTTTTGACTTTGGCCAAGTCTGCTTTGACCGGATTCTCTTCAATGTACGCGACCACCGTTTGATAATGCTCGGCGTTGCGCACGTAGCGATCCAAATACTCGCGTTGCCAGAACTGTCCGCTGCGCCCGACGAGATTGCATGCCTTCCGGCTCGTGAAGGATTTCCACGAATGCAACACATCGGCCAGGGGAAAGCTTTCGCGCGTCTCGATCAGCACGTGGACATGATTGGGCATCCACGCACCACGCGAGCAGCCGGTTACGTTCGCCATCGAAGTGACGTAACGCCCCTTCTACCAGTGCAGCCACCTCCGGCCGCCGCAGCCAGCAGGCGCCCTGTCCGGCATCGAGATGCTCCTCGACCCGGCGGCGCAACTCGATTTGGCGCTGTTGTTCACCGGGAGCGCTGGCGTCTCGCCGGCTCGTTCATCAAACTTCTCCCCACCTTTACCAACCCGCCGGCGGGACGCCAGCGCTCCCAGGGTTGGTTTCTGCAGTCCATGAGTTCATGCGCCGTTTCACTCCCAAAAGGCCCAGAAACCTAAAAAAGTCTTCGAAGACTCAGTTCCGGCGCATTTCCACCTTCAGCCAGGCCCGGGTGTACTGCCACCAGCGCTTGGCCGTGGTGAGGGAAACACCCAGGGCGCTGGCTGTTTCTTCCAGAGACAGGCCCACGAAATAGCGCAGCTTGACGAACTCTGCCTTCTCCGGATCCAGAGCCGCGAAGCGATCCAACGCGTCGTGCATGGCGAGAAGGTCCTCGTCGTCATCGGTCGGTGCGGCGATCTCCAACTCGTCGATATCGACCCGCTCTTGCCCACCTCCGTGCCGCTGGCGAAGCCGTCGTCGGGCGCGCTCCACCAGAATGCGGCGCATGGATTCTGCCGCCGCCCCGAAGAAATGCGCGCGGCTTTCCCACGTCGGTTGCTCGTCGCCCCCCAAGCGCAGCCAGGCTTCGTGGACCAGGGCGGTGGGTTGGAGGGTCAGGCCCGCGTCTTCCCGCGCCATCTTCGCCGCCGCCATGCGCCGCAGTTCCTCATAAACCAGCGGAAACAACTCCGCGGCGGCTTGTGTCTACCCCTCCTGGATGGCGTGGAGTATGCGCGTCACTTCATTCATGATCGGCTCAGTGGCAGGACGGATTCATTGGGGGAACTGGATGCGGATTATCCTCTTAAACCTGGCCAGCACGTTCGCAGATGATCGGGCAACAAGGAGTCAAAATGCCGGGCCTTGGTGACGGATCTCTTTTTCCACAAGGTTGGAGCGTGACCGTGGCCGTGGAGACCGGGTTGCCCAGGACGTACTGGCAGCTTTGTTCGCGTTCGGCCCGGTTTTCCGGCGGCACCAAACGGCCTGAGTTCCCGTTAAAGCCTGAATGCTTCCAGGATTTCATCCACGCAACGAGTTCGGACGAGATGAGTTTCAGGCGGAGCAGTTCGGCGACGATTCAGGCACGAGCGGGGGCGTTGCGCGGGGGGCGGGTTCACGGTTCACTGGGGCGTGATTTCGTTGGCTGAAGACGCCGCCTCGCCGGACCTGGTACGCCAGGTGGGCGAGATTTTTTCGTCTACCGGTGTCTTCTCGCAGGCGAAGAACTTTGAGTTTCGTCCGCAGCAGCAGGATATGGCGGTGGCCGTGGCCCGCGCCTTGACCGAGCGGCAACACCTCCTGGTGGAGGCGGGGACCGGGGTGGGCAAGAGCTTTGGGTATCTGGTGCCGGCGATCCTGTTCGCCGTCGCCCAGAAGAAGAAGGCGGTCATCTCCACCCACACCATCAATCTCCAGGAGCAGCTCACCGAAAAGGATCTGCCGCTGCTGCAGAAGGTGCTGCCGGTGGAGTTCAGCTTCGCCATGCTCAAGGGGCGGCAGAATTATCTCTGCACCCGCCGGCTTCAGAAGGCCCTGCAGCAGGCGGACTCCCTGTTTACCTCCCCGGAGGTGAGCGAACTGCGCCGCATCGCGGAGTGGGCCCAGGATACCAAGGACGGTTCGCTCAGTGACTTCACCGAGGAGCCCGATCCCAAGGTGTGGGAGCACGTCTGCTCCGAGCGCGGACTGTGCACTCCGAAGAAGTGCGGCTATGCCAGCGACCAGGGGAAGTCGGGGTCGGTCTGCTTTTTTCAGCGCGCCCGCCAGCGAATCCTGGGAGCGGATGTCCTGGTGCTGAACCACACACTCCTCTTCACCCTGCTCAATGGCGTCGAGGAGGAGCAGCGGGAGGGAATTCTCTTCAAGAACGACTTCATCATCTTTGACGAGGCACACACGGTGGAGCAGGTGGCGGCGCGGCATATCGGCGTCAGCGTCAGCAGCGGCGGCATCCGCTACGCCCTGCAACGCCTGTGGAATCCCCGCACGGAGAAGGGACTGTTGGCGCTGCTCCGGCGCGGCGATTCGGTGAAGGCGGTGGCCGAGGTGTTGAAGCAGAGCGACGACTTTTTCCAGCAGGTTGAGGCTTCCTGCGAGGCTCTCACGCAGAAGGAGCCGCCGGGGCGCGGAAAGCCCCCGATGGAGGGCGGTCCGGCACGCACCCCGGACCGGGTCTGGAAGGAGCTGCGCATCCGTCGGCCGGACCTGGTGGAGGACACCGTCACGCTTTCCCTGCAGCGGTTGCGCGAGCAGTTGCATGAGCTGGTGCAGGCCACCGACGACCGGGAGACCGGGGACGAATTGCTGGAGGCCATCCGGAGGCTGACCGAGTTGCGGACGGCGGTGCAGACCTTTCTCAAGCAGGAAGCCGAGGACCATGTGTACTGGGTGGAGCGAGGAGGACGCTCGCAGCGCAGTCTGACGCTCAATGCCGCCCCGGTGGACGTCGCCGAGTACCTGAGGGACCGCCTGTTTGGTTCCAACACCAGCGTGGTGATGACCAGTGCCACGCTGGGCATGAATGCCGGTCCGGTGGAGGCAAAGGCGTCAGTCCCCGAGGGTCGTCTGGAAGCGGCGCAGCGTGTGACCCGGGAAGCTCCGTCAGGACGCGCCGGCGATTCGCCCGCGCTCCGGTATTTTGCCCGGCGGGTCGGGGGCGAGGCGGCGCAGGGCCTGCAGGTGGGGTCGCCCTTTGACTACCAGCGGCAAATGCGGTTGTTCGTGGCCGGCAAGATGCCCGATCCGCGGGACGCCGGCTACGAGGACGCCCTGGTTCACTGGATCGAGCACTTCGTCGAACAAACGCACGGAAAGGCGTTCGTGCTGTTCACCAACACCCGTCTCATGCAGCAGGTGGCGGGTCGAATGGCGGCCTTCTTCGGGCGTCTTGGACTGGAGTGCTATGTGCAGGGGACTGGCATGCCGCGCTCCACCATGCTGGAAAAGTTCAAGGATGACGTGGACTCGGTGCTGTTCGGCACGGACTCGTTTTGGCAGGGCGTGGATGTTCCGGGCGAGGCGCTGAGCAATGTCATCATCACCCGGCTCCCCTTCGCCGTACCGGACCATCCGTTGATCGAGGCGCGCCTGGAGCGAATTGAGGCCCGGGGCGGCAACGCCTTCTTCGAGTTCAGCCTGCCGGAGGCGATCCTGAAATTTCGACAGGGAGTCGGACGCCTCATCCGCACCCGGGACGACTCGGGAATTGTCGCGGTCCTGGACAACCGGATCCTGGTCAAGCGCTACGGACAACAGTTCCTGGACGCGCTTCCGCCATGCCCTGTTGAAGTGGTCTGAGGTTCGGGGCAGGGGTCACCGTGCCTTCGAATTCCTCTCTACCTCAGGACTGCACGGGTCGGGACACCGTGCGTCCGGTGCGGGGATTTCCCTCGGAGGCGCGCCGATACCACTCCTCGTGGGTCTCGTCGATGTCCACATGGCCTCCGGTCTTCTCATGATTCTCACGCCAGCCATGCAGGGACTCGAAGGCCGCGTGGTCGATGAAGTCGACCGCCAGATCGATGTCCACCGGATGACCGGGAGGAATCCGGGAGAGTTCACCGTTCAGTTTGGGCACCGAGGCAAAGGTCAGGGTGCCCTCGATCAGGACATGCCATTTGCCGCCGCGCTCCTCGAGCGTCACCTCGGTCACCGAGAGGCGCCGGATGGCAAAGAAGACCGAGAGCCCCAGTCCGATACCCACGCCGGCGAGCAGGTTCAGTCCGGTGACACCCAGCACGGTGGCGAAGTAGATGGGCGCCTCGTTGTGGGTCCGCAGTTCCCGAATGTGGTGGAAGTTCACCAGGTTAATGCCGACATGGACCAGCAGGCCGGCGAGCACCGCCAGCGGCACGGTCTCGATCAGGGAGCCCAGAAATAGGGCGAACAGCAGGATCCAGACACCATGGAGCACCGCGGACCAACGGCTGACGCCGCCGGCCAGAATGTTGGCCGAGGACCGGACGATGACCCCGGTGATGGGAAGTCCGCCGAGCAACCCGGAGACCAGATTGCCCGCCCCCTGCGCGCGCAATTCCTTGTCCAGATCGGAGCGGACGCCGGAGTGGAGCTTGTCCGTGGCCACGGCGCAGAGCAGCGACTCGATGCTGGCAATGATCGCCACCGTGAGAATGGCGATGGCAAACGCGCCCCACTGCGTTGGCGGAACCAGGCGAGTCAGTTCAAATTTGTCCGGCAGGTTCACGCGGGCTACGTCCATTTTGGCGACAATGGAAACCAGGGTGCCCGCGACCACGGCGATCAGGGGTCCGGGAATGGCCTTCAACGCGGGCACCTGGACCCGCTTCCAGGCGACCAGGATCGCGATGGTCAGGAAGCCGAGCAAGGCCGCCGAGGGGTTCACCGCGCCCAACTGCTTGGGGATGCCCAGAAGATTGGACACCGGCGAGCTCTGGGGCGATCCACCGAGCACGACGTGCAGTTGGGCCAGGGCGATGGAAATGCCGATGCCCGCCAGCATACCGTGAACCATGGCGGGAGCGATGATCAGCGCGCCGCGGGCCACCTTGCACCAGCCCAGCACCAACTGCAGGGCGCCCGCGCAGGCGGTGATCAGGCACATCGTTTCCCATCCGAACTGCTGCACCAGGCCGGCCACCACCACGGTGAGCCCGGCCGCCGGTCCGGACACCTGGAGCGGCGATCCCGCGAGCAGGCCGGTCACAATTCCGCCAACGACGGCGCCAATCAGCCCGGCAATGATGGGCGCTCCTGAAGCCAGGGCGATGCCCAGCGACAGGGGGACGGCCACCAGGAAGACCACCAGCGAGGCGGGAATATCACGGCGAAGGGTGCTGATCATGCGGAAAGATACGTCAACTAATTGGGTGCTCTGCCGGCCGCGGATGGCTGCTGGCTTGTTGTCGGTTCCCCATCGGCCCACCCATGGACACGGGCCTGGACGAGGAGTATGTCACCTCACTCAATTACATTCGGCTCAATTGCCGGGTTCCATGAGCAAGGTGGCTTGGAGATCCAAGCGCGGAGGCTGGTTTTGCACCTGCCAACGATCAAGAGCAAAGCCTGGACGAATTGAAAAGGGGAGCGGGCTTCGACCCGACCCCAACGTTTGCCGCAGGGGTGGGTGGAGTCGCTTGGGGAAGCGGTGGGAAGCTTTGCGCGGGGAGGCTTCCCGCGTTCCCCGTCGTTTCTCCACGATCGCAACGGAGTTGGATGGGAGCGCGGGTGGAACACGCCCCTACCCAAGTGACTCTTTCCGCGTTCTCCACCGCCCGCATTGCCCAATGACGCTGGAATCCGTAGCGTCGCGCCGTGTTCGCCCCTGTGCGGTGGATGGATGAGCTGGCGGGCCGCCTGGGCCGGCGGGTGCTCGGACAACTGGAGATGATCCGGCAGATCGGGGCATTCACCCTGATCACCTTCGGCGTGACGGTCACCAAACTGGGAGTCGCCCCGCAGGTCGTCCGACCGCTGATCCGCGAACAGATCGTCCGCTCCGGCGTCCGATTGCTGCCCATCATCGCCTTCATCGGGACGGCCTTGGGACTGCTCATCATCGGACAAACCCTTCGTTTGCTTCACCAGGTGGGACAGCAGGAGTTGGTGGGCAGCCTCATTGTGACCGTGCTGATTCGGGAACTGGCGCCGCTGACCGCCGCGCTGGTGGTACTCGCCCGTGTGGGGACGCCCACGGTGGTGGAGTTGGGCACCGCCCGGGCGCTGGGCGAGGTCGAAGCCCTGGAGGCGCTGGGCATTGATCCCATCCACTACCTCGTGGTGCCGCGGGTGATGGGCATTACCATCGCGGTGTTTGCCCTCAGCGTTTACCTGCTGCTGTTCGCGCTGGCCTCGGGGTGGCTGGTTTCCGTGGTGTCCAATGTATCGCTCCCGCTGGGGACCTATCTCGGACAGATTGCCGGGGCCCTGCGCTGGCAGGATTTCCCGCTGTTGGCGGCGAAATCACTGACGTTTGGGGGTGTCGGGGCATTGATCGCCTGTTACCAGGGACTCGCCCGTCCCCTGCGTTTGGAGGAGGTTCCGGGTGCCGCGACGCGCACGGTCGCGCAGAGTGTGGTGGCCTTCCTGGTCTTGGATGCCGTCTTCCTCGTCCTGCAATTGCTCACCTTTTCATGAACGCGCTGCCCGTCATCGAACTGGTCGGCGCCGGCATCTCTGCTGAGGTCGGGGCCGAGCCGTTGTTGCGCGGGGTCAGCTGGACCGTGTTCGCCGGCGATTTTTGGGTGATCACCGGATCGCATGGATCAGGAAAGAGCGTGCTGTTGGAAACCCTGGCGGGAATCCGTCCGTGTGCCGCCGGGAATCTCCGGTGGTTCGGGCAACCGTTTCAGGTAACGGGCAGCGAGGATTCCGGACAATCGGCATTGCGCCGGCGACTCGGACTGGTGTTCGAGGGAGGGGGGCGTGTCTTCAGCCAGCTCTCGGTGGCGGAGAACATTGCGTTGCCGGTGAGCTATCACGACGGATGCTCAATGGGAGAGGCCCTGTACCGCACCGCTCCCCTGCGTTCCGCTCTGGATCTCGACCGGCTGGCAGCGGCGCCGGCGGGCCGCGTCGGCCGGGGTTGGATGCAGCGGGTCGCTCTTGGCCGGGCGCTGGCCCTGCAACCGGAGGTGCTGTTGCTGGACAATCCGGTCGCCGGACTGGATCCGTCGCACCTCCGCTGGTGGCAGGAGTTTTTGGTGGCTTTGGCCGCGGGGCATCCGGTGACCCACGGACGTCCGGTCACCCTGGTACTGACAGCTGACGATGCGCGTCCGTGGGACGGCATCGGACGCCAGTTCGCCGAGACGCGCGATCGGGCCTGGCAAGTGTTGGCGGAACCTGTTCCTTCCGGACTTGAGGACGCCATCTCCCAAAGGCCCGGACTTCTCTCACCGACCGTCTGAATCTTTCTGCTCATGGCTCTGCAAGACCTCACCCCCCAGCTCCGGACCCGCCTCGGTCGTGTGGAACGGCTCGTCGGTCTGTTTCTGATCGTCACCGTTCTCCTCATGCTATCGGGACTGGCGTACTTCATTCACAACACCGCCCAGGCTCGCGGGTGGTTTGTGCAGAAGTATCGCTATTATACCTATGTCGCGGACGCCACCGGGGTGAAGCTGGGAACGCCGGTGACGATGATGGGATTTACTGTGGGTGAGGTAATCCACATTGAAACGATGGGCATGGACGACTGGTACCGATTGCCTGGCTACAACGTCTTCGTGGGATTCAACGTCCGCAAACCCTACGATGGTTATATCTGGACGGATTCGCGCGTGAAGATCGGGGCCGGAGACTTCCTGGGCACCCGAAATCTGGAAATTACGCGGGGCAATACCGGCGCGGTCACCGTCCAATACATCACTGGCCAGCCCCCCCGGATGCTGTCCGATGAGTTTCTTTACAAGCAGTACCTAACCAATCGCACCTATCTACCCCTGGACAAGGTGAGCAAGGGCTTCTGGCTTGACGCTTCGGAATCGCAGCCGCTCCAGCAGCGATTGACCGACATCGCCAATATCATCCACCGCGAGTTGCCCCAGGTGTTTGCAGTCACCAACCAACTCGCCGCGACCCTGAGCAACCTGACCTCGGTCACCGCGCAACTGGCGGCCACCATGCCCAAACTTGATACGGCGCTGGACGGCATGAATGGCCTGGTGGCGGACTTGAGGCCCGCCCTCCGGTCCCCGGGGGGAATCGGGGAACTACTGATCCCCACCAACCTGGGCAAGCAACTCACCCTCACCCTCTCCAATCTGGATCCCGGTTCGGGGCCAATCGCCCTCACGCTCAGCAATCTCAACGGGCGCATGGCCGACGTCGGCGTGGCGTTGAGCAACGTGAATCTGCAGCTCAGTCAGAATACCAACCTGCTGGCGGACGCCAACCAACTGACCCGGAATGTGGGTTCGCTGGCGGACACCATTCAGACCCTGCTCACCCGTCACTGGCTGTTCCGCTCCGCCTTCAAGACCAACGCGCCGTCCACCCGGCCGGTCAATCCGCCCCGCGATCTGCGGCGATTCTGAGGGGTTCGGTGAACTCGCAGCTTGTCTGTCCCCCGGACTCAGCAAAGCTCTCCCCGCCAAAGCCTGTCCACACTCCATGAGTGCCCTCATCACCGCCGAACTGCTGCGCCGGCTGGAACAGGTCCAGCTCATGGCGGCGCGGCGGGCCAAAAGTTCCCTCAAGGGCGAGCGCCGGAGCCGGGCCCGCGGGTTGAGCGTCGAGTTCGCCGATCACCGCAACTACACCCTGGGCGATGACCTGCGCTATCTCGACTGGAATCTCTTCGGACGCCTCGACCGGCTGTTCCTGAAATTGTACGAGGAGGAGCGGGAATTGCCGGTCCGCATCTTCCTCGACGCCAGCGAGAGCATGAACTTCGGAACACCCTCGAAGTTTGACTTCGCCCGCCAGGTTGCGGCGGCGATGGGTTATGTGGCCCTGTGCGGATTCGACCGGGTGGCGGTCAATGTCTTTCCCGGGCCGGGCACACGGGAGTCCGCCGGAGGCCCACCCCCGGGCCGATTGCCCCAATCGGCCATCGAGGGCGCCCTGCGTTCGGTGCGCGGTAAGAAGTCGGCGATGACCTATTTTCAAAACCTATCCGCCTTGACCGCTTCGGGCACTGCGGACTTCAACGCCTCGCTAAAGCGGGGGGCCATGGAGGCCCGACAGGCGGGAGTGGCGGTGGTGCTCAGTGATTTCCTGGATCCGGCCGGTTATGAGGCGGGGCTCAATGCGCTGGTGGGGCGGGGATTCCAGATCAACGTGGTGCAGGTGCTGGCTCCCGAGGAATTGGATCCCACCACCTTTGGCGACCTGCGCCTGGTGGATTCCGAGTCCGGCTCGGAGGAAGAGGTGACCTTCGGGAAGTATCGTCTGAAGGCCTATCAGCAGACGGTGGCCAATTTCGTTCAGCGCTTGCGCGAGTACTGCGCGGGCCGCGGCATCCGGTTTTTCAGCGTCAGCAGCGGCACGGATCTTGGCGATTTGCTGCTCAAGCAGCTTCGCTCCGCGGAGGTCTGGTCGTGAAACCGGGAAAGGACCGGGACACCGGAACAGGCAATGAGCAATCCATGGAAAAAATGAAGGGGAGTCAAGAGGTTCACGATCTGTCTCGTCGCCGCTTTTTGATTTCCGGCGCGCTGGCGACCGCGGCGTGGCCGGGCATTCGAGTCCTAGCGGATGCCGAGATGACCCTGCCGTTCGCCAACGGTGGGCGCCCGTTGGTGAAGTATCCGCAGAAGCGTCCGCTGATCCGGCTGACGGCGCGTCCGCCCCAGTTGGAAACACCGTTCAGCGTCTTCAATGAAAGCCTGCTGACGCCCAACGACGCCTTCTTTGTCCGCTATCATCTGACCAACGCCCCGCCTCCGCGCGATCTTCTCGAACCGGAACGTTTCCGGCTCCATGTTTCGGGACGGGTGACCTCGCCATTGACGCTGTCCGTGGCGGAACTGAAGTCGCGATTCGAATCGGTGGAGACGGTGGCTGTGCTCCAATGTTCCGGAAACAGCCGCGGATTCTTTGAGCCACGGGTGGGCGGTGGACAGTTGGGGCATGGAGCGATGGGCTGCGCGCGGTGGAAGGGAGTGCGCCTCGCCGATGTGTTGAAGGCGGCCGGGATCCAGGCCGAAGCGCGGCAGGTGCTGTTCAACGGACTCGACACCCCGTTGCTGCCGGCGACGCCCGATTTCATCAAATCCATCGAGCCGGACCTGGCGGTGAATCCCGAGCTGCTGCTGGCCTATGAAATGAATGGCGAGCCGCTGCCCTGGCTGAATGGATTCCCGCTACGCCTGGTGGTTCCCGGATACTTCGGCACCTACTGGATCAAGCAGGTCAGCGAGATCACGGTGGTGGATGCCGAATTCAAGGGCTTCTGGATGAACCCCGGATACCGCATTCCAGACGACCCCTGCGCCGCGATCTCCCCCGGTACCACGCCCAAACGGACCGTCCCCATCACGCGTCTCAACGTTCGCTCCTTTATCACCAGTCTGACGCCCGGGGCCACCGTCCGCGTTGGGGAGACCGTCACCCTGCGGGGCATCGCCTTCGACGACGGGCAGGGCATCCAGGAGGTGGACGTTTCCGAAGATGGCGGTCGTCATTGGCGTTCGGCAGATCTGGGAACCAGCCTGGGCAAATACGCTTTTCGTGAATGGACGCTTCCCTGGAAGCCGCTACAGGCAGGGCCGCAAACGCTTCTGGCCCGGGCCACCAACCGGCTGGGACAGTCCCAGCCCAGGGAGCCCCTGTGGAATCCGGCCGGATACATGCGCAACTGCATCGAACCCGTGGAGGTCACCGCCGTATGAAGCCTCTCCGTTCACTGTTTTCCTTCGCCACGCGCCTGCGCGTTCTCGGAGCCCTGGGGCTGGCCAGTACATTGGCCCTTGGGTGGGCCTGGTCCGAAGTGCCGGTGGAGCCGATTCGGAATCCCTTCGCGGGCGAGGAATGGGTGCTGCCCTCCGCCCAACCCTCTCTTCGGCCTGGCGAAGGGGCCGGGTTGGTGACCACCCAGTGTTCCCTGTGCCATTCGCTGGACTACATCGCCACGCAACCGGCGCTCACCCGCGCTCAATGGACGGCCGGGATTGAGAAGATGCGCACCCGTTTTGGCGCCCCCATTCAGACCAATCAGGTTTCAGCGCTGGTGGAGTATCTCACGCGGAATTACGGAAAACCGTAAACAGGCGGCCTCGCGCGTTCCCGCCGCTTCTCTCCCGCCGAGCTTCGCGGTAGGCTTCTCCCGCCGATGCCTTCCGGATCCCCTTCGCTTCGCACGCTGCTCGTCCTCGGACGGGTCTCCAACCTTCCCACGATCTGGAGCAATTGCCTCGCGGGCTGGTGGCTGGGGGGCGGGGGATCCTGGGCGGCGCTCGGACTCCTGTGCCTGGGCGCCTCGCTGCTGTACGTGGCGGGCATGTACCTGAACGACGCCTTCGACGCCGAGTTTGACCGGCAGTATCGCCGGAATCGCCCCATTCCGTCCGGGGCAATCCCCGAGCCGCTGGTGTGGCGGATTGGCTGGGGACTGATGCTCGCGGGGATGGGGGTGGTGGCCACGCTGGGGATTGGACCGGCCTTCTGGGGCATTCTGCTGATCGGTTCCATCCTCGTATACGACGCCCTGCACAAGGTCCTCGCACTCTCCCCGCTGTTGATGGCGCTGTGCCGGTTTCTGCTCTACCTGCTGGCCTCATCCACGGGAAACCGCGGCGTCACCGGGCTCGCCATCTGGAGCGGATTGGCCATGTCCGGCTGGATCGTGGGGTTGAGCTATGTGGCCAAGCGGGAGAGCACGACCGGACGCCTGCAGCGCTGGCCGCTCTCCGCGTTGGGGCTCCCGCTGTTTTTTGCCGCCCTGGTCAACACCGGCGAGTACCGGTTGCCCGGCATCGTGACCGGCTTCGTTCTCGCGGCGTGGGCCGTTTGGTGTCTCCGGCATACCTTTGACGAGGGGGGACGAAATCTGGGACTCACTGTGGGTGGACTCCTGGCCGGCATCTGTCTGGTGGACTGGCTGGCGGTATTGCCGCCGTTTTGGGGGGTGGCCGTGTTTCTCGGATGTTTTGTCATGGCACTGCTGGCCCAGCGGTTTGTGCCGGCCACGTGACGATTCCCATTCCTGAAATCGAGGTGTCCAAGTACCAACACGACGTGCCGGATCCCCGCCAGTACCACAATCTAACGCTCATTGGATTCATGGGTGCCGGGAAATCAACGGTCGCCTCGATGGCCGCGGGACTGCTCCGGTTTCAGGTCGTGGATACCGATCGCGTGATTGAGGAACGGGCCGGATGCCGCATTTCCGAGATTTTCGAGAAGGAGGGGGAAGGGGCCTTCCGAGAGCGGGAGGCGGCGCTGGTGAGCGAGTTGGAATCCGTAAAGGACCGGGTCATCGCCACCGGCGGCGGCCTGCCGATGAATCCAGCCAATCTGGCCAGCCTCAAGCGCCATTCCTTTGTGGTCTGCCTGTGGGCCTCGCCGGAGACGATCTATCAGCGAGTGCGATCGCAGGGACACCGCCCGCTGCTGCAGACGCCCGACCCGCTGGCGAGCATCCGGGAATTGCTGACCCAGCGGGCGCCAGTGTACCGGCAGGCAGACCTGCTGGTGGGCGTGGACTTCCGGGCACCGCTGGAGACGGCGCGGACCCTGGTCACCGGATTCCGCCAGGCGCGGAGTTCGGCTTTAAGCCATGTCGTCCCCTGAGGACAGCCGGTTGCGGGCCGAATCCGTGCGGTCGCGGGCACTGTCCCTGGGATTTGACGCCTGTGGCATCACCTCCGCGGCGCCACCGGAAAGCGGTCCGGCATTTCGACGGGCACTCGGCGAGGGACGCCATGCCGGCATGGAGTGGCTGGCGCGGAATGCCGAGCGCCGGCTGGATCCCGGGCAGGTGCTCCCCGGAGCGCGCAGCGTGGTCTTGGTGGCGTCCAGTTATGCGGGGCCGGAGGACGTTGGTGCCCAGGCGGCGATGACCCCGAACAGTGCGGTTCCCACGCGCGCGGCTTCTGGCGTCATCGCCCGGTACGCGCGGTACCCGGACTATCACGATCTGCTGGCCCCCGGACTGCGCGCCCTGTCGGCCTATCTCGATGAACTCGGCGGGCCGGGGAATCGATCCCTGGGGTATGTGGATACCGGTCCGGTCCTGGAGCGCGACCTCGGACAGCGGGCGGGTCTGGGCTTTGTCGGCAAACACACCGGGTTGATCTCCCGCAAACTGGGGAACTGGTTCCTCATTGGCGAGGTACTGACCACCGTCGAGCTGGCGCCGGATTCCCCGGGTCGAAACCGGTGCGGATCCTGCAGTCGCTGTCTGGAATCCTGTCCCACGGGCGCACTTCCGGCCCCGTTCACCCTCGATGCGCGTCGCTGCATTTCCTATCTGACCATTGAGCTGAAAGGATCCATTCCGGAGGAACTGCGTCCGCTCATCGGCAACCGCATCTTCGGCTGCGATGACTGTCTCGCCGCGTGTCCCTGGAACCGCTTTGCCCGGGAGGGAGCGCTGATGAAGTCCCATCAGCGGACCGATCTGGCCCCGCCGGATTTGCTGGGACTGCTGGATCTCGATGACGCCGCTTTCAAGGCGAATTTCCGCGGAACACCCATCCTACGCACCAAACGGCGCGGACTGTTACGCAATGTCTGTGTGGCCCTTGGCAACGTCGGAGACGCCGCGGCGCTCCCATCCCTCCGGCGGGCAGCCGCCGATCCGGAGCCCCTTATTGCCGAGCACGCCCAGTGGGCCATCTGCCAGATAGAGCGGCGTACTGCGGTGGCATCTCAAACGGGTTGATGGCCGGCTGCTCGGTGGATTTGGGCACTGGGGATTTCTGGGCCGTGGAGAAAGAGAAGGATTAACCACAGAGAACCCATAGAACGCAGAGAAGTGCCTTAACGTCCCTCATCGCACTTTCCCCCCTTGGTGCTCTTTGCGTTCTCTGCGGTTCCTCCAGCACCCGCTCCACCCTCGCGGCGACGTCGGTCTCGAGGCCCATCACCCCGCCATCAATCCGGGAACCACGCGGCCGGCGATGCCGGTGAGGCGGGCGTCAAGACCCTGGAACTTCACCGAGAGCCGGGTGTGATCTATGCCCAGCAGTTGGAGCATGGTGGCGTGGAGGTCGTGGACATCCAGGGGGTTGTCCACAGCGGCGTAGCCGAGTTCATCGGTGGCGCCGTACACGGTCCCGGAGCGGACGCCGCCGCCGCACATCCAGATGGTGAATCCGGCGTTGTGATGATCGCGTCCATCACCGCCCTGGCTCATCGGCGTCCGGCCAAACTCACCGGCCCACACGACCAGGGTGTCGCGCAGAAGATCGCGCTGCTTGAGATCGGTGATCAGGGCCATGCAGGCGCGGTCCACTTCCTGCGCCTTGAATTCCACTCCCTGCTTCACACCGCCATGGTGATCCCAGTCCTTGTGGTACAATTGAATGAACCGCACCCCGCGCTCCGCCAGTCGGCGGGCAAGGAGGCAGTTGCTGGCAAAGGATCCGTCGCCAGGCTGGCAGCCGTAGAGATCGAGAATTGATTTTGGTTCGGATGAGACCTCCATCAATTCAGGAACGCTGGCCTGCATCTGAAAGGCCATTTCGTACTGCGCAATTCGGGTGGCGATCTCTGGGTCGTCCACCACGGCATCATGCTGGGCGTTCAGGCGATTCACCGTTTCCACCACGTCGCGCTGTTGGGAGCGGGTGACGCCATCGGGGGTTTCCAGGTACAGGACCGGTTCGCCGCGTCCGCGCAGATGCACTCCCTGAAACCGGCTGGGGAGGAATCCAGGGGCCCATTGCCGGGCGGCGATGGGCTGGTTTTGTCCGCCGCGTCCCAGCGAAGTGAGTACAACGAATCCGGGCAGCGCCTGGGCATCCGTGCCCAAACCATAGACCAGCCACGAACCCATGCTGGGGCGTCCGGCGATCTGCGAGCCGGTGTTCATGAACATGTGGGCGGGATCATGATTGATCGCCTCGCTGGTCATGGACCGCACCCAGCAGATCTCGTCGGCCACCGAACCCAGGTGCTGGAACAGTTCGCAAATCTCCACGCCGGAGGATCCGAAGCGCTGGAACTTCAACTGGGGGCCGAAGCAGGTGAGCTTTTGTCCCTGCAACTGGGCAATCTGCTTTCCACGGGTGAACGAATCCGGCATGGGCTGCCCGTGCATCTCGGCCAGCTTGGGCTTGGGATCGAAGGTCTCCAGATGGGAGGGGCCTCCGGCCATGGTGAGCCAGATCACCCGCTTGGCCCTCGGCGGAACATGAAACGGCGTCACCACGCCCGGCCATCGATCCGGGGCCGCGGCGGCGGCGCTCAAGACATCCGGCCGCAGCAGCGAGGCCAGCGCCAGCGCGCCGACGCCCTGGGAGGCGCGGCCGAGAAACACCCGCCGGGTCTGTTGCTGGCGAAGCGACTGACGGAATTCTTCGGGAATGGTCATGACGACGGGCCTCAGGAACGGGTGATGGTTTCGTGCAGATTGAGCAGCGCGCGGGCGACATTGGTCCACGCGGCAAGGGTTGCCGGGTCAAGGCCCGGCGGGGCAGGGGAGGCGCCGATTTTCAGCAGGCGCGCTGCGGCACCCGGATCGGCGCGGAACTCGCCCCGATGTTTCTCCAGCAGGTCCCGGGTGGTGGCCAGTTCCTCCGGAGTCGGGTTGCGGGCGACCATCTGACGCCACGCCCAGGACAGTCGGCCATCATCCGAATCCGGCGCCTCGGTCAAGATGCGCGCCGCAAAGGTGCGCGCGGCTTCGACGTAGCTGGGGTCGTTGAGCAGCACCAGAGCCTGCTGGGGGATGTTCGAGCGCGACCGTTCGGCGGCACATTCCTCCCGGGTGGGAGCGTCGAAGGCGAGAAAGCTGGGGTGGACGTAGGATCTCTGCCACCAGGTGTAGAGTCCGCGGCGGTACTGTCCGGCGTCGGCGCTGGCGTCGTAATTGCGCACCGGGAAGTTGAGGTTCTCCCAGTAGCCGGCGGGCTGGTAGGGCTTCGCGCTGGGGCCGCCGATTTGCGGAATCAGCAGGCCCGAGACGGTGAGTGCGGTGTCCCGCACCAGTTCGGCCTCAATTCGCCAACGACCTTGACGGGCCAGCAGCCGGTTTTCCGGATCCCGCGCCAGCAATTCCCGGGAGGCCCGGGAATCCTGCCGATAGGTGGCACTGAGCACCATGAGTCGGACCAAATGCTTGACGTCCCAGCCCCCGTCCCGGAACTCGCAGGCCAACCAGTCGAGCAGCTCCTGATTGGGCGGCGCTTCCCCCTGGGCCCCGAAGTCATCGATCACTTTGGAGAGTCCCATGCCGAAGAACTGACGCCAGAAGCGGTTGACCACCACCCGGGTGGTCAGGGGATTTCCGGGAGAGACGATCCAGTCGGCGAGGTCCAGTCGGCTCAGGCGGTGGTCGGCATCACCGCGCACTGGAGCCAGATAGCCAGGCAGGGCGGGCGCCACCTCGGTGCCGGTTTCGATCATCCAGTTTCCGCGCGGAAGGATGCGCACCGTTCGCGGCGGGTCGGCGCGCACGGTCACCAGGCTGCGGGCCACGGTGGCCTCGAAATCAGCACGCGCCTTGCGGGCCGTTGCCAGTTGTTCGCGGAGCGCGGCGAGTTCGGGAGCCTGCTCCCGATAATGCCGGAAGAGTTTGTCGCGCTGCGACTCCTCACGGTCCCCGGGCGGGACCCGAAGGATGGCCACAATCTCCGCGGGAGGCGGTCGCCGGATGGGGGCGGTCACCGCGGAGGCGTTGGTGGCGACGGCGATGCGGAAGCGGCCCAGCGTGTGGTGATCGCCATGCCTTTGCCGCAACTCCACGACGAGGGTGTCTCCGGTGGAGAGTTTGGACGCGCCGTCCAGCCCCAGTCGCAATGAGTGCTGCCGACCGGTCTCAGGGAGAATCGCCCATCCGGCCGACTCCCCTCGGACATCGGCGTCAATGGCCGAGGCCGCCGACCACCGGCCATAGGGGTTCTTCTCCACGTGCAGCGTCTGCTCGATGCTGGCGCGTGATTCGGTGAAGCGCAGAGGACGACTCTCGCCGGCGGCGGGCTCGATGTGGGCCAGGACCTCGGTCAGGACAAAATTGCCATTGCCAGCGCGCCCGGGGCCCTTGGAAGGAAGGGAATCGTCTGGTAACCCCTCGATCTGAAGGCCGGCGAGCGCGGACCACTGGTTGGTGAAGCGAAGTTGGTATGTGTCCCGCTCCGGTTTCTTGCCCGAGGCCAGGACCGACCGGTCCTCACGAACCGTCAGCGTCGTGCCCTCCGACGCGGTGGCCGCGGCCGGAGCCCAGGTCGTCCAACCGGCATCGCCATCGAGGGACTCGATCTGCTCGCGCTGCCATGACTGGAAGGCCTCCGTGAGTTCCGCGTGCGGGCCTTCGAACTCCCGCTGCAGGGCGTTCACCGCGACCTCATGACGGGCGAGAGTTGGCGCCTGATCCTCATTAGGGATCAGCATCCCGGGTTCGCGGGCGCCGACGATGGCCTCGCTGACGTCCGCGAAGAAAGCGCCCATCGAGTAGAAGTCGCGGGCGGTGATTGGATCAAATTTGTGATCGTGACACTGGGCACAGCCGATCGTCTGTCCGAGCCAGATGGAGCCCACCGCCCGGACCCGGTCGGTGAGGTAACGCGCCTCATAATCCTTGGCCTGGGCTCCGCCCTCCTCGGTGGTGAGCAGCAGGCGGTTGAATCCGGAGGCGACGAGCTGCTCCTGGGACGGAGCTGGCAGGAGATCGCCGGCCAGTTGTTCACGGGTGAAGCGGTCGAAAGGGGTATTGCGGTTGAAGGAGCGGATGACGTAGTCGCGGTAGGGCCAGACGTTGCGCGGAGTGTCGGAGTGGTAGCCGATGGTGTCGGCGAAGCGGACCACATCCAGCCACCCAATCGCCATCCGCTCGCCATAGCGGGGTGACGCCAGCAGACGATCCACCCGGCGCTCATAGGCATCCGGCGAGGCGTCCTGTTCGAACGCCGCCACCTCCACGGGGGACGGCGGAAGTCCGGTGAGATCCAAATGCAGCCGGCGAAGCAGCGTCCGGCGGTCCGCCTCCGGTGCCGGGGAAACCCCCGTTCCCTGCAAGGGTCTCTGCACCAGAAAGTCGATGCCCGCAGGCCCGGCGGGCGCTACCGGGCGTTCCGGGATTTGGTAGGCCCAATGTCCGCGATACTCCGCGCCCTCGGTGATCCAGCGCCGGAGCATCGATTTTTGGACCTCGGTCAGGGTCTTGTGGGACTCCGCAGGCGGCATCGCGTCATCCGGGTCCGTCGTGGACAGCCGACGCACCAATTCGCTCTCGTCGGGTTTCCCCGGGACGATGGCGATGTGTCCGGATTTGGCGGGACGCAGGGCATCCTCCCGGCGGTCGAGTCGCAGCCCGCCTTTGACCTTGCCGGCGTCCGGTCCATGACAGGCGAAGCAGGTGTCTGACAGCAGGGGTCGCACCTCCCGGTTGAAGTCGACGCGCGGGCCCGCACAAGTCGCCGTGGCGAATGAAAGAAATGCCAGGCCCGTGAGGCCGTTGCGCAGGCGGTGGAGACGAGTGAAATCCATGAGTGCGAGCGGGGAGAAGTGTGCCCGAGGGAACAGCCCAATGCCATCCCAGGTTTGTGCGGACGCACAATCCGCTTCCGATGAGTTCTCGCGCCCCGACCCGTCGGCCAACTAAGATTCCCCCGTTCATGGCCGACGCACCGCGAAACATTCTCCTGCTCAAGGGGCACAGCGCCGGGGTAGGGGACCTTCTGCGCAGTTCCGCCGCGTGGCGCGCCCTTCACGACACCTATCCGGGAGTCCGATTGCACCTGGTTTTCCTCACCAATGAACCCGGGGCGGCGTCCGAAGAACTCATTGCCCGGCATCCGCTCCTGAGCTCGTTTCATGTCCGGACCAAATGGCCGGATACGGTGTCCGACTGGCGCTCTGCCGGGCGCTGGTTCCTGGACCGCCTGACGGAGACCCACGCCGACCTGGTCATCGATTTCGAGCCGGGCGGACTGCGGACCACTCTTTTGACCTGCCTGGCGCGCTTTGGCCGGCGTGTGCGCACCGTGGGCGTGGCAGAAGTGCCGGGGAGGGGACTATTCTACGGAAGAAGCGCTCCCAGTCGACGGGCCCACGCGAGCCATATCGGTGATGCTGATGTCCTCAACTACACCGAACTGGATTTCGTCGCCCTCGCCGCGTTGGGGATTCACCGGGATGGGCGTCCGATCGAACTCGAAGAGACTTCGGAAGCAGTGGCGTTTCGGAACGGGCTGCGGGAACGTTTTGGAATCCCGCCCGGCCTGCCGCTGATCGGTCTCAATGTCGGCTGCGGAACAACCGGGGCGATGGACCGGCGTCCGGACCTGCCCCTGCTGCGGGCGTGGATGCTTCGCGTTCAGCAGGAGTTCGGGTGCGGCATCGTGCTCACCGGGGCGCCTTTCGAGCGCACCGTGAACGCCGAACTGCTGCGCGGCTACACGCCTCCCCACGGCTTGCCGGTGGTGGACACCGCCGGGCACACGCGGTTGCTGGAATTGCCGGGCCTGATCCGTTCGTGCTGCGTGTTTGTGTCGGGGGACACCGGTCCCTACCATCTCGCCGTGGCCCTGAGAGTTCCCACTGTTGTCATTTTCAATCGCGTGTTCCGGCCCGCGGAACATCACCATCCGTGGGTCCGCACCGTGATTGCGCCCGGCGTGGCGGAGCTTCCCCAATTGGAAGAGGCGGTGGCGGAGCTGCGGGCCGCCTTTCCCTGGACGGCTTCGGGGGAGACGCCATGAAGGAATTCCTGATCCGCCTTTCACGCATCCTGTGGCCCCAGCGGGTGCGGCTCATGCTGGGAATCCTGTGCGGGGTGGTCTACGCGCTGAGCAACAGCCTGCTCATGCTGGTGGTCAAGATTGCCTGCGACCTGTTGTTTCCCACGGTGGATGCCCCGGCCGTACCGGCGATTCCCGCCACTGTGGTGAAGCATTTTCCCGACCTCGCCATGATGTTGGAGGGTTGGCTCTCTTGGGCGGGAGGACTTCCCCAATGGGTGTGGGTGGCGGCGATTCCGGTGGTCATGGGGCTGCGTGGCGGGTCCGCGTTCGGGAACTTCTATTTCCTGGCCCGGGCGGGGAATCAGGCGATCCACGAACTGCGCATCGCCGTCTTCAACCACCTGCTGCGATTGCCGGTGGGTTACTTCAGCGCGGCGCGGACTGGCGATCTGATTTCCCGGTTGATCAACGACACCATGTCTCTGCGGACCGTGGTGGAGTCCTCGCTGGGGATCATCGTCAAGGAGCCGCTTTCCATCCTGTTTCTGGTCGTTGCCCTGGCCACCACCCAGCCGCGGCTGACCTCCATCTCTCTGCTGGTATTTCCACTGTGCGTGCTGCCCATCGTTTTCTTCGGTCGCAAGGTGCGGAAGGCAGCCCGGGCAGCCTCCCTGGGATATGCGCAGTTGTCCGATACCATGCAGGAAGCCTTTACCGGACAGCGGGTGGTGAAGGCCTACAACCTGGAGCCGGAGTTCGGACGCCGCTTCGCTCAATCCTCGGCCCATATCGTCGGCCAGACCATGCGGACCGTCCGCGGCAGTGAGATCCCCTCACTGCTGGTCGAGTTTTCTGCGTCGGTGGGAGTGGCGCTGGTGTTCGTCTTTGTGCTCCGGCAGCCCAAGGGTCCGGGAGCCATGAGTGCGGGGGACTTCTTCGGGTTCCTGACCGGCGTTTTCCTGCTGTACCAGCCCGTCAAGAATCTCAGCCGCTTCTATGGGCAGTTGCAGCAGGCGCGCGCGGCGGGTGACCGGATCCAGGAGGTCCTGGAGACAGCGGTGGACATTCCCGATCCGGTGGCACCGGTCCCGGTACGCGCTGCGGGTTCAGCAATCCGGTTCGACGGCATCACCTTTGGCTACGGCGACAAGGTGGCCGTCCGGGACATCGACCTGACCATCGCCCCGGGGCAAATGGTGGCGCTGGTGGGGGCGAGCGGATCCGGAAAGACCACCCTGACCAACCTGCTGCTGAGATTCTATGACCCGCAGGCAGGGGCGGTCCGCATCGGCGATGTGGATTTGCGGGCGGTGTCCACGCGTGAATTGCGGGACCAGATCGCCGTCGTCACCCAGGAGACCATCCTGTTCAACGACACCATTCGGGCCAACATTCGACTCGGTCGTCCCCTGGCATCGGACGCCGAGGTGGAGTCCGCAGCGCGGGCAGCCCAGGCCCACGAATTCATCGTCACCAAGCCCGGCGGTTATGAGTTTGTGATCGGCGAGCGCGGGGGGAATCTGAGCGGTGGACAGCGCCAGCGACTGGCCATCGCCCGGGCCCTGCTGAAAGACGCCCCCATTCTCGTCCTGGATGAGGCGACCAGCGCGCTGGATTCGGAGAGTGAGCGAGCCGTGCAGACCGCCCTGGAAGTTCTCATGCGCGGACGGACCACCCTGTGCATCGCCCACCGGCTATCCACCATCCAACACGCCGACGTCATCCTGGTCATGGATCAGGGCCGCATTGTCGAGCGGGGACGCCACGAGGAACTGCTCGCCCGCGGCAGCTTTTATTCCCGCCTGCATGCCTTTCAGTTCGGCGCGGGCGCGTCGGCCGCTTCCTGAGTCCGGTCAGACCAGCGGCTGGGTCTTGGGCAGCCGGACGACCACCGTACCGGCAATCTTGTCGTGCCATCCCTGCTTGTCCGGATCCCAGGCAGACCAGAAGTACCCCAGTCCGAGCGCCAGGATTCCGAAGAGGGCGCTGAGGGATCGAACAAACGCGGTGGCCGAATCCATGGGGCGTCCGTCGAGACGTACCACCTTCAGCCGCAGGACAATTCCGCCCAGGGTGGTTTGCCGCCAGATCCAGAAGCCGGCGAAATAACCAATCGCCAGCAGGATGCGCCAGCGGATGCCGTACACATCAATCACCTGAAACAGCATGATCAGGAGCAGCGCGTCGAGCAGCGAGGCCAGCAGACGCTCCTTCAGTGCCACCCGGGGCAGGGTGAGGACATCCAGCAGGGGTGAGGACGGCGGCGGCGGGATCGGAGCTTGCGGCGGGCGCTCAGGCGAATTCCAGGGCGACTCGGGCGAGCTGGGAATGGGTCCGGCGGACGCCGCTTCTGCGGCGCCTCCTTCAAAACCAGGGGCAGTCATTTGCGGGGAGGCGACAGGATCTGATTCGGTGGAAGTGGGAGTCATGGCCAGCAAAGTAAGGGCGGTCGAGGGAATGGGTGTCGAAGGGGCCGGGGCGGGCGTCGGAGAGGATGGAGGGGTGAACCCGGGTGCCGAGGGTATGGAGGATCGGGCGGGTGTCAGACGGGCCTCCTTGCGAAACCGGCTGAGCAGCGCCAGCAATCCGGCCCCGATCGCCCACATGGAGAATACCGCCCAACTGACCATGCCCAGGAACGGGACCAGATAGAGGGCGGTCAGCACCAGGCTTCCCAGGACAACGGCGAGAGTCGGCGGAAAGGCGGGATCCGGCCGCCGCGCAACGGCGACTCCGAGGAAATGAAGCAGGCCCGCTTTACCGGCCAGTCCTGCGAAAAGGAACGCTGCCCCCACAAAGGGAACGACAATCAGTCCGATGCCGGTGGCGATGAGAATCAGCGTGGCCAGTGCCCCCAGAGGCAGCGCCAGGAATCCCATAAGGAAGGCCGTGGCGCCCCGTTCGGAAAGCGTGGCGCTGATCGAGCGGACCATTCCCGGAGCGGCCAGGGTGAACAGCAGATGCAGGGCCAGCAACAGACTGGCGATCACCCAGACCCACCCGACTCGGAACGAGAGCGGACGGCACTTCAGAAGGATTTCCTTAAAGGTGGTACCGATCCATCTCGGCAGCTCGAATCCGTCCGGCCCCGTCCAGTCTCCAAACGGCAAGGAGATGTGCTGGTCGATCGATTCACCGCGGATCACCGCCCCCGCGGCTTTCTGAATGCCGCCGACAATCCCGAAAGCATCTCCGCCGATGACGGAGTTGGTGCCCATCCGGATTCCGCCCAGCACGCCAATGGCGTTGCCGCGGATCCGCGCCTCCGGTCCCAGCACGATGCCCCCGCCGACGTTGACCACGTCGCCCCGGACGGATCCATTGATCCGGGCCTTTCCGCCGATGACGACAAGATCGTGCTCCACCGTGCCGTCAATGGTGGCCGAGGACTGGAGGATCACTGCGGATCGGATGGATTCGTCAATGCCGACGTGGAGCGGTTGTCCGATCCGAACCGTCTCCGGATCATTCTCGGAGGTTCGCTTCTTCTTGGTCAGTTTCTCGAGCAGCGGATTGACGGGAGGATCCGGCGGCACTGCAGGGTCGGGAATCTCCGCCGCTTCGGGAATCGCTGGGATCGCGGCGGCCTCCGGAATTGTGGGGTTCTCAGGAACCGCCGGCGGCGTCAGGGTATCCTGGGCGGATGTGCCAGATCTCCCGACCGCGAGATACAGCAAGGCCATCACCAATGACAAAAGCAGAGGCGAACGTCGCTGGCGCGGGCAGTGGCGGGCAATGGCGACGGTCGCAGTCGGCTGGGAGACCTCCGTGGTCGCCGAAATGGGGTGGGGATTCATCGACGTTCGGGGAAAGGGTAGGGGAAGGGGGTTAACGTTCGGGCGATTGACCAGCGGCCATGCGCCAGCAGGCGGTGCCCAGTCCGAGTGTGGTGGACCAAAGGAGCGCCAGGATGCCACCGAGGGTGGCAAGCACCCAGGGGTTCAAGCCTCGTGCCACCAGAATCAGCGCCTTCCCGATAGCAGCCACCAGGTTGGAGAACGCTGACCAAGGCCGGACGACTTCCCATTGGGCCGCCGCGGCCTTTGCTGCCGAGGCGCTGACGGTGTCGGCCTGGGGCAGGAGGAACCACCACAGGGCGGCGAAGGCCCCGCCGACCAGGGTCGCGGAGAGCATCCGAGCGGATCCGGGCCACAGACGCCAAGGCCGCCGGTACCACGGCACGTTCTGCTGACGCGAAATGGCGGCCAGAATCAGTGGCGCGAGTCCGGGGGGAGCGGTCCGGGGAGGCAATTGGCCGAGGACGTTGCCAGCCCATCGGCCCAGCGGTTCCTCATTATGGCGGGGATCTTTCATAGCGTGCTCCAATTCAAACACCCACGGACTCGCGGACGGGTTGCAGCTTTTTTCGCAACGTTTCGCGGGCACGGAAGATGTCCGTCTTGACCTTCCCAAGGGATACCCCGAGGTGCGTCGCAATGTCCGCATAATCCATGTCCTCAAAATGGTAGAGTGCCAGCGCAATTCGCTGGGCGTCCGGAAGACGGGTCAGGGCCCGTTCAATGAGTTCCCGCTGGTCGGCGGTCAGCATCGTTTCCTGAAGGGTCTCTGGGGCGACAATTTCGAGTTCGCGTTCCTCACCGTCGTCGGACTCCCGGGTGAGGTCGCTGAAGACCTTCCAGCGGGCCCGGTATCGCTGCAAATGGTTGAGACAGAGGTTTCGGGTGACCGTCTTGAGCCATCCTCCGGCCGTGGCGCTGCCGGCAAGGTCATGGAAATGATTCCACGCGCGCAGGAAGGCTTCCTGCGCAACGTCCTGAGCCTCCGCGTCATTGCCCAGAAGGCGCGCGGCGGTGCTGAAGACCATGTCCTGATACGCGAGGACAAATGCCTCAAACTGGGCCGGGTCGCTCATGGGGGCCCCGTCCACGGACGGGATTGTTCGTGCCGGCAACACCCTGAGCCGGCCGGAAAGGTTTCAGCAATCTTTGCGTAATGTCGGAGAAGGGGACGGGTGCCTCATGGTGCGACCCCAGGACGCCATGCCATCTGAAGGCGGGACGACAAACTCCGCTTGCGCTTCAGTCGCAACTTGGCTGGGGTCACGGCTCGGGTGCTCCGCGCGCCCGGGACGCAGACCCACTGAATGAATCCGAATGAATCAACGCGAAGGGGAATTCCCAGCCGATGACCCCGGAACTCCAGGGACTATTGCGGGACACCTCGCGGTCGTTCTATCGGACCCTGCAAGTCCTGCCGCACGGGGTCCGATCGCAAATCGGACTCGCCTACCTGCTGGCCAGGGCGACGGATACGGTGGCCGATACCGGATTGATTCCGGTTCAGGAACGCCTGGACGCCTTGGGAATTCTGCGGGACCGCATCCTGGGCCGGCGTTCCGAACCCTGCAATTTCAGCCGCATCGCCGCCGCACAGCCCGCCGGAGCCTCTTCAGCGGAACGGGATCTCCTCCTGGCATTGGAAGCCGCGATTGGGCAATTGAACCAGCTGGCGGCTGCGGATCTTGCGGATGTCCGCGCCGTGCTGGAAATCATCACCGGCGGGCAGGAATTGGACCTGCAGCGTTTCGGCGACACCGCGGGTGAGATTCGGGCGCTGGAAAGCGACGAGGCACTGGATGACTACACCCACCGGGTGGCCGGGTGTGTGGGCGAGTTCTGGACCCGGATCACCCGTCGGCACTGCTTTCCGGAGGTGAGGCTGGACGACGCGTCATTTCTCGCGGACGGCATCCGCCTGGGCCGCGGGTTGCAGTTGGTCAACATTCTCCGCGACATGCCCCGGGACCTGCAGGCGGGCCGCTGTTATCTGCCGGCACCGGCGCTGACGGCGCTCGGGCTTTCGCCAGCAGCATTGCTGGATCCAGCCAATGAGCGGCGGGTGCGTCCGCTGCATGACGCCTGGCGGCTGCAGGCGCGCGATCACCTGGCCGCTGGGTGGCGGTATACCAGTCGGATTCCGCACGGTCAGTATCGCCTGCGCCTGGCCTGTGCCTGGCCCGTGTTGTTGGGCATGCGGACGCTGGCAAAACTGGAGGACGGCGGGTTTCTCGACCCATCGCGGCGAATCAAGGTATCCCGGGCAGAATTCAAATCCCTGGTGA
>JBDKKE010000192.1:0-3292 GCA_039796255.1 Verrucomicrobiota bacterium | reverse complement strand
ACCAATGAGTCCATGGTCCTGCACCGGATGCTTCTGGAGGAGGCCGGACAGTATTGGCTTCAGGCGAAACTGCTGAGCAGCGAACAGGTGAGCGGGAAGGTGTCCGTCGAGGTGCTCGATCTGGCCGCCAAGGTGCGCGTTCGTCAGCCCATCGGCGACGTCTTCAGCTGGGGATTGAACGAGTATCTGCAGACCAATGTTCCCCTCACCGTCACTCAGGTGGTGGCGGTGGCAGCGGGACTGTCGCATTCGGCGGTGATTCGCACCGATGGGACCGTGGTGGCCTGGGGTTCGGGAGACCAGGGGCAGACCAATGTGCCGCCCAGTGCCACCAACCTGGTCAGCCTGGTGGCGGGTGCCGTGCAGACCTTTGCGTTGCGGGCCGATGGTACGGTCCTGGGTTGGGGCACCAATGAATTCAGCCAACTCGACATTCCGGCGGACCTGACCAATGTCACGGCCCTCGCCGCCGGATACTTCCACGCGGTCGCGCTCCGGGCGGATGGGACCATCGCCTGCTGGGGCGACAATTCTCAGGGGCAATGCACGATTCCGGAGCGACTGGGACGGGTGCTGGCCGTGGCTGCGGGCGTGTTTCACACGGTGGCCCTCACCGAGGACGGAAAGGTGCATTGCTGGGGCGGCAATGATTTTGGACAGTGCGATGTGCCGTCCGATGTGACCGATGTCGCAGCCATTGCGGCGGGCGGCAACCACACCGTGGCCATGTTCCGCAACGGGCAGATGACCGCTTGGGGCGACAATACCTCCACGCAGACCGCTGTGCCCGCTGACCTGGGCAACGTCATACAGGTCGCCGCCGGATACAACTTCACCGCCGCAGTGAAGCCGAACGGAAAGCTGGTGCTGTTCGGCCGGGATGCGCCGGCCATTCTCACGGTTCCCCAGGACCTGACCAATGCCGTGCTGGTGGCCGCGGGTTACTTCCATACGGTGGCGGTTCATGGACGTCTGGACTCTGATGGCGATGGACTCGACAACGTGTACGAGCGGTCACTCAAGCTGGATCCAGCGGTGCTCGATACTGACCTCGATGGACTGGAGGACGGCGTGGAAGTCCGCATGGGGAGTTCGCCGAGGCAGGTGGATGGCGACGGGGACGGGCTGCCGGATCGCACGGAATTGGAGAATGGCTTTGACCCGAATGCGGCCACCGAGGCGCCGGATGGGTTTCTTGCGATTCGGCCCGGCGTTCAGTTGAAACTCTTCACGCTGGGGCGTGGACTGTACCAACTTCAGTCATCGCTGGACGGGGAATCCTGGGTCGATTTCGCGCAGCCGTACGCCGCCCCCAAGGGGGTCTCCTTTGTCACCAATCGGGCGGATCTTCCCAGCGACGCCCGTTTCTTCCGCCTGCTTCCTCCCGCGGTGGAGGGTGAGCCGGGGGCGCCTGCGCAGCCGGTGCTGCCGGGTATCGCCGGGACGGTGGGCGTCTGGGGCAACAATGAGCTGGGCCAGTTGGATGTTCCGCTCGATGTGGGCGGTGTGACCCAGTTGGCCGCGGGGGCGTGGCATACGCTGGCCCTGCTGGACAACGGCACCGTGCGCGCCTGGGGTTTGAATTCCAGCGGACAATCATCGCCTCCCGAGGGGCTCACGGGAGTGGTGTCCGTGGCGGCGGGTGGGCATCATTCGCTGGCGCTGCTGGCGGATGGATCCCTGGTGGGCTGGGGACGCAATACCTTCGGACAAAGTCCTTCCGATCTTCCGAACACCTTCACCGCGCTGGCGGCGGGCGGCCAGCACAGTCTGGCTCTCGATGCTGAGGGAGTGGTTCTGGCCCTGGGCGACAATTCGAGCGGACAGACCGATGTCCCGGCCGGGTTGGCGTCGGTGGTGGCTCTCGCCGCCGGATGGAGTCATTCCGTGGCCCTGACCGTCGACGGACGGGTTGTTTGCTGGGGGGATAACCGCTTTGGCCAGTGCAACGTGCCCTCGGGACTGCCTCCGGCGACGGCCATCGCCGCCGGAAGCGGACACACCCTGGCGCTCCTGCGCGATGGGCGGGTGGTCTGTTGGGGTAATAATGAAAACGGCCAGTGCACGCCGCCGTCCGGGTTGAGAGAGGTCACCTACCTGGGAGCTGGATACAACCGCAGCGTGGTGCGCCTGGCGGAGGGTCGGATAATCGTGTGGGGAGAGGGATCCGAGGGGCTTAACGCCCGGTTGGAAGGGTATCCGGCAACCCCCGTGGTCTCGGCGGGCGGGTACCATGTGGCGGCGGTCAAGCTGCCCGTGGATACCGATGGGGATTTGTTGGACGATGCCTTCGAGAACCGGACGGGCACGGATCCCCTCCTGGCGGACACGGACGGGGATGGTCTCGATGACGCCACCGAGCGGGTGGCAGGATTTGATCCCACGGAACCTACGGAGGCGGTGGACGGGACGGCTACCATCCTGCCTGCGGTCACCCTGCGCTATTTCACCCTGCCCAGTGCCCGGTATCGATTCCAGAGCTCTCAGGATCTGGTCACCTGGAGGAATCTCGGATCCCGCATCACCAACCGCTCGGGCTTTACCGAAGTGGTGGTGGGAGCAACGGGCGAGGCGCTGTACTACCGCCTGGTGTTGATTCCGTGACCGGGGCGAGGGGCGAGGGGCGATTGGAGGGACGAACTTTGTGAGTCCCTGACTAAGCCCGTAGCGCGTGTGGAGTCGCCTGAGGGGAACGGGGAAAGCGTTGGGCGCGTGGGCTTCCCACGTTCCCCGATGGGAAGTGCTGGGACGCAGCGGGGGGAATTGGGGGCTCGTAAAACTCGTCCCTCCGGTGGGAGGGGCGAGGGGCGAGAGTAATCGGAGGGGCGAACTTTGTGAGTCCCTGACTCATCCCGCGGCGCGTGTGGATTCGCCTGAGGGGAACGGGGGAAGCGTTGGGCGTGTGGGCTTCCCGCGTTCCCCGATGGGAAGTGCTGGGACGCAGCGGGGGGAATTGGGGACTCGTAAAACTCGTCCCTCCGGTGGGGGGCGAGGGGCGATTGGAGGGACGAACTTTGTGAGTCCCTGACTAAGCCCGCGGCGCGTGTGGAGTCGCCTGAGGGGAACGGGGGAAGCGTTGGGCGTGTGGGCTTCCCGCGTTCCCCGATGGGAAGTGCTGGGACGCAGCGGGGAGAATTGGGGACTCGTAAAACTCGTCCCTCCGGTGGGAGGGGCGAGGGGCGAGGGGCTGACCCCTGACTTCTGTCCCCTCGGGTTCGGGGCAACAGGCTGAGGCTGTTCCTCGGGGAAAAATCCCGGCAGGCTTTCGCGCATGCGGACGTTGAAGACGCCG
>JBDKKE010000191.1:0-5804 GCA_039796255.1 Verrucomicrobiota bacterium | reverse complement strand
TCTATGAGCTGACCCATCCGCCGCTGAACGGCTTGAACCCCGCCGACGCCGGGGCCGATCCCGACGGCAACGGGAAGTCCGCGTTGCAGGAATACCGCGACACGATCGCCCCGGCGGTGCTTAAGGCTGCTTACGTAGATATCTATGCTTCTGGTGCTTATGCGGCTATTCCCTCGTCAGGCTTTTCAGCCCCCAATATTATTATTTTTGCTTTTGCTGATGTGAGCCTTTCAAGCATGCCTTCTATCTTGGTCTCAAGCATAGAAAAAGCGATGAGCTCTGCGAGTGCAGGAACGCTCAACCTGTTGAGTCTCGGTGGAGAATTCGCTGATAGCAGCACATTTAATTCCGGCACTGTTAATCAAATTGCTAATAATGTCATCTCACAAATTAACGGTTTTAATAGTACCCATTCTACTAAGATTGGAGGTGTGGACCTTGATCTTGAGAAAGGTATTGACAGCGCTACTATTACCAGTCTTGCAATTGCGTTTAAAAATGCTGGATTTATTGTAGGTGCTGCTCCGCAGATATTTATTAGTAGTGGAACTGGAGCAAATATTGATTCCAGCAACCCCAGTAATTTAGTCTTAACCTCAGGCGCAAACAGCGCTGGAATCGGCGCAAACGTCAACACTTACCAGGCTGCTCTCAACACCGGAAAGATTGATTATTTATTTGTTCAAACCTACAACAGCAGCGGCTTCACGATTAATAACGTGGATGAAAGTAATATTTCTTTCTTTAAAAATTCCGCCCTGGCGCTCAACAATGTAGTGCGAACTTCTTGCTCAAGCACTTCAATTTGTATTCCTGCCTCTACTAAAATTGTCATAGGTACAGTAGCCAACAAATATGCGGGTGGTTTTACTCCCTTTATGAATAATGCCACTGCAGCAGATCAGCAACGCACTCTGAATGCCTTATTAAGTGACATTAACTCCATGGTTGGCAATCCTGCTTTCAGTAACATTGGTGGCACGATGGTCTGGTCACAAAATATGGACTATGCAGCCAGTTTATATAATTCAGGTAATACAGCCCAAACTCCTGGAGCGTTTAACACTACTATTTTTGGTGCTTTGCCAGCGCCAACCGTTTCTAATTTTTGATATTAAGATTTCTAATAATTCGCCGGTTGCGCCGAATAATAATGCCTATGGCTGCGTTACTTTGCCATGAATAGTACTTGCTATCAGTTCCCCAATCAAAAAAACTGACCCATCAACCCACTGCTTAATCAGCAGTGGGGTGCACGGCCAAATCTCCCTCTTTCGCAGAGCCTAAAAGCAAATTCTTATCAGTATCAGTAATTCTTATCAGTAGAGCCTAAAAGCAAATTCTTATCAGTAATTCTTATCAGTATCAGTGCCTCGATGCGAGTGAACAACGGCTTCAGCCATTCCGGAGTCGCGCCGTTCTGGCGGTGGGGTTCGCAGCGCCGGCACGCCCGGTAGCCCGCCAACTCGGCTTCCCGGGCAGTGGCGAAGAATTCGAGATTCTCCGGCTTCGGCTTGCGGGCGGGACATGATGGCCGGCAGTAGATGCCAGTCGTGCGGACCCCGGCCACGAACAGGCCATCGAAGCTGCAATCGCCGGACAAGAAGGCGCGCATCATGGCCGGCGGTGACGGAAGCAAATTCACGCTGGCACGATAGCGGTCCGCCTTCCCGCGGCTCCACCGAAAATGCGACACGGAATTCCGTGCAGGACAACTCCGCCGTCGGCGGCAGCGCATGGTGAAGTTCTATCCGGCACGCGGTTTCTGTTCAGCCGCAACCAAAGGGTGGCGTCTGGCAAGTGGCACGTGGCGCCAATTGACCCTGCCACATTCACCCACTGCCACTGCACTGCGCCGATCTCTTTTTTTGCCGCTTAGCCGGGCCCACGGCTGGCGGACGAGGGCCGGCGAGGTGTGACTAGCGATGCCTGAACGCAGAGGTTTGTCCGCCGCCAAGATTGGGCGGTTGACAATCTATGTGTGGCCGGAAAAGGTCCTCTCAGACTCCCCAAAGGTCCGAACTCAATTCCCCCCCCCAATCGCCCCACCGCCGTCCCGTCCCCAATTTCCCGCCTCCCCTCCCGACAACATCCCCCTCGTCCTCCCGCCCAAACCGAACTCCCAGGAACAACCCATTATGGCCTGCCTCATCCTTTCCAACGGGGATTTTTCAATCCAGAACTTTACGACCGCCAACGCCAATGTCGGTCAGATAACCATCAACCGCACGGCGTCCTCGATCAGCGTCGCACATTCGGCCTTTGCTTCGCCCTTGGTGCTCAACGGCGATTTCCGAAGCCTGGTGTTCGGCGGCAACCGGTATGTCGCGCTGCTGAAATTCGACGGGGCCGGGCCGATCACGCGGATAATCTCGATCGTCGACTTCACGGCGGGCGGTCCAACCCCCGGCCTGAATGAGATCCACAGCCAACCATTGGTCTCGAACGCGACCGACACGCCAGAACTTTTTACCTGCCCCGTTTCCGAGGATCTGATCCTCGTATACAGCGCCACCGGCACGCCCAATTCGGTGCAGCGCCTCAACATCCACCGCAGCGATACGGGCGCCGTCGTGCTGGCGGGGCCGCTCACCGTTTCCAGCCTGGCCGCGGTCCCCGGGGCAGAGCTGACCGCCACGGAACTCATCATCCACCATCCCAACATCGGCCCTATCGACAACACGACCGGGCCCCGACCGGCGGGCCTCTGCTCCATCATCGACCCGCCCGCCTTCGGCGAGGCCGTGCTGGGTGCGTCCAACCCGGCGTTGGCCACGGTCGACCGCACGGCTACCCTCCGCAACGATGGCAAGAATTGTCTTCAGATAACCGGCATCGCCAACAGCGCGCCCTATACCGTAACGGCCGCAACCCTGGCAGCGTTGCCGGCCGTTCTTGATCCCGGCGAGACCTTTGACGTCGGCCTCCACTTTGCGCCCACCACGACCGGCACCATCAACCGGACGCTCGCGGTCGCCACCGTGCCCGCCAACGGGGCCAACCAGATCCACTGCACGGGTTCGGCCCGGCCCGCCGTCGCCAGCATCTCCGTTTCCACGGGCAGCCTTGCTTTCGGCACCGTCGTGCTGCCCGGCTCAGACACCAAGCAGTTCTCCGTCACGAACAACGGTGAGATCAACCTGAACATCACCCTCGCCGCCGCTCCGGGGGGATCCGATTTTACCTGGGTCCCGATTGCGGCTCCCGGCCAGGCGTTGGCGGTCGGGGCGACCACGCCGCTCCGCAACGTCGATTTCACGCCTTCACTCGACGGGCCCTCGGCGCCGCAGAACATTACCGTCACACCGAGCCTGGGCACTGCTCGCACCATTCAATGCACCGGGGCCGGCTGTATTCCCGACTCGAAGATCAGCGTGCCGGCAGCGGCTCCTACGCCTTTTGGGCAGATCGAGCGTGGCTTCCGCACCGTCCGTATGATCGAGATCACCAACACCGGTGACGACACGCTGACCTTCACCGCCCGCATTGCGCCCGGCGCAATCCCCGCTCAGGTCGCGAACTTCGGCCTGGTGCTGGCGAACAACGACATCACAGACGCACCCGCCACGCGGAACTATTCGGTCCTTCCCCTCGCCCGCTGCGGGCCCGGGCCGACCGGCAACAACGTCATGGCGGTTGCCGTCGGCTTCCACGCGGACGGAGCCAGTGGCAACTATGCGGCCAACCTCGTCATTGAAGGCCACAACGCCTCCAACTTCCCCGCCACCCAAACCTGGACCTTCCCGCTGACGGCAGACCTGATCGATCCCATCCCCATCGACATCGCCCTCGTGCTGGATCGGTCGGGCAGCATGGCGGACCCGATCGGCACGCGGAACAAGATGGAGGCGGCGCTGGCAGGCGGGCAGCTGCTCGTCCAGATGCTGCGCGACACCGATGACCGCTGTGCAGTCATCGCCTTCTCCACCGATCCGGTGACCGAACGGGGCATAGTGCTGGCCGGCGCCAACCGGGGTTCCCTGCTGACGGCCCTGGGGCCGGTCACGTTCACCCCGAACGGTTGGACCAACATCGCCGGCGGCGCCATCTTCGGCGCCCTGGAGCTTGCCGTCGCGCACCCTTCGTCTCCGGCCGCACTGAAGAAGGCAATGGTGGTCCTGACCGACGGCGTCGAGAACCGTTGCCTCCAGGAAGGCGGGGCCGGGCCGTGGCTGTCGATCACGGGCAAGGACACCGCCATGGCGCGGCCCAACGGAACTCCCCAGTCGACCGATGCCTGGGACCCGCCCGCCGGCACCAAGGTCTACGCCATCGGACTGGGTGGCCCGACCGCCATTGATTCCGCGGCGCTCACGCAGCTCGCAACCGGCACCGGCGGCAGCTACCAGGGGGCCAGCGATCTGACCGGCAAATCCTGGTTTCTGCTGGAAAAATATTTCACCCAGATCTTCATGGAGTCCGCCAGCCTGGCGCAGATCACCGACCCCTTCTTCACCATTTCGCCCGGCGACAAGCACACCCACGAGTTCGACATCCTACCGGGGGACATCAACTGCATGGTGGTCATCTACGATACCCCCGACCTCCGGCTCCCCTTCTACGTCGAATCGCCCAGGGGCGAGTTGTTCTCGGGCACGACCCTGCCGCCTGGCTTTGGTGTCCGCTTCCGGTCGACACCCACCGCGCGGTTTGCCGAACTCACCTTCCCCTGGAAGGAGCCGGACCGCTATGTCGGCCGCTGGCGGGTCATCGTGGAGCACGGGGGGTATGCCTGTTCCGGCGCGGCCGACAAGGATGGCCAGTCGGGATTCCTCCCGCGAAAATGCCGGAAGGTCGGCAAACCCATTGACTACGGCATCGCCATCGGCGCCGGCTCCAACCTCCGGCTCCAGCCTTGGGTCGATCCGGTCACCACCTACGTAGGGGACAGTTTCCGGCTCAATGCCGACCTCTCCGAAGCCGGCCTCCCAGTGACCGGCGCGCACATAAGGGTCAACGTCACCGGCCCGACTGGCGGCAGTTGGTCCGTCCAGCTGCGGGACGACGGCGCCCATCAGGACGGCAGCGGCGACGACGGCGACTATGGCGGGCGCTTCGGCCAGACCTATGCCGCCGGCAACTATCAGCTCACGTTCGTCGCCGACGGGATGCAGGGCGGCAAACCGTTCCATCGTGAGGTCCAGCGCACCAAACCGGTCTACGACAAGCGCAAGCCGCCCGGCGGTGACGACAAGGGGGACTGGTGCCGCCGGCTCTGGCTCCAACGGGACGGCAAACGACCGAGCAAACAAGAACTCGAAGAATGGCTCGCCGCTGACCGCGGCGAAAACCCGAAGGACGCACCTCGCAGCAAGCCCCCCGGGAAAGCGTCCCCGGCACCAGGGACATTGCCGAAAAGCCCGCCCTCAAAACGCGCCCCAAAGTCCGGCTGACCGCGATTGGTGCTCCGTTCCAATGCCGGGGCGCGGATGAGGAGAAATCCTAGGAAGCCTCCGGCTGTGCGGTGGAGCCTCCCGGAGCGTGACTGCTCCGGGAGACTCCGGTTGTCCTCGGGTGAACCGGGTCAGGCCCACTCCAAATTCCTCCCCGGGACTATTGCAATTGGCGGATTGGGGCGGACAGCCGAGGTTGCACCTGATGAAAACCACGAACAAAATCTCCCCGGCCACGCCCCTCGTCGTGGTGCCACCGCCACCTACGCCCCCCACCAATACTTTATCAGTGGGACGCGATGCGATCGATGTACGCGCTGACGGTATACGTGGACTCGACCGCGCAGGAGCGCCTGGCACGACTGCTCACCCGCGATCCAATCGAGCGGGCACGCCCACGCCGCGCCGTCG
>JBDKKE010000190.1:0-3849 GCA_039796255.1 Verrucomicrobiota bacterium | reverse complement strand
AAAAAGAAATGACAACCGTACCGTGGCCTAACAATGCGTCCACACATCTACCGCCGCTTCCCATTTCATTATAATACGCACCGATTAATCGAAAACTGGACTCACTGCCAGTGCCCGCATCCAGTGCCGCTATTAGCTAAAACAAATTGAAATGCAAAAGTTACCTCGAACCTTTGTAAGTTTCAGCAGCACTGACAAATGCCGATACGATTTGATGTGCGCATGGAAAGCTCATGAGCACATCGAATTTGATTTTGCGGACTTCCAACTTGAAGAAGCGATTAATTCGCAGAATCAATACTACATTAAGTCAGTGTGCGCGGCGAAAGTCAGACGCTCCGACACCTTTATCCTTTTGATCGGCAATGACACCTATACTAAGACGGTTTTTGTAAAAGACGAGGTCGAGTGCGCTGTCGAGAAGGGTTGCCGAATGGTTGGAGTTAATTTGAACAATGGCAGATTTAGAGATGCCTTGTGCCCAGACTATTTTTGGAATGTGGGAGCGATGTTTGTTCCATTTTCCTCTCGAATCGTTGCTGAGGCACTCAAGTGGGAAAGAAAAGGGGAATCTACTTGGTACTACTTCTTCGATGAAGTCTATACTAACCTTGGCTACCAGATCGCTGGCGATACGGCAGTGTTGCCACCGCCATCCAATCCATTCAGCGGCGGAAATAAACCATGGTGGGCAAAACCATAAGTCGCCAGTCTGCTGTTCCACATATTGCGGTGCACTTAAACGCTATTGATAACAAGAGACACTGTAGCACAATGCCACTATCGTACATCAATCCAGAACTTTTCGACGCTCAACCACTTTCCGGAGGTGGCTACAAGTACACGCTCGCATCCCGACTTGGAACCATGATGCTCATGATTGAAGAAATGTTCGGAGAACGCGACCCATCCTACACAATTCTTGGAGTCGAGTTCGGGGGTGACATTCCGATGATTTGGTATCCCGGGAATCGGCGCCACGTCGCAATTCGTCTCACCACCTCAGCAGCATCTTACCCCCAGCAGGCGTGCTACCAACTCGCCCACGAGGCGGTCCACCTACTCGCTCCCAGCGGCGGCAAGAATGCCAACAACTTTGAAGAGGGCGTGGCGACTTACTTCTCGGCGTTTTACATGCGCGCTTTCTTCCCAAATTATCCGAATACCGTGGATGTTCAGAGTTACGCCCGAGCCGTGGACCTTGTTTCGCCTCGGCTTAAATCCGACGCCTATTGCATCCGTCGATTGCGCACCAAACAGCCGTCGTTTTCTTTGATTACCCCCGAGGATCTGACCGTGGAGTTCCCAGACTTAAAGTCAACTGAAGTTGAATTTCTCCTATCAAAGTTCGTTCGAGATCCAGTCAAGATTCCTGAGCAGTCATCCAACAATCCCGATGGTTCCACTGCAACCAAACCCATCTAGTCCCCACCCGAAAATCCTGGTTTCCTCTTGGAGGCGCTTAGCCCGCAAGCAATTCACGCATTCAGACTCATGGCATCGGTGGTGAGGTTTCATGCCCTCGTGATGGAGGCAATTCCCACTCAACTTGGGATCTGGCGTTGCCCTCTGGAAGATGCCTATAAGTTCCCCATGTGGGTTCACGAACTGGATGACAGCGCCGTCCACCGATTCCCAAATTAAAAACTTGTCCAACGTGATGTGCGCCTCTCGACACTCCAGATCCAGCCATTCCAGCGAGAACGATTGATGGGATCCGCCTGCCGCCAGAGCTCCCACCGCGGAACACTTCATCAATTCACTCATCCCGGCAGCCTGCAATCACGCAATTGACTTGCAACACCCAAGAACAAACCAATCCGATGAAACCAATCACAGCATCGTTCATCGCCACCGCGCTGACGGCCTCAGTCTCAGCCCAACATTTCACCTACTCGGACGCGCAGCAGTCCGTTTCGACGAGCCACCTATGGCTCAACGGCCAGACCATTACATCGTCGGGGTCGGACTTCAAATCCACCACTTCGGCGGCCGACTGGATGGGAGCCGCCGCAACCGGCGACACCCTTCAGCCGAACGAGACAACAGGGCTCTACAGCTCGGCGATCGTATCGCAAATATCGGCCCAGAACCCAATCGGTGTCGGCTTGGATGGATCAATCTTTGAGGCGAGAATCGCCGCCGGCTGGACCACCACCGGCGAGGCCCGGATGTCCATCAGCTTTACCTTCACCTCGGCGGAGGCGTTCAACTACGAGGCGAACTTCAATCTGAGCTCCTACCAGCCGGACCAGGGAAACATCCACACGCTGCGCGTGACCTCGCTGGACGGCCTGACGGTCTCCGTCGACCGGACGGCCAACGACAACGCATCCTCCGTGAACTCGGGCAGCCTCGGGATCGGGAGCTACCGGTTTGAGGCAACGTCCGTGATTCACGGCAGAATCGTTGGATTCAGTGCCGGCGGGTTCGCTTCACCAATCCCGGAGCCGGAGGCGGTGTGTGGGGTGTTGAGGAACCGAAAGTCTACTGGCTAGGAATGAGGTGCTGTATGAGTATCAAGAAGAGGCGAGGGCGATCAGATCCATTCTACCCAGCAAACGTTTCCAGGGAACCGCCCAAAACAATGCAATCAGCGCAGCGCAGAGCCTCTGCGATGAGATGTTGGAACTGTGGCGTTAAAAGCGACACTGGAGACATGCACCGCTACCCGGAACCGCCTTACGTGGGCAATGCTAACGCTGTATTCTGTTCCCTTAAATGTCGGGATGCGTACGCCGCTCGCCGAGCGCCAGTGTGAAAGCTTCGGACCAGCTTTTCAAATAGTTGTTGCGGAGTCCGCGTGGAGGACATTGAGGAACCAACGACGCGGGGGGTTCGCTACCTGGACAAACTGGTGGATGAGTTGGCCAAGGGGAGTGCGATGGATAGAATTTTAAGGAATTAACCGATGTGCGGCCGGTACACATTGACCCTCAAGGGGAGACTGTTCGATCACGACGAACTGGACGAGGTCGCGATCCAAGGGAAGGGATTCACCCCGCGTTACAACATTGCCCCGGGACAGAATGCGACGGTGATTCGTCTCGAGGATGATGGACTCGCCGTCGCCAGTCTGCGTTGGGGATTGATCCCTTCCTGGGCAACGGATCCCAAGATTGCCTGGCAGTGCGTCAATGCCCGGTCGGAGACCGTGGCCAGCGAGCCGGCCTTTCGAAGCGCCTGCCGCAAGCGGCGGTGTCTGGTGCCCGCCGATGGCTTCTATGAATGGCAGCTGGTGGGGGCCGGAAAGCAGCCGTGGCGGTTTGCACGACCGACGGGCGGGCTGCTCGGGTTTGCCGGGCTTTGGGAATCGTGGATCGATGCGCGCGACCAAACCTCGGTCGAAACCTTCACCCTTTGCACGACGACGCCCAACGCGGTGACCTCTCCCATTCACGATCGGATGCCGGTGATTCTGTCGCCGGACGCGGCCATGGCCTGGTTGGCTCCGTCGAAGAGGCCGGAGGCGCTGTCCGCGCTCCTGGTACTGGCGCCGGATGACCTGCTCACCCGTTATCCGGTGTCGACCCTGGTGAACAACGCCCGAAATGACGTGCCGGAGTGCGTGAACCCCAGTGAGATCTTGAACGAATCACCCCTCCTTCCATAGTTCTCCGACCGGTTCAAGGCCCGCATCTCCCAACGTTCTCCCCCTGCCCCACCCTCCGATGATTCGTTCTGCTGTGACCGTCTGTCTCGTTCCCGAGGCGCGACGGGGTCCATTCGTTTTTCACGGGGACCTGGCCGATGGCTGTGCCCGGGCAGCCGCCGCCGGATTTGACGCCATCGAGGTGTTCCCCACCCATGCGGATGACCTCGATGGTCTTCAAATGCGTGAACTGCTCC
>JBDKKE010000189.1:0-7290 GCA_039796255.1 Verrucomicrobiota bacterium | reverse complement strand
ATTCCGCGCATGACCGAGTCCATGGTGCGGACCCTGCGGGCCGGTGGCCAGCGGATGGAGATGGGACCCATCACGGGCGGGATTTCCGGGGCTCCCGGCGCCGACTCGGGCCTGGCGGATTCTCCGGCTCGTTTCGGGAACCCACTGCCCCCGGCGGCATTTGCGGGGGAAGGCCGTGCGGGAGCCTTCAATTCGGTGGAGGCGCTGATGCGTCTCCCTGATTTCACCTCCGAACTGCTCTTTGGTGAAGATGCCAATCGCAACGGGCGTCTGGACCCGAATGAAAATGATGGCGACGAAACGCTGCCTCCGGACAACCGGGACGGTCGCCTGGACCACGGCATGTCCCAGTACCTGACCACCACGGCCTATGATCCCGACCTTACCCGTGCCGGACAGCCGCGTGTGGACCTGAATGATCCGCTCGCGTCGTTGCCATCCGTCGATTTGCCGCCGGCGTTCACCAACTACCTGGCGGCCCTGCGCGGGGCCGGACTCCGGCTGGGGCATCCGGTCGAGGTGCTGGAGGCCACGGTGCGGGTGAAGGATGCCGAGGGAAACGAGACCGTGATCGCTTCCGGCATCACCAAGGAGGAGCTGCCCGTCGTGCTGGATCTGTTCACCACCAGCAGGGAGCGCCGCCGTGAGGGACTCATCAACGTCAACACGGCGAGCGCCATCGTGCTCGCCGCCCTGCCGGGGATGGATCTGTCCCTGGCGGAGACCGTGGTTGCGGCGCGGCCCGGACTGCGGCCGGAACAGATGTCCACTCCCGCCTGGCTGCTGACCGAGGGGTTGATCGATGCCGCCCAGTTCCGTCGCGTCGCCCCCTTTCTCACCGCCCGCAGTTACCAGTTTCGCTTCCATGTGATCGGGTATGCCGTGCCGTCCGGACAGTTCCGCGTGTTCCAGGTGGAGGTGGATGCCGCGGGCGACCTGCCGGTGGTTACCCGGGTCCGGGATCTCACGCGGCTGGGACTGCCCTTCAATCTTTTGTCCGAGACACTGGAACAACCCCCCCGGGCCGCGTCATCGTTGCGCTCAGTCCACACTCCGCCCCTGACACGCACGCATGGCTGATCGTTCCCAGATTTTGAAGCCGGTTCTGAAGCGGCTGCAGCTCCGTCGTGAGCCGCGGCCGAAGGCCCCGTCGCAGGTCACCGCCCTGGACATCGAAGGAACCACTCTCCGGGTGGTGCAGACCAGTGCCCGGGGAGTGATCAGCCGTCTGGTCTCGGGGACGCTGGAACTGCCGGCGGAGGCGGACCGCAATGACCCGGCGGTCCTGGGTCCCGCCCTCAGCCAGGCCCTGACGCGGATGGGGGTCCGCCCGGGCTCGGTGGTGATGGGCGTGCCCCGGGCGCGGGTGATCCTGCGTGCGCTGACGGTGCCGGTGATGGAGAATCAGGCGGAACTGGCGTCGCTGGTCCACCTGCAGATCGGACGCGACCTGCCGTTTCGCATGGACGAGGCGGTCATCGACTTCAAGGTCCGGCGTCAGATTCAGCCGGTTCCGGACGCCGCGGTGCCTAGGGAAGGCGCCGACGCGGCCGCCGTTCCGGTGGCTGCCTCCGTTCCGAAGCTGGAGGTGTTGGTCGCGGTGGTGAAGCGCGAGGTCGTGGAGTTCCACCAGCGACTGGCCGTGGCCGCCGGATTCAAGCTGGTCGCCCTGGGCCTGCTGCCTTACGCCAACGCCCGATGTGTCGAGGCCTGCCATGTCGCGGACGGCGATGGGGCGTTTGCCCTGGTGTCCCTGCGGCCGGAGGAGGTGGGCATCGACATCATCGCCTCGCAGTCCCTGCTCTTCAGCCGGGGTACGCCCCTGCGCGCCGGTGCCGGCGCCGAGACGCCCGCCGGCGACAGCACCGTTTCCACGGTGGTCATCGAAGTGGTCCGCACCCTGCACAGCTACAGCGGACTGGGGGCCGACGCCCCGGTGTCCAAGGTGGTGGTTGCCGGCGTCACCGGACTGGAAGCGCGGGTGGTGGACGCGCTGGGAACGCGCCTGACCACCCCCTGTACGACGTTGGATCTGGAGACCGCCCTAAAGCTTCCAGAGGAGTCCCGGGCCGCATCGGGCGGCGCGATGGCCCCGCTGGGCCTGGCGCTGGGCCTGGGGGATGCGTCCGGACTTCCCTTCGACTTCCTCAATCCCAAACAACCCGCGGTGCCGCGCGACCTGCGGCGGATCGCCATCCTCTCGGGAGTCGCGACGGCTGCCGTCCTGCTGGTCGCCGTGCTGGGGATCCGCTCGATGCTGGTGAACCGCCGCGCCGCGGTGCTTGCCGCCGTGACGTCCGAGGCGGTCGAGGCGGAAAAGAAGCGGCCGGTGTACCGCAAGCTGGTGCAGCAGGCTGCCGTCGTGGAGGAATGGATTCGCGGGGAGCGGGACTGGCTGGAGCACTACGCCTATCTCACCTCGGTGCTTCCGCCGGGTGAAGAGATCTACCTGTCGTCGCTCGCCGTGAGCGGACAGAACACCATCCGTCTGGGGGTGCAGGCCCGCAGCGGTGAGACGCTGGCCCGCATGGAGAAGCAGCTCGTCGCCGCGGGGTACGAGGTCAAGCCCATCGCCATCACCCCGGGCACGGACCGATTCGGATACGAGTTCCGCTCCACGGTCGAGGTCAGTGTCCCCAGCCGCCTCAAGATCAATCTCCATTCGGCGAAGCCTTTGCCGCGGCCCATCGACGACGTTTCGCTGGATCCCGCGGCCTGGAGGAAGGGAACCCAGTGAACCGCCGCGAGAAAATCCTGGCCGGTTCCGTGGGCGGAATCCTGGCGCTGCTCCTGCTGGGTTACGGAGTGAAGGTGGTGTTTCTGACCCCTCTCCGTGAGCTCGACAAACGGATTGCCCTGGCGCGTGAGCGCATCGGCAAGGTTCAGGCGGAACGCCGGAATTATTTCGCGGCTGAGGATCGTCTCAAGGCGATCACCCGGACGACTTTCGCCGACACGGTGGACCAGGCCAGCGCGCGTTCCGGGGAAATGCTCACCCGTCAGATTCTCGCCGCCGGACTCGAGGAGTCCGATTTCACCCGCCTGCCGGTGGGCCCGCGCAAACTCCGCGGCGCGAGTGAAATTGGGTGGAATGTCCAAGGCGACGGTACGCTGACCAATGTCGTCAACCTGCTGTTCCTGCTCAATCACTCGCCGTGGCTGCACCGGGCGGATAATCTCACGGTGTCCACGGGCGACGCGCCGGGAATGGTGCGGGTGCGGTTCCGATACCTGACCCTGGTGTTGGAGCCGGCGCCGGACGTGGAGCGGACCAATCTCGTCCCCGCCCTCACGCTCGACTCGCCCGAGCGTCACCTGCTCAACAGCATCGTTTCCCGCGACCTGCTGCGTCCCTACATCAAACGTCCGCCCGCGCCGCCGCAACCGGGGCAGCCGGCGCCCATGCCCTCCCGGCCCGGGGTGCCGCCGGGACCGGAGGTTTTCCGCGTGGTCTCGCTTTCCGAGTGGAACGGCGAGCCGGAAATTCACATCCGTGATCTGTCCGCCCAAAAGACCCTGCGCTACCGCGTGGGCGACGAACTCGCCGGTGGCAGGATCGCGCTGGTGGACTACCGCCCCATGCCCATGCCGGGCAATTCGCTGCTGCTGTCGCACAGCCGGCTCATTCTGGAACTCGGCGGCGAGTTCTGGGCGGTGGAGCGCGGCCGGACGCTGGCCGACAAGCACCGGCTGTCCGACGCGGAGTTGCCGGTGCAGCTCGCCCGCAAACCCTGACTTCTCCCGCGACGACTCCCAATCCTCTCTGCGCATGAATGCCTCCCTGAAACCGAACGCTCCCCGGAACTGCGTCCCCGGCCGAGGGGTTCCCGGCGTCGCCCGCCTTCGCGGTTCCGTCCCCATAATTTTTCATCCGACCCTCCCTTTTCCCATGCATCGCCTCCTGCTCGTTGGTGCCTCCCTCCTGGTCGGCCTCACGCTCCCGGCTCAGACGAATCTCAACAGCCCGGCGCCCGCCGCGCCCAAGGTGGTGGTTCGCGGGGCTCCGGAAGCGGCTTCCGCCACGCCGTCCACACCCGCCCCGGCTCCGGCCCGCAACATCCGGTTCCAGTTTGACGGCATTCCCTACACGGACGTCGTGGAGCGGTTCTCGCAGATGGCCGGACGTCCGCTGCTCTCCGACACCAACGTCGTGGGCACGCTGACCTACGATGATCCCAACGCCTACACCTACACCGAGGCGCTCGACGCGCTGAATCTGATGCTGGCGATGAAGGGGGTGATGCTGGTGGAGGATGGCAACAACCTGCGTCTGGTGCCCTTCAAGCAACTGCCCTCGATGCCGCTGCGCATCATGCGCGGCACGGACAATGCCGGCGATGTGCGTCCCAACGAGGTGGTCACCGTGGTGCTCGATGCCAAGAATCTCGATTCCAAGGAGGTGGCGGATTCCATCCTGCCGATGCTGTCCACCGCTGGTTCGGTGGCGGCGCTGGGTCGGGGTCGGGGCCTGGTGGTCACCGATCGCCTGGCGAACATTCAGCGGGTTCGCACGCTCCTGGGAACCATCGGCGCGGAGGAGTCCGCAGACCGCCAGATGCGGAGCTACACCTTGCTCAACGCCTCGGGGGCGATTGTTTCGGACCTGCTGAATCGGACCTTCGGCGCGTCCACCGCGCCCAAGCGCACCTCCTACAATCCCAACACCAAGGTGATGGAGGTGCTGCCGCCTGATCCCAACGACTACATCACCGCCGTCTACGACGATGCCTCCCGCACCCTGGTCCTGTTCGGCCCCACCGAACGACTCACCCTGGCCGAGGAGCTCATCAACCGGTTTGAACAGAAGGACGGTGCCGGCGGTGACGTCCGCATCTACCAGACCCAGATGGTCCAGCCCGAGGAGCTGGCCAACATGATCCGCCAGGCCATCCCCGGGGTGGCCGCCCCCAACGAGACGGGCAGCTCCGCCGCCACCAAGGCGCGGGTCATCGCCGACGTGGCGCAGAGCCGCCTCATCGTCGCGGCTCCACTGCCCGGGCAGCTGGACCAGATTGAGCAGTTGATCCTGCGCGTGGACAAGGGGGCGGTCGTGGGCGGCGGCGGAACCGGTGGAGGCGCTGGAAATTCGCTGGTGCCCACCCGGGGACAATCAGTCCAGCTCACCCGGATCTTCCGTCCGCGGGCCACCGAGGCGACTAATGTCACGACCATCCTTCGGCAGGCTTTGACGCGGAAGGAGAAGGGCGGACAAGCCGTCACCACCGCCAGCGTGACCTACGACCCCGGCAGTCAGAGTGTGGTGGTCACCGGTTCGACCGCCGATCTGCAGACGGCTGCGGACATTGTGTCCCAGTTGGAGACCGGCTCCACCCAGCCGACTCCGTTGCAGACCCGCTTCCTGGAAGTCGGATCTCCGGAGGAAGCCCGCCGCCTCCAGCCGTTGGTGGAGCAGCTCTACCGCAACCAGACGGCGGACGGTTCCGGCACGACGGTCGCCCACGCCAAGATTCTTGCCGATACCGAGTCCGGACGCCTCATCGTGACCGCCAGCGAGGACCACCTTCAGCGCATCGAGAAACTCGTCACCCAGCTCCGGGCGGACAAGCCGCAGATTCAAACCCGCCAGTTGCGGGTGATTCCGCTGAAGAACACCCGGACGGACACCGCCCTGCCGCAGATCCAGAGTCTGGTGACCGAGCGCATGGGGGATCGCCGGTTCTCCACCCTGCCCAAACCCTCGCTGGTGGCGGACCCCGGCAACAACCGGCTGCTGGTGACGGCGACCGAGGAACAGTTGCAGGAGATTGATGCCGTCGTGGCCATCGTGGACACCGCCCCCGCGCAGACCGAGCGCGAGCTGATCGTCATCCAGCTTCAGACCAAGCCCGCTTCCGAGATCCTGCCGCTGGTCACCCAGTTGCTCGGACAGTTGGCCACTCAGGGACAGCCCGCGCCGACTCTGATGGCGGATCCGACCGGACGTCAGATCATTGTGCTGGGAGCCGCGAAGGATCAGGAGCGCATTCGCACGCTGGTGAAGCAGTTTGACGTGACGCCCGCCACGGCCGCCCCCCGCCAGTTCCGCGGCGTGCCGCTGTTCAACCGCAATGCGACGGAATTCACGCCACTGGTCCAGCAGCTCTATCAGGAACAGCTGCGCGGACAGCCCGAGCCGGCGGGCGGTCCGGCCACCCTCATTGCCGAGGCGAAGGCCAATCAGATCATGGTCAGCGGCAGCGAGCGCGAGATCGCACGCGTCGAGGGCGTCATCCGGCAACTGGATCCCGCAGCCAAGGCGTCCGCGCGGGACGAGACCCGGGTGATCCGGCTCAAGGCAGCTTCCGCCTCCGACCTGGCCGGGTTGGTGGACAAGACGCTCAACGCCCAGAGCCAGCAGGTGAAGGTGCTGCTCGATGCGCGCAGCAACAGTCTGGTGATCACCGGTGAGACTGCGGCAGTGGAGGCGGCGGCACGGATGATCCAGCAGTTGGATGCGCGTCCCGACTCCGGTCCGCGCGAAATGCGGGTGATTGAACTCAAGTCGGCCGATGCGCGGTCGATCGAGCCGACGGTGACCAGTCTTTTCGGCGAACTGATGAAGGACCAGCGCGGGGCCGACTACGTGCCCACCACCCGGGTGGTGGCGGACACCGTGGCCAACCGCCTCATCGTTACCGGCGATGCTGCGGAGCTGGAGCAGGTCGCCAGCATCGTGAACCGGCTGGACAACAGTCCGCAGCAGGCCCCCGGAGCCCGGGTGTTCAAGCTCAACCAGGCCGACGCCACGGTCATGGCCCCCATCGTGTCCAGCGCGATGCTGCGCTACGACTCCCGCGGACAGCCGATCAAGCGCGTCACGGTCACCGCGGATGAGAAGTCCAACTCCCTGATTGTTTCCGGCTCCCGCACCGACCTGCAGGATGCCGAGTCGGTGATCGAGAAGCTCGACGGCGGTGAGACCGCGGGCGCGGCGCGCTCGCTGCGGATCTTCGAGGTGAAGGGCGATCCGGATGCCCTGGCCACGCTGGTGACCAAGGCCTTCGCCGCTCAGAACCCGGGACGGAACCTGAACAGTCTTTTCACCCTGACCGCCGATCCGGCAGGACGGCGCCTGATTGTCTTTGCCCCGTCCACGATGCTGTCCCAGGTCGAGACGATGATCTCGACGCTGGATGCCCATCCCGACCAGGGCGTGCGGGAGCTGCATCCGGTGGAGCTAAAGAACGCAACCGCGGCGGAGCTGCTGCCCCGGGTGCAGCAGATCTACGGCGAGCAGTCGCAGGGCAAGACGCTCAAGCCCGCAACCCTTTACTCCGACGCCACCGGAAA
>JBDKKE010000188.1:0-19498 GCA_039796255.1 Verrucomicrobiota bacterium | reverse complement strand
AGGTAGAGGTCGGTTTCGCCGTCGTTGTCGAAGTCGGCAAAGGCGAGTCCGAAGCCGGTAAAGGGGGACGTGGCGGCCATGGGTCCATCCGGGCTGATGGTATCCGTGAATTGTCCGCTGCGATTGAGGAACAGGCCGTGGCCCTCGCCGACGAGATGAGTGACGAAAAGGTCGAGCCACCCACGCTGGAGAAGGTCCACCGCGGCAACGCCCATGCCCGCGCGGGGGATGCCCACGGCATTGAGTCCGCAGCCCCGCAGCAGGGCGTCGTCCACGAACTTCCCTCCACCCTGATTCAACCAGAGCTGGTTGGCCATGGCATCGTTGGCCACGAACAGGTCGATGCGGCCGTCGTGATCGAAGTCGCCGGTCGCCACGCCCAGCCCGTTGCCGAAAGCCCGTGTCAATCCAGCGGAGATCGTCACGTCCTCGAAGGTGCCGTCGCCCCGATTGTGGAAGAGGCTGGGCGGGAGCGGTGCGTTGTAGCTCATGGGCCCGCAGTAGTCCCGGCGTCCCCCGGTGGAGACGCATTCCTGTTCGGAGGCCGGGGACCACCGGACGTAATTCGCCACCAGGAGGTCCAGGTATCCGTCGCCGTCATAGTCCACAAAGGCGGCGCTGGTGCTCCAGGAGTTGACGGCCACGCCCGCGCGTTGGGTGACGTCGGCGAAGGTGCCGTTGCCCTGATTGTGATACAGCCGATTGCTGCCCAACTGGGTGACATACAGGTCCGCATGACCATCGCCGTCGTAGTCGCCCACGGCACAGCCCATGCCGTAGCCGTCGGGACACTCCAATCCGGCGGCCTGGGTTACGTCGGCGAACTTCCAGTCTCCGAGGTTGCGGTAGAGGCGGTGCTGCGGCGGCTGCGGACGTCCGGGTTCCAGGGAGCCGCCATCGACGCAGAACACATCCAGGCGGCCGTCGCCGTCGTAGTCGATGAGACCAACCCCACCGGTCTCAATCTCGGGGAACCAAAACCGTCCGGACTGTCCGGAGGAGTGGCGGAAGTTCAGACCGCTCTCGGCCCCGACGCGGGTGAACCAGGGAGCTGATTCAACGGCGGCTGGCGGGGCGGTGGCCGCTTGGGGAACCGCGGCCGGGCGTTCGCATCCGGTGAGCAGCAGGAGACACCACGGAAGGAGAGTGAATGCCTTCATTGTGAAAACCGGGGAGGAGAAAGTTTAACCACGGATAGCGCGGATACCACGGATCAGAGGGAGGAGATACAAATTCAAAATCACCAGGCCCAAACACTTGGGAGTCCAGAGTCTCCCGAGGTCATCTACTCCAACTTGAGCAGGCTTTCAGGAGGTTTTTTCCTATCCGTGCTATCCGTGCTATCCGTGCTATCCGTGGTTCTCACTGCATTTTTCAGGTTCATGGCTGCTGGATCGCCCCACGGAAGGAGGGTGAACGCCTTCATTGTGAAAACCGGGGAGGAGAAAGTTTAACCACGGATAGCGCGGATACCACGGATCAGAGGGAGGGGATACAAATTCAAAATCACCAAGCCCAAACTCTTGGGAGGTTCGAGTCTCCCGAGGTCTTCTACTCCTACTTGAGAAGGCTTTCAGGGTTTTTTCCTATCCGTGTTTATCCGTGCTATCCGTGGTTCTCACTGCATTTTTCAGGTCTATGGCTGCAGGATCGCCGCGGTGAGTTCGGCGGTCTCCGGTCCGGCGGGTGAGATGGTCCGGAGACGGTTCAGAGTCTCCCGCGCAGCGTCGCGTTGTCCGCGGTCGACCTGCAGCAGGCCGAGTTGGGAATAGGCGCGGGGCAGGGTGGGAGACAGTTCGATGGCCTGAAGGAAGTGCCCCTGGGCGGCGTCCGGGTTGGCCAGGTTGCGCCAGAGAATGGTTCCGATTTCCAAGTGAATCTCCCCGTTGCGGGGATCGCAGGTGATCGCGGTTCGCAGGCTCTCCACGGCACCCAGATCGTCTTCCCGCGCCAGTTGGGCATTGGCGACGGCCAGGTGGGCCTGGGCCAGTTGCGGATCCAGGGCCACGGCCTCCCGGGCTTCGGCGAGCGCGGCTTCTGGTCGCTCCAGTTGGGCAAAGGCGTGGGATCGGGCGATTCGCACGGCCACGGTTTTTGCATCGGTTCGCAGCAGGGAGTCCAACAAGGGCAGGGCCTGGGATGGCTGCCCGGAGCGGTTGAGGGCGACGGCCAGTTGGAGGGCGAGGCCGGCGTGGTCGGGATGGAATCGGCGGGCCTGTTGCAGCAGCGCCACGGCGAGGTCGGCCCGGCCCTGACGGGCGAGTTCCTCGGCCTGGGCGAGCTGATCCGACAGCCTGCGCATGTGGAGGGGTGCCTGTTCTGCCCAGGGATCGGGCATCGGCTGGCGGGACTCGGTGCCGACGAGGGACAGGGCGAGGCGGGCGTCGTTGGTGCGCCCCAGGGAGCGGTACGCCTGGCCCAGCAGGTAGACACCCCCGCGGGCGGCGGGGTCCAGTCGGCGGGCCTGTTCCAGCAGGGGAATGGCTTCCGTCGCCCGCTCCTGTCGCAGACGGATCTCTCCCAGTCCGGCGGGCCCTCGCCACTCGGCCGGGGCGAGCCGGACCAGTTGGGCGAAGGCGCCTTCTGCCACGGTCAAATCACCGCTGCGCAATGCCGCGTCTCCCAGGCGAAACCAGCCGGGGGCGAAGTCGGGGTACTGCTGGGTCAAGCGCTGAAATTCGGGCAAGGCGCCGGTGGCGTCCCCAAGCTCCTCGCGGGCGACGGCGGCGTAGAGGGGAGCCAGGGGCTGGCGGGGATCGAGGCGGGCCGCGTCGAGGAAGGCCTGACGCGCCTCGGTCCACAGCTCGTTGGCGGCGTAGGCCAGGCCCAGGGTTGCCCGTTTGGAGGGATTGCGGGGATCGGCCTCCACACCAGCCGCCAGTTGCCCGACGTATTCCCGCACCTGGGGGTCGAGACCCGCCGGGTTGGAAGGGCGGGGCACGGGGAGTTGGGGACCCCGCGGAAGGCGGCTGACGAGCACTCCCGCCCCAAGCATCAGCGCCAAGACTCCGGCCCAACCGAGCCAGCGCGGCAGGCGCGGGGGGCGAGCGGGTCGGTTGGCCGGTGGAGGTGGGGGCATCCGACGGGCAGGAGGACGGACGGTGGGGCTGGAAAGCAAAAGGTGGTTCGCGTGCGGACGCGAACCACCTGCTGCACGGGCGAAAGAATCGGACTAGCGGGTGGCGTTTCCGTTCTTGATGGTGGAGCGATCCTGCATCCAGTCCACATCCCGGTTGTTCGGGGAGGGCTGTCCGAGCGCGAGCAATTGGCCGTTTTTCAGGATCGGGCGGGTGCGGCCATCGACCCATTTGCGGATCTCCGAGTGGCCGTCCACGAAGGAAAGACCGCCGGCGCCGTTGTGATAGCTGGCAGGGTAGTCGACCATCACATACCTGTTGGGCTGCATCGGATCATAGCCGTCCATGTTCACGGCGAACCATCCGTCGTTGATGCTGTCCTCGCGTTCATCAATGAAGCACCAGGTTTGCGATGGGCGGGTGATCTGGCCGAGCTTCTTGAACTGGGTATAGCCGCCGGTGTAAGGGCCTGCCCGCTCGCCCAGGTAGCCATTCATGGAGATCGAACGGACGCGGGGGAGTCCGGTTTTTCCGCGACTCAGGCTCCGGTCCGCAGGGCACTTGTAGATGCGGTGGGTCCCGGCGTACTTGCCCAACTGGGAGTTCATCAGGAACAGGACGTTGGTGTTGTCCTGGCGGTAGGTGGAGTTGTCCAGCCATCCGACACACCACGTCAGGTTGGTCTGCGCATTGCCCGTCTGGCCGTCGAGGCTGCCGGGCAGGACGTCGTTGTTGTCCCCGGTGAACAGATTGAAGGCCAGGGCCATCTGCTTGCCGTTGCTCATGCACAGGATGCCCTGTGCCTTCTGTTTGGCCTTGCCCAGCGCCGGCAGGAGCATGCCGGCGAGGATGGCGATGATGGCGATCACCACCAGCAGTTCGATGAGGGTGAATGCCCGTTGGGCGGGACGCCGTGGGGTTCTGATTGGGGGAGGGTTCATGAGTGAGTTCCGATCCGTGTTGGGGGAGGTGATTTTGAAGGATTACCGACGATGGACAGGGGGGTGGAGTGAGCGGGATTGGTTTCGTTGACGCCGTTCATTGAGCTTCTGCGGGGGCCATTACGTTCTCAACCTTGACGTCCGCGACGCTGGACGGATCGATCATCCGCAGGGCGTTGACCGACGCCATCACCACTGAGGGATCCGAATCCTGCATCGATTCCTTGAGGGCATCCTTGGCCGACTTGGCTCCGGGGCCCACCTGACTCAGGGTGTAAGCGGCCAGGCGGCGGATCGAGGGTTCCGGGTCCTTGAGCAAGACGGTGATTTCCGGAACGGCTGGGGCGGCATTGGGCCCCCCGGCGGCGAGTTCCGCCAGGGCGGCGGTCTTGGCGTCGGCGTCGCCCTTCAACCCGGCCACCTGGGCAGCCACGTCAATCTTCTTGGCCTCGACCCTGCCCTCGGAATCGCAGCCAGCCAGCCAGACGCCCAGCGCGAACGGCAGCAGGACCCGGCGGACAGCGACGAACAGTGGGGACATGGTTAAATTCATATCGGACGAGGCCGTCCGGTCAATGGCAATGGCATCGGGATGCCGTCCCAATGAAGTGATTCCTTGGGTCCGCCTGCCGTGCCTGAGCCGTCAGGTCCTCCACCGTCTTATGGCGGCAGCGACGGAGTGAGTTTACGGAGCAAGGCCATTGGACCTAACGGCCGGGACGCTTCGCGGGCACCTTCCACGACGCGTGCCACTCCTGCTGCCAGAGTTCCTCCAGCTTGACCAAGCCGGCATGTCCATCCGCGAAGGCGATGTTGATGGAGCCCGGCAACGGATCCTTCGCGTTCCACTTTTTCCAGGCGGCCGAGGGGGTTGTTGAACCGTGCCGGGGGATGGTCACCCGGCCCATGAGGGTGCTGGAGAAATAGTCGCCCGTGGTGAGGTCGGTTGCCGGTCGGTCATTCTCTTCAGGCCAGGTGTCAACCCACACGCCATCCGCCACCACCGGAGTCTTGCTCGACGAGCCCGGCACGTCGCCCTTCTTGAAGACGCGGGGGTCGTTTTTGTGCCACGGATCGTCGCCGTAAAAGAAGCCGTTGAAGGTCATGCTTCCCTGTGCCTGGTCCTTTACCGGGCGATCGGAGGTCCAGATCCAGGTCCGGTTGATGGTTCCGCTGTCCGGGTTGCTCTTGCGCTTGTTGGCGGGCATTACCGGCGCGCTCGGACAGACACGGGTCTTGGCAATGGCGGCGTAGTTGGAGGCAAGCCGGCTGATCCACAGGCCGTTGGCGGGATCCGAATAGCCCAGCGCCTTGCCGAAGTCCTGCACATACATGAAGAACGAGAGGCCCACCTGCTTGTGGTTGGAGGTGCAATTGATGGCGCTTGCCTTGGACTTCGCCTTGGCCAGCGCCGGCAAAAGCATCCCTGCCAGGATGGCAATGATGGCGATCACGACCAGCAATTCAATCAGGGTAAACCCGTGGCGGCGCGGCAAGGGAAGCGGGGATCTCATGCCTGTTCGTAATGCGCTGCTGCCGTCCCCGCAACGAGGAAGTGCGTGCACTGGCCGGTAGGTCTGGAGAGGCGCGACTGACGCCGCGGGCACGCCTCACCAACCTTCGGGGACTAGCCTCCCGTCGATGCCTTCGGGTCCGGTTTCCAGTAGTCGGGAAGATCCTTCTGGGTCGCCTGGAGAATTTGCAGGACGGCTTGGCGGTCGGCGGGGGTGAGGCGGCTCCATTCGGGTGCGGCGTCGCGACCGTTCAGGATGTCCCATAGCCGCTGATAAATCCGGGTCTTCAACTCTGGGGGAAGGGCGGCAAAGGCTTCGGACTGGATGAGGTAACTGCAGGGATAGCGGAAGAGACGCGTCTGAAGATCCAGGTCCCGCAGGGAGCGTCCCTTAGAATCGCGCGGCCCGGCCGAGGAGAACGCCTGGGCGTAGTCCGGATTCCCCTTCACCGGTGCGGTGAGCGGCGTTTCCTCGGTGAAGAGCAGGTAGCGCAGGAAGGCTTCCAGGGGACTCTTGAGGTAGTTGCAGTGTCCGTAGGCCTTGAGCTGGATCGTCACCTCGTAGTTCAGCCGGGTCAGGAAGTTGTGCATGTGCAACTGATGCTCCAGCACCAGGAGGGACACGATGTCGCTGGTCGGCGCGAGGTACTGTCCGGCATCAAAGAACTCCCGGAAGGCTGTCAGATCCTGCCGGTTGCCGGCGAAGTTGGGTTCCTTGCGCTGACGCTCGAATGCTGCGGTTCCCACCAGATTTCCCCGGTGGGTCTGGGCTCCGTGCTCCCCGGTCACGAACCATCCACCCCACCGGTCGGCGAGCGGGGTCCGGTGGGTGATCATTTCCGTCCCGGTCAACAGGTCGGTCACCCCGCGTTCGTCGGTCTCGAACGAGCGGATGACGTGTCCGGGCACTCCCATGGTCTTGGCTCCGGCATGGCACTCCAGACAGTTGTCGGTGCGCACAAATTTGGGATGGGGGGCACGGTGGTTCTCCAGGGTGTAGAAAACCCCGCCGAGCTTGGGATCGGCCATGGACACTTCCAGCAACGGGGATCCCGGCACATAGCCGATGTACACATCGTCGTTGAAGTACAGGGCGCGTGGGTTCTGGGGCGAAATGCGATCCCGCTGGAAGGAGGTCTTGGAAAAAACCAGGACCTGGGACTGGGGCGAAATGCCCAAGGCGTTGAGCACGGCCGGAAGATACCCCCGCCGTTCGTCCCATTTGAGCTCCAGGTCACCGCGGTCCAGACGGGACTGCAGGCGGGTGATGGATCCGGTGGCCGGTGTTTTGCCGTACTGCAGGTTTTCCTCCTCGAACGGAACGAGGTGTGTGGCGCCCTGAAAGTCCTGGGCCAGGACCGTCCCCAGACCCATCCCCAGACCCATCGCCAGATGAATGGCGGTCCACGCAGCGGCGAACGGGGCGGCACCCAGGCCTGGTAGTCGGTTCATGCCCTGAAACATGGAGTCATCCTAGCAGAACCTGCCGCCCATTCCTTGACCGAAATCAAACCGAAATTGTCCGCTGGAAGGGGGTGGTTTCCCCCCGCATGGCGGCTCGCCGGGGGCTGCGTCCCCTGGGATCTGCCCTGAAGTCCTGCCCCGAAGTCCTTGTCGCCTTCCGCCGGGTGCCTACTGTACCGCCTCCTTTCGCGGGCCACTGCCCGCTGCGCTGATGAACGAACCTGCCATCACCCCGGAACTCGTCGCCAAACACAACCTCACCCCCGACGAGTACCAGAAGGTCCTCGAAATCCTGGGGAGGACGCCCACCTACACTGAGCTGGGCATTTTCTCGGTGATGTGGTCGGAACACTGTTCCTACAAGAACACCCGGCCGGTGCTGAAGACCTTTCCCACGAAGGGGGACAAGATCCTGGTCGGCGCCGGCGAGGAGAACGCCGGCATCATCGATGTCGGGGACGGCGTGGCCATCGCCTTCAAGATCGAGTCCCACAACCATCCCAGCGCCGTTGAACCCTTCCAGGGCGCGGCCACCGGCGTAGGCGGCATCATTCGCGACATTTTCACCATGGGGGCCCGTCCGGTCGCCGCATTGAACTCCCTGCGCTTTGGCGAACTGGACAATCCCGAGGTGCGCCGCCTGTTTTCCGGGGTGGTTTCCGGAATCGCCCATTACGGCAACTGCTTCGGCATTCCCACCATCGCTGGCGAGGTCTGCTTCGACAAAAGCTACGAGGGCAATCCGCTGGTCAATGCCTTCGCCCTGGGCGTGCTGCGGCACGAACAGATCACCCGCGGCGCGGCCAAGGGGGTGGGAAATCCGGTGTTCTATGTCGGACCGGCCACCGGACGCGACGGCCTGGCCGGGGCCGCCTTCGCCTCGCAGGATCTCACCGAGGAATCCGCCGAGAAGCAGCGCGGCGCGGTGCAGGTGGGCGATCCCTTCATGGAGAAGCTCGTCTGCGAAGCCTGTCTGGAACTGCTGGCCACCGGGGTGGTTGCCGGCATGCAGGACATGGGGGCGGCCGGACTGACCTGCTCCACCTGCGAAACCGCGGCCCGCGCCGGCACCGGAATCGAGATCGAACTCGACAAGGTCCCGCAGCGCGCGCCGAACATGTCGAGCTACGAGATCATGCTTTCCGAATCCCAGGAGCGCATGCTCATCGTGGTCCATCGGGGCCATGAGGAGGCGGTGAAGCGGATCTTCGACAAGTGGGACCTGCCCTGGGCGGAGATTGGCGTGGTCACCGACACCGGGCGCATGGTGGTCCGCCATGGCGGACGGGTGGTGGTGGATGTCCCCGCCAAGAAACTGGCCGACGAGGCGCCCATCTACTTCCGCGAGGCCCGCGAACCCGCCTACTGGGCGGAGGTCCGCGCCTTCCGACTGGACGGCATCCCCGACACCACCGATCCCGCGGGTGACCTGCGGAAGCTGCTGGCCAATCACACCATTGCCTCCAAGAACTGGGTGTATCGCCAGTACGACCACATGGTGCGCGACGGTTCCATTGTCTGTCCGGGAAGTGATGCCGCCGTCATCCGCATCAAGGACGATTCCCTGCCGGTGATGAGCGCCGAGCTGGCAGCCAAGGTGGGTGACCGGAAGATCGGGGAGAAGTACGTGGCCTTCACCGTCGACTGCAATGGCGTCTACGTGTACCTGGACCCCTACGAGGGTGGAAAGGCCGCCGTCACCGAGGCCTGCCGCAATCTGGCCTGTGCGGGCGCGTTGCCGGTGGGTTCCACGGACAACCTCAATTTCGGCAATCCGCATCACCCGGAAATCTTCTGGCAGCTCAAGGAATCGGTCCGCGGACTGGCCGAAGGCTGCCTGGCTTTCGGAGCCCCGGTGACCGGGGGGAATGTGTCGCTCTACAACCAGCGCGGCGCGCTGGGGGCCATCGACCCGACTCCGACGGTGGCGGTGGTGGGCGTGATTGACGATCCGAAGCACATCACCACCCAGTGGTTCAAGGACGAGGGGGACGCCATCCTTCTCCTCGGCACCGCGGTGGATTTGGCGGACCCGCTCCAGGGCCTGGGCGGCAGCGCCTGCCTGAAGACGATTCATGGTCAGAAGAACGGCCTTCCGCCCCGCGTGGATCTGGAGGCGGCGGCGGTGCTGCACACGACCTTGATCGGGCTCATCCACGAGGGGGTGGTGAAGAGCGCGCACGATTGCAGCGACGGCGGACTGGCCGTGGCGCTGGCCGAGAGCTGCTTCAGCAACCAGGTCGCCCGGGAAACCTTCCGCTTCGTGGGGGCCACGGTGGATCTCACCGCGCTGTCCGGCGGTGCGGCCCCGGGTCAAGCGTCTCCCCGCCTCGACGCCCTGCTCTTTGGCGAGACGCAGAGCCGGGTGGTGATTTCGGTTGCCGCCGCGGATGCCGCCAGGGTGGTGAAGCAGGTGACCATCATGGGCGTTCCCGCCGCAGTGATTGGAACGGTCGGTGGCGACACGCTGTCCGTGAAAACCGCCTCCGCAGAATTCAGCGCCCTGGTGGCCGCGCTCCACGATCCCTGGTGGAATGCCATCGCCCGCGCGATGGCCTGATCGCGGTGGTGGTGGAGCCGCGCTGCCGCGCGGATTCGGATGTGGATCCATGAACTCGAATTCCAGCACCGGACACCGGGGCGCGGGATTTGATCCTCCGAACCGCTTTGCCGGGGTCCACCGGGAGGTGGAACCGGACAGCGGACTGGATCCCGCCGAGGAACCGCTGCCGCGAACCCAGTTCCTTCCGGATCAGAGCCAGAGTGCGCTGACCCGGAATGACAGTCCGGACATCGGGTTCACCTGGAGTCTGAATCCGTACCGTGGCTGCGAGCATGGCTGCATTTACTGCTACGCCCGGCCCACCCATGAGTATCTCGGCTTCAGCGCGGGTCTGGATTTCGAGAGCCGGATCATGGTCAAGCATGAGGCACCGCGGTTACTGCGGGAGGAGTTGTCGTCCCGTCGCTGGATGCCCGACGTGATCGCGCTGAGCGGGGTCACGGACTGCTACCAACCCGTGGAGCGGAACCTGGGGATCACCCGCCGTTGCCTGGAGGTGCTGGCTGAATTCCGCAATCCTGTCGGACTGGTCACCAAGAATGCCCTGGTGACCCGGGACGTGGACCTGCTGGCGGAACTGGCCCGTCATCGGGCGACGCTGGTGATGGTGTCGCTGACCACGCTGGATGCGGGACTGCGGTCCATTCTGGAACCGCGGACCTCACCGCCAGCCGCGCGACTGCGGGCGATCCGGTGCCTGGCCGACGCCGGGATTCCGGTGGGGGTGATGGTGGCCCCGGTGATTCCAGCCGTGAACGACCACGAAATTCCCCACCTGCTGGCGGCGGCCGCGGCGGCCGGGGCGACGTTTGCCGGCAAGGTGGTCCTGAGACTGCCGCTGGCGGTGGCTCCGCTGTTTGAGGACTGGCTGGAGCGTCATTTTCCCGACCGGAAAGAAAAAGTGCTGGGGCAGCTCCGGGCGATGCGCGGGGGGCGGCTGAACGATCCGGGCTTCGGAACCCGCATGCGCGGCGAGGGCCTGTTTGCCGAGCAGATCTCGCAGCTGTTCCACATCGGCTGCCGCAAGGCGGGACTCGCCACCCGCTCCCCCGAACTCAGCACCGCGGCGTTCCGCCGAGTGGAGACCGGACAGGGAGAGTTATTTGACCACGGATAGCACGGATCAACGCGGATAGGGGGAGGGGGAAAAAAGGGCAGAAGACCGGCGGGAGCCGATGCATGGCTGCTGCTGTCGAATGCATCGATCCGTGTCGATCCGCGCTCTCCGTGGTTCAACCGCCTTTTCAGAAGGAGAACTGTACGCCGCCGTTGACGCCGAAGGTGGATCCGAAGTCGAAGGCCGCTTCGTAGGAGAGTCCCTGGATGCGCAGCGCGCCATTGTAGGACCACTCGACTCCGGCATAGAGGCCCACCCATTCGCGGATGGCGTAGTTGCCCCGGATCTGGAAGTAGGCACCCGGTAGCCAGTCGCCCTCATTCTGACTCTGATAGGCCGTGGAGTTGGGGATGAGCGGATTGGAGTAGGTCTGCGTCTGGGTGAACTCCGCCGTCCCGTAGGCGTAAATGGTGGTGTAGCCGGCGCTGAATCCGGCGGAGAATTTCTCAGTGATGGGGACTGAGATCCAGGCGCCGAAACGGCCGGTGTAGAAGTCCGCAGACAGATCGGTGGCCAGGGTGGAAGTGGCCACCGCATTGCGGCTGGGCTGGGCCGACGGCGTGAGGGAAATCAGGGGGCCGGCGACGCTGTACAAACCCGAGTAGGGCGGAAGCGGCGGGACGATGCCACCGAGGTCGAAGCGGTCCACATCCTGCCGGACATCGCTCTGGACGCTGGAGCGGTCGTTGCCGGAATAGCTGCCGAAGCGAAGGCCCAGTTCGAATCCGAAGCGGGCATCCCGCTTTCCGATATCGAAGCGGAAAAACTCAAACCCCACGAGAATCTCGGGTCCGAAGAGATTTCCGTCGCCGAACCCGGTGAGCGAATCGACATTTTTAAGCCCGTTGATGCGCGACATCTCCAGCGTGCCGTCCACTACTTGGCTGCCGTCCTGATAGCCCCAGTTCCAGGTCAGATCGTCGGCGCCGTTGTTGATGTCCCGGAGCACGTAGCCGTTGTCATACACGCCGGGCGTCGGTGGAGGCGGTGTGCTGACCGTGTTGACCGAGACCGAGAGTCCGAACTGATAGTAGGCGCCGGCGCGAACGTACCAGCCGGACTTTTCGAGGTCGTAGGGACTCTCCTGGGCAACGGCGGAGAAGGCGGCGGCAGCGGCCGCCACGGCGGCCAGGGGGCGCAGCGATCGGGAGAAGCGGGGATTCATGAAGACGGTCGGGACGGTGCGGGATTACTCAACTTCGAGAACTCGATAAAAGCGCTGTTCGCCCTCTCCGGCCGGCTGGGTGCGGGGCGGTCCGCTGTCCAGCCACTGCAGGCTGGAACCGGTCCCCAGCACGTGCGGCAGGGAGGTTTGCACCGCTCCCGACGCGAAGTTGGTGGGGTTGGAGGAGTACTGGATGTAGTAGCGGAACAGGGGAAAGGTGGGGAACTCCACCAGCACCAGGTCGTTGGTGTAGCGCACGGTGGCCTGGAGGAGATTTCCCGACGGAGGATTGAACTGCACCTCCGGGGTCGCATACATGGTGAACAGCGGATCCGGCCGGGTCAGGCGGTCGGTCACGTAGTATTGAAGCACCCCCCTGCGGAGCTCCGACGGGGCAATGGCCCCGAAGTCCACGTAGGGCAGGAAGTCCGGCAGAAGATACCCCTGCGCATTGGCCAGGGCGATGCCGTTGGTATTGCGGTCGAAACCCAGTCCGGAAACGGTGAGGCGGGCATTGGTCGCAAACCGGTTGCCGGGATTCGCAAACTCAATGGTTTGCTGGAGGTAGCCGGTCTGGCGGTCCAGCACGAAGGGAGAGGCGAGAATCACCTGCGGATCGATGGCGGACAGGAGAATGTTGGTTTGACCTTCCACGGGGGGAGAGACCAGAGCGGCGACCGGCTGGTTGGTGAGTCCGAGGCGACCTGCGTAGAGACTCTGAATTCCCTGCAGCGGTTCAAACACCAGACTGCCAACGGTGCTTTCCCCGGGCGGGAGAAACACACCCGGATCCCAGTTGAGGCGGATGCCCAGGCGTCCCTCCCCGATCTGAGTGTCGTCGAGAGTCACCTCGGTGGACGGCGGCAGGGAAGCCGGACGGACCCGTGCCGTTCCCCGGGTCAGGCCGGGATCCGGCTCCAGTGCGCCCAGGTCGGGCTCGAAGGCGGCGAAGCCGTAGTGGGCGGGATCCCATTCGGCGGAGAGGCTGATATTGGTTTCGATGCCGTAGGCGGTGTAGAGCACCGGGACGCGGATGCGATTGGTGACCGTCACCACCCCGAAACGGAGAGCCGGCATGGGGAGGGGAAGCACCTGCAATTCCGCCGGCAGGGTGGTGGTCGTGCCGTTGTTGTTGCGCACCTGCACCGAATAGAAGCCGCTGTTGTTGGTGGTGTTGTTGGACAGCGTCAGGATGCGATTGGTGGCATCGGGCAGGGTGTTCCCCTGGAACAGCCACTGGTAGGTGTTGGTCGTCCGGCTGAAGGCGAGCACACTGAAGGTTGCGGTCTGGCCGGTGTAGATGGTGACGTTGGTGGGACCCTCCAAAATGATCGGCGGTCCGATGACGGTCAGCACCGCAGGAGCCGATGTCACCGCCCCAAAGGCGTTGGTGACCACGGCGAGATAGGAACCCGAGTCCAGTGCGTCCACGAAGTTCAGCACCAGGCTGCTGTTGGTGGCCCCGGGCAAACGCAGGGAATCAAACCACCATTGGAAGGAAAGCGGGGCGGTGCCACTGGCCTGGACGTCGAGGGTGACGTTTTGGCCGGCGTTGACCGTCTGCGTCTGCGGACTTGAGGTGATCGTGGGCGGGGTGTCCTGGGCGGCGAGTCGGAGCCCTGCGAATGGAAGGGCGGTCAGGAGCAGGAAGGCCATCCAACGGCACTGAAATCGGGCGGGAAGGTGCATCGGGAACGGTTTCGAATGATCGCGGATTCCCTGCGGAGGAGGACGCGGTCGACGGGCGCACGATACCCCGCCCCTGTCCCGATGCAGCAAGCGAAAGTTTGACGAACCCGGACGCCCGTAGCGTTGCGCGGCTACATCTGTTCCGGCGCCTCCAGCCCGAGCACCCCAAGTCCGGTCCGCAGCACGCGGGCCGTGAGGTCGCACAGGGCCAGCCGCAGGGAACGGACGGGTTCCGCGGCCTTGAGCACCGGACAGCTCTCATAGAATCGCGAGTAGTGCCCCGCCAGTTCATGCAGGTAGTTGCAGAGGTAGTTGGGACGGCACTCTGCGCCGACGGCCTCCAGGGTGAGACCGAAGTTGAGCAGGTGCTTGATCAGGGCGAGTTCGGCGGGTTCGGACGGCACGGCCGAGTCCAACTGGGCCGGATCATACGCGCCGCCGTCCCGTACCACCTTGAAGGCGCGGGTGTACTGGTACTGCAGGTACGGGGCGGTGTTGCCAGACAGGGCCAGCATCTTGTCCCAGGAGAACACGTAGTCGCTCTGCCGGTTGGGCAGCAGGTCCTGATACTTCACCGAGCCCAGTCCCACGATGCGGGCAATGGTTTGCCGCGCGGATTCCTCCAACTCCGGACGCTTCTCCGTGACCAATTGGAGTGCCCGGGACTCGGCTTCGTCCAGCAGTTCGGCGAGCCGGATGGTGTCCCCGGCCCGCGTTCGGAAGGGTTTGCCGTCCTCGCCGAGGATTTTTCCAAAGCCCACATGACGCACGACCACCTTCCTGGACGCCTCCGATTGCCAGCGTCCGAAGGCAAGAAACAGTTTGCGAAAGTGCGGCGCCTGGCGGTCGTCGACCACGTAGAGAATCTCATCGGGCGACCAGGTCCGAATCCGGTAATCCAGGGTGGCCAGATCCGTGGTCATGTAGTTGTACCCGCCGTCGCTCTTGCGGATGAGCGCCGGGTCCGCCTGCCATTCGCCATCGCGGTTGACCAGGAAGGGATCCTCCTTGAGGGGCAGCGAACCGTCGCTGAAAACCGCGACCGCGCCCTCGCTATCCCGGGCGATGCCGCGGGCGAGAAGATCCGCGACCACCCCGCTGAGCTGCGGATTGTAGAAACTCTCCCCGAGGGTGTGGTCGAACCGCACGCCGAGCCGGCCATAGATCGCGTCAAACTGCGCCTGGGAGAGGCGGATCATCTCCTGCCAGATGCCGAGATTCTCGGCATCCCCAGCCTGGAGCTTCACCAACTCCTGGCGCGCCTGTTCCAATCGGGTGGGGTCAGTCTCTCCGGCGGTGTTCTCCGTCCGGTACAGCCGTTCCAGTTCGGCAATGGGGTCGGACTCCAGCGCCGTCCGATCGAGGTGGGTCTTCCATCCGACCAGCAGCTTGCCGAACTGGGTGCCCCAGTCGCCCAGATGATTGTCGGTGATCACCCGGTGTCCGAGCAACCGCAGGGTGCGGGCGAGGCAGTCGCCGAGCGCCGTGGAGCGGATGTGTCCGACGTGCATCGGCTTGGCCACGTTGGGCGAGCTGAAGTCGATGACGATGGTCCGGGGCTTCTCGGCCGTCTCAAAGAAAAGATGCCTGCCCTCGATGGCGCTGCGAAGGATCGCCGGAAAGACCGCGGTGGAACCGAGGCTGAAATTGAGGAATCCGGGCCCGGCGATGGTGAGCGTGATGCCGGTCTCAATGTGCCGCTGGCTTGCTTCCGTCAGGAGTCCCGAGTACGCCGCCGCCACGTCCTGGGCGAACTGCCGTGGGTTGAGTCCCGCCTGTTTGGCGATGCCGATGAGGGCCGAGCATTGGTAGTCTCCGTGTTTCGGATCGGGACACGGGCGGACCCGGATGCTGTCCACGTTTGCCCCGGGCAGGACCTGGCCGACGGCGAGACGGATTCGCTGTTCAAGAATCGAATGGGGGAGCGAGGAGGACATGGAGTCGGATCAGGGTGAAAATAAACGGTCTGGGTCGTGCGCGCCCGCGACATTGGACTGGGGCTGGGAATGAGGCTCACCCCGTTCCGCTGGCAGTTGCGCGCACCCTGAGGAGCAAGTGCGATCCGGCGAACACGCGAAACGCGCGCTTCCCGGGGAAATCAAGGGCATTGCGATACCGCTCAGCGCTGGGCTGAGTAGTGGCGGACGACTTCCATGATGGCGTCGGCCGTGGGGGCGTCTTCCAGTGCCTTGAGGAACTCCTCCCGGCGAAGCACCTTGGCGATGCCGGCCAGGGTATGCAGGTGCTTCTGGAACTGGCCCTGGGGTACCAGGAACAGGGTGACCAAATGGACCGGCTGATTGTCGAGGGCGTCGAAGCTCACGCCCTCCTTGGAACGGCCAAAGGCGGCGACCACTTCCGGGATGAGATCGGTCGAGGCGTGGGGAATGCCGATGCCGAACCCGATCCCGGTGCTCATGGACTGCTCCCGCTTCTTGACGACGGCGGTGACAGCCTCGCGGTCCGCCGGCGCGATCCTCCCGGCCTCGACCAGCGCGCCAATGAGTTCGTCAATGGCGGCCCATCGGTCGGTGGCCTGCAATTCCGGCACGATCTGTTTTGCCGTCAGGATGTCGCCAAGATTCATGGAGCGCGAATGTTCGTGAAGGTCACCGGAAGGAGCTGGGGCAGGCAAGCAGGGAGTTCACTCGGACGCTCCCAAACTAGCGACACCCATTCGTTTCGCGCTTCTTTGCGCCTCACCACTTGAGCCCCCGGCCCCGAGAGGGTATTCCTTGGGCGTCAGCCGATACGTTTTCACCCAGGTCCGAGCCATGCCTTCTCATCACCGAACCGATCTCCGGAACCGCACCCTGGCCATTATCATGGGGGGCGGACAGGGTACCCGTCTGTTTCCGCTGACCCGCGATCGGGCCAAGCCGGCGGTGCCGCTGGCCGGCAAGTACCGGCTGGTGGACATCCCCATCTCCAACTGCATCAACTCCGGCATCCGGCGGATGTATCTGCTCACGCAGTTCAACTCCGCCTCCCTCCACCGGCACATTTCGCAGAGCTACAAGTTTGACCACTTCGGACATGGCTTCGTGGAGTTGCTAGCCGCCGAGCAGACCATGGCCTCCTCCACCTGGTATCAGGGCACGGCCGACGCGGTGCGGAAGAATCTGATGCATTTTCAAAACACGGATTTTGACTATGCGCTGATTCTTTCGGGCGACCAGCTCTACCAGATGGACTTTCAGAAGGTCATCGAGGCGCACGCGGAGTCCTCGGCGGATCTCACCATCGCCACCCTCCCGGTCATCGCCCGGGATGCGGAGGAATTGGGCATCCTGCAGGTGAACGGGGAACGGCGAATCACCCGCTTCGTGGAGAAGCCCAAGGATCCCGCCGTGCTGGAAACCTTCAAGCTGGACCGCGCGAGCTATCCCTCCCTCGGCATTCAGAGCGACGCGGAACTCTACCTGGCGTCCATGGGCATCTACGTCTTCAACCGCGAGGTGCTGTTCGAGTTGCTCAACAACAACCTGACCGATTTCGGGAAACACATCATTCCCGGAGCGATCGAGCGCAAGCGGGTTTATTCCCACGTGTATCAGGGCTATTGGGAGGACATCGGAACGATCCGGAGCTTCTGGGAGGCCAATCTCGACCAGACCAGCGATATCCCGAAGTTCAACTTCTTCGACCCCCCGGTCTTCACCCGTCCGCGATTCCTGCCGGCGAGCAAGATCAACGGCGCGGCGATCGATCATGCGATCATCTCCGATGGCTGCATCATCAGCGACGCACGCATCCAGCACAGCGTGATCGGCATCCGGTCGGTGCTGAACGAGGGTTCATTCCTCTCCCATACCTTCATGATGGGCGCCGACATCTACGACTCGCCCGCGCGGCGTAGCCGTCCGGAGAACTGCGGCATTCCCCTCGGGGTCGGCCGGGGTACACGGATCGAGCGGGCCATTGTGGACAAAAACGTGCGCATCGGAGAGGGCTGCATCCTGTCCCCGGTGGGCAAGCCGGACGACGTGGATCACCCGCTCTACTACGTCCGCGATGGCGTGCTGGTCATTCCCAAGGGGACGGTGATTCCCGACAACACGGTCTTCTGAGGGCCCGCCCCGGATGATCCATCGTTCCCATGGCCGATGGCTGGCGGTCCTTTTGTCCGCGGTGGTGACCGTCTGGGGAATGCGGGGGGCGGATTCCGAAGCACCGCCGGAGGCACTTTCCGCAGAGCAGATTCTGGCCCGCGTCCTGGAGCGATCCGATGGATGGTCCAATCGGGTTGCCGGGACGCAGTACACCTTTCGTCGGGTGACGGTGGTGGAGGAGTTTGATTCCAAGGGACGCCTCAAGGAGCGGAGTTCCAAGGAGCATGCGGTGGCGGTGGATGGCGCGGAGCTGACGTCAACCCTGGTCCGGCGTGAGGGTGCGGAAGCCTCCAAGCGGGCCCGCCGCGGGGCGCAGCGGCGCGGAGACCGGGATCACCACGACAAGGATAAGGATAAGGATAAGGACGGGGACAGGGACGGGAACGGGGACGGGGATGACGATGCGGGGCGCCGTGGCCGATCCTCCCGGGGCGAGCATCCGTTGAATCGCGAAATGCTGGAGCGTTTTGACTATCGGGTGCTGGAAACCGAGCAGCGGGAGGGGCGTTGGACGTATGTGCTGGCCTTTGAACCGAAGGCGGGCGCGCGCGGGGGCGGCATTGCGGATCGGATTCTTGCCCGGATGGAAGGTCGCCTCTGGGTGGACGCGGTGGATTTGGAGCCGGTGCGGATCGAATCCTCACTGCGGGAACCGGTGTCCATCGGCGGGTTCCTGGCGGTGCTGGATGATTTCCGGATGGAAGTGGTTCGGCGTCGGCTGCCGTCCGGAGTCTGGGTGGATGAGCGGGTGGACAGCGCGGTGGGAGGCCGAAAACTGATTCATCGCTTTCGCGGTCGCATGGAAGTGGTCCAGGAGGACTTCACTCCGCTCACTCCCCTGGATCCCGCCGGTCGAACCCCACCGATGGCGGCTCCCTGAGCGGACTTCAGGAAGCGCTCACCTTGAGTTCCCGCATCTTCGTCCGCACGCGCTTGTAAGCCGGGTGCTTGCGGGCAGTGGCGAGATCGGGATCGCGCTGGAGAGACCGGAAATCGCGGAAGCCAAGCTCCAGGGCCCGCTCCAGTTCGATGCAGGCCCGCTCGGCCTCACCGCTCAGCGCCAGGCTGCAGGCCAGATTGAAGTGAACCACCGGATCGCGCGGGCGTAGCGTCTGCAACTGGACATCCACCGCCAGACTGTCGAGGGGACGGCCGCGAAGGGTGTAGTCATCTCCCAGCAGTTCCAGAGCCTCGACGAATCCCGGATCGCGGCGGAGGAGTCCCTCGAGGAAGCTGATTTCGATATCCAAATCCCGCGCTTCCCGGCGCCTCATGGACTGCTGACGTTTCTCGGACATATCTCGAAATCAACTTCCCGACGGGGGGGGCTGTCGTCAAGTCGCAGTCGAAGGGATCTTTGGGACAACGACAAGCGGCTTCGCCGTCCCTCTCCCATCCTGAAAACTGCCTGGACTCCAATCAGAGCCTTGGACCATTGATCCTGACTTCGATCTCATCAGGGTGCACTGGTTCCGAGTCCGGAGAAGGCGACCACCAGCAACACGATGATGATGATCACCAGCACGGCGCCCACCGCGAGGAAGATCTTGTTGGTGTTGTTCGTCTTCTTGCCAAACTGGGAGTTCTTCTTGGCGATGACCGTGGTCGGGCTGTTGCCGATCTCACCGATCTTGACAGTCGGCCGGGCCTGCTCGGTCTGGCGCTTGCCGGTTTCGTAGCGAAACTCGACCTGTCCCAGGCGGAGGGTCTGTCCCGGCCGCAGCGGCGTCTCCTTTTCGGGAGCGAGCTGCGTTTCGTTGATGAACGTCCCGTTCGTGGACCCCAGATCCTTCACCACGATGTCGTCACCCTTGACGGACACTTCGCAGTGGTGACTGGACACGCTGGGTTCCGCGA
>JBDKKE010000187.1:0-10133 GCA_039796255.1 Verrucomicrobiota bacterium | reverse complement strand
GGCACTGTCCGCGGATCCACCCAGCGGTGAATCTCCGAATGTCCGTCGCCAAAGGCCAGCCCGCCAGCGCGGTTGTGATAGGCGGCGGGGTAATCGGTGATGATGGTGGAGGAGGGGTTGGGGTATCCGGGCATCTGGGTGACCCAGAAGCCGTCATTGATGCTGTCCTCACGTTCATCAATGAGGATCCAGGTCATCGCCGGGCCGGGATCAACCATGTCGCTGGACTTGATGTACATCCGCCATTCCTTGCCGCCGAACCAGGTATGCGCGCCGTTGTTGCCGCCGACCCAGGCATTCATCGACATGCTCCGCACCCGGGAGACCGCCTGTCCCTTTCTGGGACCTGACGTCGGTTTCACCGTGGAGTTGTCCGCCGGGCATTTGTAGATGGCTGGTGATTTCCCGGAGTAGGACCACAGCGGTCCTTTCGCAATGTCCGCCGTGACGTCCCAGTTCGACCGGTTGCCGCCCTCGAAGTCCAGGGAACTGGTCCCCATCCAACCGTAGGGAGTCCCGTAGGCATGGGTCAGCTTGTCCGCGTTGTCGTCCGCATACATCCTCCAGGCGAGCATCAGCTGCTTGGTGTTGTTCATGCACGCAATGCCCTGCGACTTGGTCTTCGCCTTGCCCAGGGCGGGCAGGAGCATTCCGGCCAGAATGGCGATGATGGCGATGACGACCAGCAGTTCAATGAGGGTGAATCCTGACGGATTTCCAGAGGTTCTTTCGCGTTTCAGGGGAATGATGTGCATGGCAGGAGGATGAGTGCGATGAACGGAGTCCGGATTGCGGCTCCCGACAAAGAGACAACTTGGGAATTGGGGAAGCGAAGAAAGGACTGATGGCTTGCGCATCGCCCAAGCACCTCACTGGAATCCCGGGATCGGGATTACCCCAAATGGATCTGCTGTCCCTCAGCGCAACAAGAGGATCAACGCCGAGGGGAAAGCGCAAGAGCCCGTTACGGGAACGTGCCGACATCTGTACGATTTCTCCCCGGCGGGCTACTTCACCCTGGCCGCCGATGGGGCCATCGAGCGAGTCAACCACACGGGCGCCCGTCTCCTGCACCGGGATCGTTCCAGCGTGGTGGGCGCGCCGCTGAAACAATGGTTCACCCCGGCGGCCCGGGCCGCGTTCAGCTCCTTTCTGCAGCGGGTATTCGCCGGGCCGGGCCGGCAAACCGGCGAATTCGTCCTGAGGGGCTCCACCCCCCGCACCATCAGCATCGAGGCGACGCGATCGGCGACCCTTCCCAACTGCAGTGCCGTGGTGGTGGACATCAGCGACCGCAAGCGGGCGGAGCAGCAGATTCGCGTTTCCGCATCGCGTCCGCTCCCGGCAAGGGCACCACCGTGGAGGCCGCCATCCCGCTGGCCCACGCCGTACCGGCTGCGAAGGGGTACCGCCGATCAAAGCCTGCGCGGCCCAGCGCCGCCTAGTCGCCGGCTGACGAGATCCGACAACCCGGGGTCACTCCGGTTCCCACCCATCGCGGCTGTGATAGGCCCACCAGTCATTCTCCTTGGGATTCCCCCGCACGCGCTCCGAGTGCCCATCGGCCATTACCAGGTTCATGCCGCCGTTGTGCGGCATGGTCCGGGAGTCCCAGTAGGGAATCTCCCAGGTCAGCGTCGCCTTGGACGGATTGACGATGGCGGTGTCCGCCCTTCCGCTAACCGGTCGCGACTCCTCATAGCCGGACCGGTCCTTCTTCAGATAGATATGATTCCACACGTAGGTCACCCCGTCGTTGCCGAAGAACTTTTCCTCGGTGAACCCCGCGCCGGGGGCGCCGGCCTTGAGTTTGACGCGGAGGGCGACCGGACAGGAGTAGATTCCCTGCCGGGGACGATACTTGGCGAATGACGTCTCATTCGTCCGGGGTTTGGAGGTGTTGGTGCCGATGTACGGCGACAGGATTTCCGGCATCCACACGGGATCCGGCCTCAGCGCGTGGTCGCCCCCCCAGTTCTTCCCCCAGTTTCGGCAGAGGGGAATCCGCTGCCGGTAATCCCCGCCATACAGGGAAACTGCCAGACCAATCTGTCGCGTGCTGTTGAGGCAGTACGACTGGTTGGCCTTCGCCTTCGCCTTGGCCAGGGCGGGCAACAGCATGCTGGCCAGAATGGCGATGATGGCGATTACCACCAGGAGTTCGATCAGGGTGAACCCCCGGCGAGAAGATTCTGAAGTCGGGCAGTATCGGGCGGAGTTCATGGAATCGAGCGAGGTTGAAACAGTCGCACCGTCCTCCCACCGCGACTGGCGAAGCTTGGCATCCTCGCAGGGGGAGAGTGAAGCTGGCCCATCCTTGTCCCTGGAGCTGCTGGGTCAACGGCAATTGTTTGAGACAGCGTCAGAAGACGAAGCGGGGAAGACCACGGATCGCGCGGATGAGCACGGATGGGGGAAAGCCGAGGAAGAGGGGATTTAAACAACGAAGGAGCCAAGAGGCGAAGAAATGCCGGGAGTTTTCGGGGAGTCGATCTCGGTCCCCATTCTTGCCACACAGTCACTGCTTCGGATCCCCTTTCCCCTGTCCCCTATCCGTGCCCATCCGTGCAATCCGTGGTTAACCTTCCGAAAGGTTTCGGCTCACGCGGACTCCAGCACCACGTTGGTGTAAATCCGCGCCTCGCCCGTCCGAATCAACCCGAGTGCCCGCGGGACCCGTTCCTTGAGCTGCAGATGGGGTTCCAGAACCAACGGCACCGCACCGAACGCTCCCCGGAACTCCTCGAGCACGGCGACCGGGTTGTGTTTTTCGAACTCCCCCGCCATCCAGGCCGTCCCGCATTTCCAATTGGCCAGGACGGCGGACAGCACCTGCGGCACGGTCGGAACTCCATACACCAGGGAGAGGTCCACCTCGATGAGCCCCGGCCAGGACGGAAACATCGAATCCGCAATGACCAGGGTGTTGGTGTGGCGCACCCGGGCGAGCAGGGCGAGTAGTTGGGGATGGAGAATGCCGGACTGGATCACCCGGAAAGAACAGGGACCTCCCAGCCTATCGTCAAGTGATCGTCCGCCCTCCCTGGATGGGAAAATGACCATTCCCCAGAACCCTTGCTTGCAGCCCCCGCGCTCAGGCTATAGGTGTCCGTCGGTCGTTCGGATGGGAAGTCCCATTCGACGGCTCCCCCACCATGACCAGCGCGCTTTCCAGCAACGCGGAAATCCGGCACCTCAATCTCAAGCTCGCCGAACTGGGCCTCCCGGTATACGAGGCGGCAGTCAATCCGGAGGCGGCGGCCATCATGGCCTCCTTCATTGCCCACAGTCGGGAGAAGGACCGACTTCTGGCCTCCCATCTCTGTGCGCCTGACGCGCGGATTCAGGCCTTTCTCTACGATTACCTCGGTGACCTGGTGGTGCCGCCGCGCCTGCCCGGCGGCACACTGATTCTCGACCGGGCCGGACTCGCCCGCACCGCGTCGATCCCTCCCGACCGCAGCGAGTACACCAGCGACATCGTCGCCAGCTATCGCCTGGCCAACGGCGTCCTGCACAATCCGAAGTCCGATCGCCGAACCACGGCGGGCATCTTCCACATCGCCGAGGGGGGGCTGCCCATTCCGGACGACAAAAAGGCGGTACCCCGGGCGGTCTTCGCCGCGCTGCTCCGTCGCGCCCTGGATGCCCCGCCGCAACTGCTTCAACTGCCCTTCACCGCCTCGCAGGAACGCCAGGCCCGCTGCTGGGTGTCACTGTACCTGCGTCCCCTGATCTGCCCTGAGGTGACGGGCACGCTGGCAGCCCAGCGCATGGAAACGCGCTTCTTTGTGCCGGGCACCCTGGTGAGCAACCTCGACTTCGTGGAAACCATCTTCGGCAACGCCGGGGATCCGAACCTCCCCGAGAACGACGCCGCCCTGGATGTCGAACACTGGTCGGGTCACACCGGCTGCGTGATCCTGGCACCGCACCTGGTGGGCAGTGTGACCAAGAAGGACCTGGGGCTGCCGGCCTGGGACCAGGCCACTGAACGCCAGCGGCGGGACGGCATGTGCTGGCGGGATCCGGCCGAACTCTACAACGATGGCCAGGCATTCAAGATCTGCGCCCGCGATGCGACCGGGGTGATCCTCACCGTCATCGGCGACAACTACTTTGGCTACTGCAAGAAGGAGGTCAAAACCCAGATCAGCTATGCCGCCAACCTGTTCGGTCTGGCCGAAGAGGAACATGCCGGGGGGGCGCTGGTGTTTCCCCGCTATGATCTCGCGGGCGAGTTCGACAGTCGCGCGCATGTGAACGACTACCCCCAGCGCTACGCCGACATTGCCGCTTCCTATGCCAACGAACTGGAGGTGCGGCCTGGGGGCTATGCGGTGGATCGCCGCTTCCCGACCATTGTCTGTGTTCCCGAGACCTCGCGCTTCGACATGGAGTCGCAGTCGATCACCTGGGAGGGGACCGATGGCGCCCATTCCATCAAGCTGCTGCTGGACCACCACTACCTGCTTCCCAGCGGATTTGGCATCCATCTGGAGAAGCCCATGGGCAACCGGGCCTGGCGACTGATTGGCACGCGGCCGGACGGCACTCTCTGCCACAAACCCTGCACCGTCAGCGGTGGCGGCAAGTCCGAGATCTCCAAGCCCATCACCGACGCGATCATCCATGGACCGGTGTTTGTCGCCGACTTCCAGAGTGACTTCGATGCGGTGGACGCCTTGCTGAAGCGGGACTACTCCCAACGCTTCCGGAACCCGGAACGGAACGCCAAGGACACCCGGGCCATCCTCTCCCCGGAGCGTTCCCTGGGAAGCGTGATCAAGCTGCTGACACCCAGTCCGGAGGATTACCACGACGAGTACAACGCGTGGCTGGGGACCATCCCGCAGCACATCAAGGAACTGGTGTTCGTGGTGAAGCGCTTCTGGAAACCGTCCTGGAACGCGGATTGGCGCGACCAGTTCGCGGTGGACATCGTCAATGGGGAGTCCTCCAACGAACTGCGTCTCGGACGCAAGAAGCTGGCGACCCAGTTTCTCCGGGTGGGATACGGAGCCGATGGATCCTGGCGGACCTTTGGCTTGCGCAAGGATTTTCATCCGGCGGTGAAGATCCAGGCCGAGGATGACATCACCGCCTCGGTCACCCTGCCGCGGACGGCGCTGGGGGCGGATGCCCCGGAGCATCCGGCGACGTCGTCCTTCAAGTTCGTACACAATTGCGAGACCCGCCTGTTTCAGCGTCCCGACGATGCCATTGTCCGTGGATACGACCACATGACCGAGCGGGACTTTGCGCAGGGCGGCAATTTCTATTCCAATTACGAGCCCCTGCCCCGTTCGACGGCTCACGACCTCATCGAGGAAGCCATCGGATTCCACCAGTTCACGCGTCCGATGCAGGAGTTGATTGAATCCGTCGACGCGGATCCCGGCCGTCACTTCTTCGTGTGCCCGGCCTTCCCACGGTTGGTGGGGGGCAAGCCTTCCAAGAACCCACGCTACCTGCAGTTGCGTCCGGACCTCGCCGATCCCCGCTCGACGCGCCTCGCCGAACTGGCGCAGCGGTTTGCCCGCCGCCTCACGCCGGAGCGTCCGCTGCACGTGCCCGTCCGCTCCATCCTCGCCGGTCGTCGCAATAATCCGGCCGAGGAGAAGGTTCCCTCGCTGGCCTGCTACGGTCCGATCCACTACATGGAACTGCCGGAGCTGTTCATGGAGTTCATCTCCTCAATGACTGGCAAGTCTCCCTCCACCACCGGGGCGGGCAGCGAGGGGGCGATGACCAAGGGACCCTTCAACGCGCTGCTTCCAGTGTACGATCTGAACGCCGCACTGGTGGGGTACATTGTCAGCGGGTACCCCTGCTTTCTGACCAGTGCGGGGTGCCTGGGTCCCAAGGTGCGGGTGGACCACGATATTTCTCTGCTGGTCCCGGAGGTCTGGTGCCGGATGGGAGAAGCGGAACGGGATCCCCAACGCCTCATCGAGCAGGGGCTCCTGGAGCCGCTCAAGGATCAGGAGTTTGAGGGAAGGACCATCCTGGCCAGCCGGCTGGGCTATCGCATCACCCATTCCTTCGTAAACCGGTTCTTCGGACGCATTTTCAACCACCCCCATGCCGTGCTTCCGGACGAGATGCTGCGTCCGGAACTCCAGGACCCCGCGGAGTTCGCCGCCGCCGTGGACAACGTCATCGCCACCCACCGCCATGTGGCCGCGCACTATTTCAATGACGGCTCGATCGAGGCGGCCTGTCCGCCGCTTCGCGCCCTGCTGCATTGCATGCGCGACGGACACTTCGAAGGCCATCCGCCGTCGCATCCCGCGATCCGCGAACTGTTCCAGCGCGAGCGGGTGTTGGGCAGTGACTGGTACGCCGCACGGTTGGCAGCGCGCCAGAAGTCGGACATCCGGCTGTGGCAACGTCACGTCGCCTACGTGGAGAAGTTTCTCGCCAAGCCCTACTACGCCGATGAAGCCCTGCGTCTCGGTCTGCGGGAGCGCCTCAGTCTGTCGCGGGTGATGCTGGATCGAGTGAAGCGTCCCGAGCACCTGGAAAGTCTGCGCGGAACGCTGGGCGCCGAACCGGCCCTGGTCGGTTGAGGTTTTTCACCTATTCCGCGTGTCCGCCCCCTCCATCCTCGCCGCCCGTAGCCTGACCAAAACCTACGGTCCGGCGGTGAGCCCCCTCACCGTCCTTCACGAGGTCAGCTTCGAACTCGCCCCGGGCGACACGCTGGCCATCGTGGGGCCGAGCGGCAGCGGAAAAACCACCCTGCTGGGTCTCTGTGCCGGACTCGATTCGCCGTCGTCGGGCGTTGTCGTCCTGGCCGGAAAGCCACTGGGGGACCTCGACGAGGACGCCCGGGCCCGGGTCCGGAATGATCACGTCGGCTTTATCTTCCAGAACTTCCAGCTCCTGCCGACGCTGACCGCCGTCGAGAACGTGCTGGTGCCGCTGGAGCTGCGCGGAAACGGGGCACCCCGCCAGCGCGCCGTGCAACTGCTGGGCCGGGTCGGACTCGCCGAACGACTGGACCACTACCCGGCGCAGTTGAGCGGGGGCGAACAGCAGCGCGTGGCGCTGGCCCGGGCTTTCGTGAATGAGCCCCAACTCCTTTTCGCGGACGAACCCACCGGCAATCTGGATGACGACACGGCGCGTCGGGTCGCCGACATGATTTTTGAGCTGAATGCGGCTTCCGGCACCGCCCTGGTGCTGGTGACCCACGACCCTGAACTTGCCCGTCGCTGTCGGCGTATCCTTCGGCTCCGCGGAGGTTCCGTGGCCGCGTGGGAATAGAGGGAGGCGTCTCCGGAATCGGCCCCCGAACAGGGAGAGCTGGAGGCACGGAGTTCTCTCGGCCCACGGACTTCTTACGACCACGCCTGAACGGTCCGAGGGCGGGGCCATCAACGGGGATCGTTTCGAGGGGCGCCGAATCGTGGAAACGGAGGTGTTTGCCGCTTGCTGGCTCGAAGGCGGACGCTATCAACAGGACCGATGACCGACCCGGAAGCAGACCCTGACAGCACGCTGGTCTATCGACGCGGCAACTTCACACCGGAGGCGAACCCGATCTTTCCCGAGGATCTCCGGGCCTGGCAGCCCGCGGTCCTCCTCATCCGACGGGTGCAGGCCGAGGCGGAGGCCCTGCCTATCGAGGCCGCCACCACAGCGGATGCCCGCACGCTTGCTGCCATTCTGCTGTGGTGCCTGGCGACCGGACGCTATGGCTCCTGGGACATCGAAGCGCTCTGCGATGAGGAGCCGATGACCCACCATCTCGCGAACGGACTGCGGCCGAGCCGCTCGGACATCCATCGCTACCGGCGGGGTCATGAAGCGTTCCTGGTGGGTGCGCTGGCGCGACTTCTGACCTCCGCCCGCCCGAAAAACGATTCCGCCCAACCCGCTGACGCCACGTCCGAGGCCCAGCGCCGGTTTCGCCAGGCCAGCTTCGCCGATACCCTGCCGCAGGACTGAATCCCTCAGAGCCTGTTGGAGTGCGCCGTGAAAAGGCGCACTCCAACAGGCTCTCAGGCCAGAATCCCCTGCACCACCTGACCGTGGACGTCGGTCAGACGAAAATCGCGGCCCTGAAACCGGTAGGTGAGGCGCTCGTGATCAATGCCCATGAGGTGGAGCAGTGTGGCCTGCAGATCATGAACGTGGACCGGATCCCGCGTCACGTTCATGCCGAGATCGTCCGTCTCCCCATGGGTGAACCCTGCCTTCACGCCTCCGCCGGCCAGCCAGGAGGTGAAGGCGTAGGGATGGTGATCCCGGCCCCAGCGCTTCCGGTCGTCCAACTGTCCCTGAATGAACGGTGTGCGTCCAAACTCTCCACCCCAGACCACCAGGGTGTCGTCGAGCAGACCCCGTTGCCGGAGGTCGGCAACCAGTCCGGCGGAGGGTTGATCGGTGTCGCGGCATTGCGTGTATAATTCGGTGGTAAGGCTGTTGTGTTGGTCCCAGCCGGCATGCATTACCTGGACGCATCGGACTCCCCGCTCGATGAGGCGCCGGGCCATGAGGCAGTTGTAGGCGAAGGTTCCCTGTTCGCGCACCCCGGGCCCGTAGAGTCGGAGCACCTCCTCGGGTTCCCGGGACAGATCGGTCAATTCCGGCACGCTGGTCTGCATGCGGAAGGCCATTTCATATTGGGCAATCCGGGTGGCGATCTCCGGATCCCCCTGCGTCTGCAGGCGTCGTTCATTCAACTGCGCCAGGTCGTCCAGCATGGCGCGGCGCGTTTCCCGGCTGAGTCCGTCGGGATTCCCCAGGTATAGGACCGGCTCACCACTGCCCCGGAATTTCACCCCCTGGTAGCGCGAGGGGAGAAATCCGGATCCCCAGTAGAAATCATAGAAGATCTGCCCACACGACGTTCCTTTGCTGACGGAGGTCATGACCACAAACGCCGGCAGGTTCTCCGCGTCGCTGCCCAGCCCGTAGGTGAGCCAGGCGCCGAGGGTCGGGCGCCCGGGAATCTGGGCGCCACTCAGCATCAGGGAAATCCCCGGCGCATGGTTCACGGCGTCCGTGTGCAGGCTCTTTACGAAGCACAGATCGTCCACGATGCCCGCGGTGTGGGGCAGGAAATCGCTAACCCAGGCGCCGCACTGTCCCCGCTGCCGAAACGGTTCCACCGGCGCGAGCAGCAATTTGCCGGCGGCCTGTCCGGTCATGGTGCTGAAGCGTTTCCCCGCGATGTAGCCCTCGGGAATCGGCTTCCCGTGCAGGGTTTGCAGGAGGGGCTTGTAGTCGAACAGATCCACATGGGTGGGAGCCCCATTCTGGAACAGGTAGATCACCCGCTTGGCCTTCGGCGCCCACTGCGGAAATCCAGGCAGTCCCCGACGTCCACCCTGGGGAGTAGACTCCGCCCGCGAAGTCCCATTCCCCAGCAGCAGCGCCAGGGCGGCCGTACCCAGTCCGGTCGCGCTCCGGCCGAGAAAGGCGCGGCGGGCGAGGACTTCGTGATACTCGGCCAGCGGGTTCATCAGGGGGAGGGCGTCAAGGCAGGCGTCGGAAACGCAGGAAGCATCCCGGTGGAAGCGCAAACCATCCAGACCGGATTTTGCAAACTGGCGGGATCCCATTCATGCTGCGGGGCATGTCCTGCGCTTTCTCAGAACCGGTGGTTCCCGTTGGCTCCGCGCCCATCTCGGCCTCTCCCTTCCGATGAACTCCTTGAATCGCCGCGGATTTCTCCGCGCCGCCGCCGGCGGCGGAATGCTCACTACGGTCCTCACCGCCCGCGAATCGGCCACGACGACGACGCCGACACCGGCAGATCTCGACCGGAGGATTTGCGGACTGCTCATCGGCTCCGCCGTGGGCGATGCGCTCGGAGGCCCCATTGAATTCCAGGATCCCGCAGCCATTCAGCGCCTGCCGGATCCACCCCATCACTGGTTGCCTGACGAACGTATCGATGCCGCGGCGCGGTCCGCCACCGCCGCCCGCCTGCGTCTGCGCTCGTACCAGACCCTGCGCCCGGTTCCCGAATCATATGGCCAGTGGAACGTCAACTCCCCGGCGGGAACCATCACCGACGACACCCGCCACAAGTTGGTCCTGCTCCATGCGCTGCGTGAGGCCGAACGCCGGGGAACCTGGCCGTTCGGTCAGCGCGAGATGGCCCGCGCCTTCCTCGA
>JBDKKE010000186.1:0-2730 GCA_039796255.1 Verrucomicrobiota bacterium | reverse complement strand
CTTCGAAGTTGAAATCAATGGCGTCATGCGATGCGGCGGCCGGACGTTCAGGTTCCGACCGATTGCGTCTGCTTGAAGGTGGCCGCCGAAGAACGTCCGGCAACCGCCCGGCGATGTTCAGGCAGGAGCACCTCCAGAATCAACAGGACGATGCCCAATCCGAGCGGCCACTGAAAACGCTCAAACCACTGCCGGCTCTTGCCCGCCTTGACGGCCGTGCGGGGCAACGGTGCCAACCCGCGTTCGTACAGACTTTGGACGGTCTGCCGATTCTGCAGCGGCAGATAGAACCCCTTGCCGGCATCGGCCACCTCCTTGAGCAGCGATTCATTCAACTGGGACTTCACCGCGTTTCCCTCGGCATCCTTGACGAAAACGGGATTCCCGTAGGGATCCGCCATCCGCAGAATGGAACCCGCCGCCGTCCCCACCCCCAGGGTAAAGACCCGAATGCCCTCCCGCGCAGCCGACTTGGCCGCTTCCACCGCGCCCGGCTCATGATCCTCGCCATCGGTGACCACCACGATGGCGCGGGCGCCAGTGCTGTCCTTACCAAATGCGGAAACCGCCTCCCGAAGCGCTCCTGAAAGATCGCTTCCCTGGACGGGAATGATGTCGGTATCCAACCCCTGAACCGTCTGACGAAAGGCATCGTCATCCAGAGTCAGCGGCGCCTGCAGAAACGAATCACCGGCAAAAGCCACCACCCCCATCCGGTCTGCGCGGCCGAGTCCGATGAGGTCATAGACCGCCCGCTTGGCCTTCTCCAACCGGTTGGGCGCCACATCGGTGGCCAGCATGGAACGCGACACATCAAAGACCACCATGATGTCGAGTCCCGACGAGGTGGTTTCCTCGTCCACGTAACCCCAGCGGGGCCGGGCCAGGGCCATCAGCGCAGCGGCCACCGCCGCCGCCAGCAGCACCCGCTTGGTAATCTGCAGCGCGGGGGACACCCCGATGGTCAACTGGCTGAACAATCGCGACCGAATAAACGCCCGCGCCGCCAACTCCTTCCGCCGCCACGTCCACCACAAAAACCAGACCGTCAGCGGCATCACCGCTGCGGTCAGCCAGAGGTATTGGGGGGTGGCAAAGTTCATGGGTCAGTGGTCAGTGGTCAGTAGTTCGTGGTTCGTGGCGCAGTCGGAGATCCCGCTCTCCCACTGATAACTGATAACTGATAACTGACGACTGCCCCATTTCCCTCACGGCAACTTCCTCCACACGGTCTGACCCAGCAACAGTTCCAGCATCAGGAAGCCGAGCCCGGGCAGGACAAACCATCCCATGATTTCTTCGACGAAGGCGAACTTGTTGATCTTGGCTTCGGTCTTCTCGAAGGAATCAATCTCGCTGTAAATTTTGCGCAAAGTCTCGGTGCTGTCGGCCCGGTAGTACTTGCCGCCGGTCTGCGCCGAGATTTTCTTGAGGGTGTCCTCATCGATGTCCACCGACGCCTGACCGTACACCTTGCGTCCCAAGGCATCGGTGCCCCGTGGAACCGGCGCCAGGCCGCGGGTTCCGACGCCGATGGTGTAGACCTTGACCCCCAGCGCAGCTGCCGCCTCCGCGGCCATGAGCGGCGAAATCTTGCCGGCATTGTTCTGCCCGTCCGTCATCAGGATCACGATCCGGGACTTGGACTTCAGTCCCCGCAGCCGGTTCACCGCCGTCGCGAGACCGGACCCAATCGCCGTCTGCTCCCCATTGATGGTCCCCAGTTCCAGACGGTCGAGCACGCGCCGAAGGAAGTCGTGGTCCAGCGTGGGCGGCGCCGCCACATACGCATCGGTCCCGAACACCACCAGACCCACGCGGTCCGAGGAACGGTTCTCGATGAAGGTGCCCAGGGTGTCCTTGGCGATCGCCAGGCGGTTGACCTGTTGCCCCTTCAACCGGAAATCCTCGGCGATCATGGATCCACTCATGTCCAGCGCCACGGCGATGTCGATGCCACTGGCCTTCAGCGGGGCCTGACCTCCCACCATCTGCGGACGGGCCATGCCCAGGATCAAAAGCAGCAGGGCCAGCCAGCGAAGGTTCGTCAGAACAGCCCCGGCACGGCTGCGGCGCAGTTCGGTGATGCCCTTCACCAGCGAAAGACTGGAGTAGACGAACGCACTCTCCGGACCGGTGCGTCCGCGCAGCCAGGCCAGCAGCGGAATGAGCGCCAGCGCCAGCAACCACCACGGTGAACCGAAGGTGAAATTCATGCGCCCGCTCCCGGGGTTCCGGACACCGGCGGCGCCACCAGCGGCCGAGGCGCGGTTTCCTCCACCAAACGCTCTGCGGCGGTATGCAGGGCTTCGAGTTCCGCACGGCCCGGTTCCGCGCGGGCGAACTTCACCAGGTCACAACTGGTGAGGAACTCAGCGAGCAGCGCCTTGTGCCGGGAATCCAGCGACACGCTGGTGGTGAGCTCCGACAGAAACTCCTCCGTGGTGCGCTCCGGCGCGCGCAGTCCGAAACGCTCCTCCAGATACGTCCGCGCGATCTCCGAGACCCGGGTGGCAAACCGTTCGGGATCGTGGAGCTGATCCAGCGCCGCGGTCAGGCGGCGGCGTGCGCGGTCGGCCGGTGATTCCCCCGGTCCAGCCGGGGCCGGCTTCTTTCCCCGATTCCACCACCACCAGGCCAGCGCCAGCAATCCTCCCAGCACCACCAGAAACAGGGCCAACCGGACCCACATCCACGGCGAACGGATGATGATCGGCCCCTTGATGTCCT
>JBDKKE010000185.1:0-5376 GCA_039796255.1 Verrucomicrobiota bacterium | reverse complement strand
AAGACCCCGCAGGGTTACATCGGGAAATCGTATCCCATCGCCCGTCTCTCGATGCTGACCGTCGACCTGGCGATCTCACCCCAGGGAGACCTGTACGTGTGTTGCCACAGCGGCCCACCCGATTGGGGAACTGGGCCGCAGGGCGAGGGGAAGATTTTCAAAATCACCTATGCGGATCGGAAGGCGCCTCAGCCGATTGCCGCCTGGCCTTCCAGCCCAACGGAGGTGCGCGTGATTTTTGATCGCCCATTGGATGAGAAACTCGCAGGTGCCTTCGAGCGTACGGGCACGAACGCGTCCTCTCCCGGCATCGAGTTTGGTGAATATGTCACGGCGGGCGACGGGTTGGAGACGCTGAAGCCACCCTACGAGGTGGTCACGCAGCAGGAGGCGACACCGCGGGGACATCTGGCCATTCGCTCGGCCCGTCTTGACGACCAGCGGGCGACCCTGGTGTTGACGACGGACCCGCACCCGCTGTCCGTCCCCTATGTTCTCAGGATCCCGGACTCATCGTCCTTGGGTGCCAATGGAGTCCAGGTTGAGTATGATTTTCATGGGATCGAGCGACTGCTGTTCAGCCAAGAGGTCCGGGGCCGGCTAGCCGTCAGATCGAGACTCGTTGGTCTGCCGGATGCGATTGCCAACGACCCCTGGCTCCCGTGGGCCCCCACCAACCGCGCCTCTGCCGGTACGGACAGCCGCGCCGCGCGGAAGCCGGATGGAGACTGGGAACACGGGCGTGAGCTGTTCACCTCGCCCAAGCTAAACTGTGTGAAGTGCCACCGCGTGCGCGGGGAAGGGGGCCTTGCCGGACCGGACCTCAGCAATCTGATCCACCGCGATCCGGCCAGTGTCCTGCGCGACATTCGGGAGCCGGGAGCGACGCTGCATCCGGACTATGTCACGTATCAGGCGGAGACCCGGGACGGCGAGTTGCACGTGGGTTTTCTGCGGGATTCTTCTCCGGACACGGTCCGCCTGTTTGACGTCGACGGACGGGAAACCGCCCTGCAACGGACCAACGTGGCGAATGTTCATCCGACCGGAGTGAGCCTCATGCCCACGGGACTGCTGGAGGGCCTTTCAGAGACGGACGTCCGCGACCTGCTGACCTTTCTGTTGCACGAGCCGCCGACCCGTGCACGGGCGGAGGTGGAGGCGTTGATCAAGAAATCAGGCGCTGTCGATGACGCCGCGGCATTGCCATTCCGCCTCGTGCTGGTGGCGTCGAAACAGGATCACGGTCCGGGCCAGCACGACTATCCGGCCTGGCAGGACAAGTGGATGCGTCTGCTGTCCGGCATCGGCAGCAACACGGTGGCGGAAAAGGCCTGGGAATGGCCGAGTCCCGCGCAGTGGAAGGCGGCGGATGTGGTCGTCTTCTATTGCTGGAACCATGACTGGTCGGCGGCGCGCTTCGCAGAGCTCGACGCCTTTCAGCAGCGGGGAGGGGGACTGGCCCTTATCCATTCTGCGGTCATCGCCGACCAGGAGCCGGAGCGGTTGGCGGAGCGCATTGGTCTTTCGGCGCAACCTGGCCGCAGCGGATACCGGCACATGCCGTTTGATCTGACCTGGACGCAGCCCGGGCATCCGCTGCTGCAGGGGATGCCGGATCGCATTGCCTTTCTCGACGAGCCCTACTGGCCCCTGATCGGTGATCCTGCCCGGGTCCATTTGTTGGCGGTGGCCGAGGTGGACGGCGGATCGCAGCCGCTGATGTGGACCTTTGAACGCGGCCGAGGACGCGTCTTCGCCTCGGTTCTGGGTCATTACTTCTGGACCCTGGACGATCCTCTCTGGCGCCTGGTCTGCCTGCGCGGCATCGCCTGGGCGGGCAGGCGGGAGTTGTCAGCCTTGCAGGAGGCCGCGATGCGCGAGGCCTTCCTGAAGTAGGTTGTGGAGTAACCCTGGAAAGCATGGCTCGGGAAGGCTAGGCGTAGATTAGGCCTGCGCGCTTGCCTGCGAATCCGAACGGGCGGAGTCCAGTAACCATTCCAACCATAATCGCATCGTACCTTGCGTGATCGACGGAGGGCGTCTCACCATGGAGGGGAAGATTCGACCGCGCGATCATGAAGAACTTCCCGTCCACCCTTGCGCCTGTGTTCCTGATGATCTCGGCGCTGAGCAGCGCCTTCGCCGCGGAGTGGCCCGAGTGGCGGGGGCCGACGGCGCAGGGCCATGCGGCTGCGGGATCGTTTCCCACCCACTGGAGCGAAGGGAGCAATGTCGTGTGGAGGACCGAGCTTCCGGGGCGGGGGTGGTCCACGCCCGTCATTGGAAGGGACGAACTGTGGCTCACGACCGCGATTGAGCACGCCGCTCAACCCGAGGACATTGAGCGGCGCGCCAAAGCCAGCGGCAATCGTCAGCCATTGACGGTATTGGCCAGTATCGAGCTGCGGGCCATCGCTCTGGACAGGGCCACCGGCCGCCTGAAACACAATGTCCTGCTGCTCACGGAACGCGAACCGCAGTCGGTTCACGAGTTGAACAGCTACGCCTCACCGTCCCCCGTGCTGGAGGATGGCCGGCTCTATTGTCATTTCGGCACCTTTGGAACTGCGTGTGTGGACACGCGCTCCGCTCAGGTGCTGTGGACCAATACGACGTTGCGGATTGCGCATGAAAACGGACCGGGAAGTTCGCCGGTGGTGTGGCGCGACCGCCTCGTCTTTCACCTGGACGGCAGTGATTCGCAGTCCATTGCCGCCCTGGACAAGCGGACGGGACAGTTGGTCTGGCGCACGCCCCGGTCCGGTGCCCTCCGTGACAACCCGCAGGCCAGAAAATCCTATGCGACCCCGCTCGTCCTCGACGTGGCGGGACAACCGCAGCTCTTCTCGCCGGGCGCGGATTGGCTCTTTGGATACGATCCCCAGGATGGCCGCGAATTGTGGAAGCTGAACTTCGGGGCGCAGGGGTATTCGCTTTCCTCCCGTCCGGTGGCCAACGGCAGCCTGTTCTTCACCAGCCTTGGATTTGACGCGCCGGAACTTCTCGCGATCCGGTATGGCGGTGACAGGACGCCGGGAATCGCATGGCGTTATTCCAAGGGGGTTTCGACGATGCCCTCACTCCTGCTGGTGGGGAACGAACTCTACTTCGTCAGCGACTCCGGCGGGATTTTCACCTGCCTCGATGCCACGACGGGCAAGGAGCACTATCGTGAGCGGCTGGGAGGAAATTATAGTTCATCCCCCATTCTCGCGGACGGGAGAATCTACCTCGCCAGCCGCGAAGGCGTCGTTTCAGTCATTCAGCCGGGCGTGACTTTTCAGCTGATTGCGCAGAACAAGCTCTCCGGAAAAATCATGGCCTCACCGGCCGCCGTCGATTCCGCGCTGTATTTCCGCACGGACGCCGCGATGTACCGGATTGAACAGGTCACCAAGGCGAGTCAGCGGTAGTGGAACCAAGCATTTCCTTCACCGTCTCAGTGGTCAATGGCGGCGCACCAGCCAGCGGGGCGAAGATCATCGCCCCGGTGAGCGCGCATCGAACACGGTTCGGTTGGGCGGGAGGCGTCAACGAATCGCTTGCCTTGCGGCGTAGGTATTCAGACACCGTTAGCCTTTCCTGCCGGGCTTGGCTGCCGTTCCCGCGGTCTTCATCGGTGTTGACCTTGCAGGTGAGTGTTGTCACGGGAGAATACCCAGTGAGCCGGGGCCACTATTCCGCGGCGGGCGCGCCGGCCGGGGTGACTTGCGGGTGGGCGGCGAGGTAGGCGTCGACGTCGGGGGTCACCACCAGGGTGCCCCACATGAGGGTCCAGTGACCGGGGAAGGTGCAGACGTACTCGTATTCCCCAGGCGTGGTGGGCGCGGTGATCTTGACGGTTTCGCGCTTGTTGGCTTCCAGCAGTCGGGTGGCTCCCAAGACTCCGAAGCCGTCCGGGATGTAGGCCCGGCCTTGGGCATCCAGTTGCTCGGGTTTCATGGTGGAGGCCGCGGTGGCCAACTTCTCTCGGCTGCCAGGCGTTACGAAGACCAGGTTGTGGGGCATGAAGTCATCATTCTCCACAATCACCTCGAAGGGCTTGCCGGACTCGACCACCAGCCGGGGGGCGTCATAGCGCATTTGTTCCCGGACGGTGCGGATGACGAACACCGCGACTCCGAGTCCACGCAGTTCCTTGCGCAGCGCGGTGGCCTCGGCGGCAGGGAGGAAGCCGGCCAGATCGCCCGCCGCCTGGACCGTTTCCACGAAGTCCTGCGAGGAACGCTCGCCGGCGGGAACCGTACGCGCCCACTTCGCCAGGCCCCGGGCGGCGGTGGCCGCGGAATCCTTGGGCCAGGTGGCGCGGGGCAGGGTCCGCAGGGCGCGGGTGGCTGCCGGTACCTGTTCGCCCTGGGTGATGAGACCGGTCAGGGCGGTGAAGATGGCCTCCGGTTCGCTGTTCATGCTGACGCTGGCGCGCATGGCCGCGCGGCGGAGGGCACCCAGGGAGTCGCCGCCGATGGTGATGGATACCTTCTCCGCCGGCGCGGGAACCGCCTTCTGCTGGAAAACTTCGCCGCGTCCGGCATCCAGCACGGTCAGCGTGAATCCATCCAGTCGCTTCCCCAGTTGCGCGTCGGTGCGGTTCCAGATGGTCACGGAATCAATGGACCGGTTGCCGCCGAGATCCAGTTCCCACCAGGGGTTGTTTTCATTCTCCACCGAATGGGTCTGGGAATTGTTGCCAAACGAACCATCGGTCTTTCCGTCGATGGCCCGCGGGGCATCACCGCCATTGGAGGTGCTCGACTGGGTGGCCTTGCCGCCGGGAGCAATGTTGTTTCCATCGCTGAGCACCTGAACCTCGGCGAGGGTCAGGGTGCCGCGCCGGGGAAGTTCGATGCGGATGAAGCGGGCCTCGCGACCGGGCTTCGCGCGGGCGGCAGCCACCATGTCCGGGGGAAGTTCGAGCAACAGAGGCTTGACCCGCGCCAGCGCCTTGGCCCGGAAGTCCGCATCATTGAGCAGGGGAATTCCATTCAGGAGATCGGTCAGCCCCGCGGGGGTGCGGGCGGCTTCGGTCCAGACGGAATCAAAGGAGCCATCAGCCAGCGCGCGGGCCGCCCAGGCAGCCTGGCGAATCTCCGGCGAACCGCCGGAGGCGGAGAGGGTGGAGAGCTTGGAGGAAATCCCCTTGAGGTCCGCGGCGGACTGCAGCGGGAGCTGGCGGGCCAGCGGGGCGGCGGCGGCGGGATTCGACTTGGCTGCGGTGTCCAGTGCGGACAGCAACTCGGCGAGCCGGGTGGTCCGGCGGGCCTTGGCGAGATCATCGAGCGCAGCGCTGCGATCGGCGTCGGTGGCATCCGGTCGGAACACCAGCGCCTGCAGCACGTCTGGAGTGCGGGGAACCTTGAGCAGTTCGACCGTGCT
>JBDKKE010000184.1:0-8742 GCA_039796255.1 Verrucomicrobiota bacterium | reverse complement strand
TGTGGCTGGTCCGCCAGGGACTTCTTCCCGCGCTGCTGGCCTCGTGGGTGGCGGGTTTGATGGGGGGATTCGGATTCGCCACGGCCGCCCTGCTGGAGTTGATTGAACTCAAGTCCGGGGCTCAGACCAATTGGCATAGCATTCTCGAGCAGACCTATGGGGCGATCAACGGACTGGGAATCGCACTGGTATTTGCCTTGTTGCGCCAACGCGCCCCCGTGCTGGCAGACGGGGAATCTCCCCCGACCTGGCGGCGGTTGGCTCCCGTCACTTTCGTCGCCATCGGCATCCCTTGGTTGAACCTGCAGAGGAATCCATCGGACTGGATCCGTTCCCACGCGATCCCGGAGAGTCTTTACGGAATTTCCTCCACGTTCTGGTTCCACACGGCGTTCGCCCTGACGGCGGCAACCCTGCTCGGGATGCTCCTCCGACAGAGGCACCGTCCGCTGGCATTTCTGCCCAACAACAACCGCGGTCGGGGCGAGATCCTGCTCTTGTTCCTGCTCTGGTTCATGGTGGTGGGCAACCTGGCCAAGGCCCTGCCCGGGTTTCAGGCGCAGCGCCTGGTGACCGAGGGGGTCCTCCAGGTGAATGCCCTCTTGCTCACCTTGGGAGTCGTACTGAGCGAACCCGTGCTGTGCTCGGTGATGCCCGCGGGGATTCGCTGGTGGCGTCTCCTCGGACGCACCGTGGCGCTGGGGACGACTGGATTTATCCTCTCGGTGACGGCGGACTGGGTGGCGGTTCGCCTGTTGTACGGAGATCGGCCGGCCGGCTTTCACCGGTTGCATATCCGGTTCGGTCCCGACGCAACGGCCACCCAAGAAAAGCCAAAGCCCGGCCAGCCGCATCCGTGACGCCCGTAAATTCGCCCTGTGCGGTCGCACGGGCGGCAGGCAGGTTGGCGTCCGCATGATCCGCCCAGCTTGGTTTCTCAGTGTGGCGCTGCTGGTCACCACCCATTCCCACGCCGCGGAGGGGGCGGTCGCCTTCTCGTCGCGCCTGCTGCCGCGGTTTCAGCAGACGGACGGCGTTTGGAATGTGGACTTCGTGCAGGGGGAACATCCCGTCAGCGTGGTGGATCCCGCGGCGCCGGCCGGAGTCGAAGTCCGTCTGCCAGGAAATGCCGGTTTTTCGCCGGTGGCGTTCCGCGGGCGATCGGACGTGGGTGCCGGTGTTGTCCTTGGACCGGCGGAGGTGGGAGGGCTGACCCTCAGCCTGGAATTGGAGCCGCTCGGACCCGAGCTGGTGCGGCGCACTCTGGTGGTCACGGCCCGCGCGGAAGCCCGGTTCACCGCCCGCTGGAGTCTGATGGCGGCTGGGGAGGGTACCTGCGCCACTTTTTCTCGCGAGGAGTCGCAGCCGGTGGTGGGCGATTCCCTGGGCGGTGGACCGGAGTATCCGGACGTTCGGGGCGAATCCATTCCGGTGGCCCTGCGACGCGATGCCACTTCCGTCGTCGGGCTGCTGGCAGACTCCCCCGGACGCTGGGAAAACCGGTGCCTGATCGAACTGGATCCGGCCCGCCGCCGTCTCGCGGTCCTCTGTGGCGACGGTCGGGCGAGCCGCGAACTGCGGGTGGTGCACGATGCCCGGGACAAGTACGCCGGCATGATTGATGGCTGGCAGACGCTGGCCGCCGGCGAAACGCGCCGTTTCGACACCTGGGTCTTCGTCAGTCCCGCCCGATCCCACTATGACGCCCAGCTCGCCGCCCACCTGGCCCTCGCCAATGCCAAGGGATGGAATGGTTCGGCGCTGGAAGCCATCCTCCGCAACACCGCCTATCTCAACCTGCGCCGCAATCTGCTGAGGGCCGGACAGGAGAACGGGCGGTTCCTCTTTATCTCGGGAATTGGCTATGGATGGAAGCAGTGGGTCAGCGATGGGTTCTGGCAGGCCGTGGCGGTGAATGATCCGGAGTACCTGGCCGAGGCGCAGCGGAGCGTCTTCCTGAACCGCATGACCTATGAGGACAACGCTCAGTACTACCTGATCTGGTCCGCGCTGGCCCGGCGCGCCGGACGGGAACCCGATGCGACATTGGTTCGACAGGCGTATGAGTTCATCCGCAGCCATGAGACCAACGGATTCTATTGCCCTCCGTCCCTGCCTGGCGCTCCGAATCCCCGCGGGTGGAAAACTTATCACGACCTGCTGGAGTATGCGGACGGCGATTCGCCGGTGAGCGACCAGGGCTTTCACTGCGGGGCGCTCCTCGCCGCGCGCGAGTTGGGCCTGCCAGTCACCCAGGCGGACATCGATCGCGCCATCGCTGGCTACCGAAGTATGTTTCTCACCTCGGCGGGATACTTTCCCACCAGTCTCGGTCAGCCGCAGCATGTGGGTCAGGACACCCTTTACGGAGCCGCGCTGACCTATGCGGTCTTTGGCGAGAAGCTGCTGACCGACGAACAGGTGCTGGCCCATTGGCGCACTTCTCAGCGGATCGCCACCCCCTACGGACTCCGCGTCATCTCCCTCGCCGATGGATCGCTTCTCCCCGGCCACAGCGGGGAGTACGTCCACGGCGGCTCATGGTTCCTCAATGATTCGGCGAACCACCTGATGGCTGGACTGCACGGACTGCCGGCGGCGGAGGCGGACGCGGCGCTGGTAAAACGGATCGAGGCGGAACTGGCCCATGTTCCGGCGTTTCATGAATCCATCAGCACCGTGACGGGGAAACCCCACGGTCACATCAACTACTCCTGGAATTCCGGCTACGCCTGGCTGCGGCAGCAGTTTCGTCAGCGGCAGGGAACTGCCGGTCCCGACCCGGTGGCGGTGGCCATTGATCGGGAACTCGGCGTGACTCGCGGACCCGGAGGGCTTCATCTGGATCCTGGCACCGCGACTCTACGCCCGGGTCGGTGACCGCGGCATCTGCATCCAGTAGGTCTGGGGCGCCTGCACCCCTCGGTAGGGATGCGTTCCACCCGCGTCCCCATATTCCCCCGCTGGACGCGTGGATACACCACGGGAATCGCGGGTAGTCCCAGCACGTCGGGGCTTCCCCCGTTCCATCCAAGGGTATTCCCGCACGCAGCGGATCTGAAGTGGGTCGCGGGTGGAACACGCCCCTACCACCCCACGTTCAGATCACTTGAGAACAGGCCTAGTTTCGGAAGCGTATCCGTCGGTGATTCCGGAACCGTCAGCCTTACGCGTTGCCCGTATCGGCCTTGAATAGGGACGGGGCGGAGCGACGTCCATACCGCGGTTTCGCGGCCTCCGGCCTCGACACGTTTCGGAGTCGGCGACTAGTTTAAAAGGGTCGCTCCCACTTTTCCATGAACCGCTCATTCTCACCGTACAAGCGCGTCGCCGCCCTCGGATCCAGCCTCCTCCTGCTGGCTCAATTGCATTCCGCTCCCGCAGCCCCCGGGCGCCGGATCCTTGCTGGGGATGATTCAACCAAACGGCTGGCCATCATCGCCGCCGATGGCTCCGTGGAGTGGGAGATCCCCGTGACCGCCATTCACGACGCCGCCGTGCTGCCCAATGGAAACGTCCTGCTCCAGCAGGGGTGGACCCGGGTCCAGGAGGTGACTCCCGACCGTCAAGTGGTCTGGGAATACGATGCCGCCAAAGCCAATCCGGGACGCCCGGTCGAGGTCCACGCCTTTCAGCGCCTGCCGGGTGGGCTGACGATGATTGCCGAGTCCGGCCCGGCCCGCATCATCGAGGTGGATCGCAGTGGCAAGGTGCAGCATGAGGTGAAGCTTAAGGTCGATCACCCCAACGCGCACTCCGACACCCGCCTGGTCCGCAAGATCGCCAACGGCAATTACCTCGTCGCCCACGAGGCGGATGGACGGGTGCGCGAGTATGATCCAACGGGGAAGATTGTGTGGCAGTATGACATTCCCCTTTTCGGCAAGGAACCCAAGGGCGGGCATGGACCTGAAGCCTTCGGAAATTCGGTGTTCAGCGCCACCAGGCTCGCCAATGGCCACACGCTGATCGGTGCGGGCAATGGGCACTCGGTACTGGAGGTCGACAAGGCCGGGAAGTTGGTGTGGAAGATCGAGCAGAATGACCTGCCCGGCATCACACTGGCCTGGGTGACCCGCGTGGAGCGACTGCCCAATGGGAATACCCTCATCGGCAACTGCCATGCCGGGCCGGACAACCCGCAACTGATCGAGGTGACTCCGGATCGCAAGGTGGTCTGGACCTGGAAGGACTTCGCGCTCTTCGGGAACTCGACTCCGGTGGTGGCTGTCCTGGAACCGAAGCAGTAGCCGCACGCATGCCCCGCCCCTCCCCCCACCGCCTCCTTGCCGCACTGGTTGCCGCCGGCGCGGTGCTGGGGGTGAACGCGGCAGAATCCGGACCCACGCCGGCACAGACCGAGTTCTTCGAGAAGCGGATCCGTCCCCTGCTGGTAGAGTCCTGCCACCGCTGCCACAGCGCCGGTGCCGATCCCCTCAAGGCCGGGTTACGGTTGGATTCGAGGAACGGGCTTCTCAAGGGAGGTGAGTCCGGTGCGGTGGTGATCCCCGGGCATCCGGAGCAAAGCCGTCTGGTCGAGGCGCTGACCTGGGAGAATCCCGACCTGCAGATGCCGCCACGCCGCCGCCTGACGGCCGCACAGGTGGCCGACGTCGCGGCCTGGATCCGCGACGGGGCTCCCTGGCCGCAAGAGTCCGGTACCGCTCCTGCCGCCGCGCAAAGCGACTCCGCAGCGAAGGTCCGTTCGCACTGGGCGTTTCGCCCGGTCCCGGAAGTCGTCGTTCCTCCGAACGCTGATCGCCGGGACACTCCGAATCCGGTGGATGCCTTCCTCCAGGCGCGCCTCACCGAGCACGGACTGAAGCCGCCCGCTCCGGCCAGTCGTCGGACGCTTATTCGCCGCGTTACCTACGATCTCACCGGACTTCCCCCCACGCCCGAGGAGGTGGAGGCGTTTGTGAGTGACCCGTCCATCGACGCTTGGGAGCGCCTGATCGACCGGTTGCTCGAATCCCCCCATTACGGAGAGAAATGGGGCCGGCACTGGCTGGATCTGGTCCGCTTCGCCGAGACCAACAGCTACGAGACCGACGAGGCCAAGCCCCACGCCTGGCGGTATCGCGATTACGTCATTCGCTCCTTCAACAGCGACAAACCCTACGACCGCTTCATTCGCGAACAGCTCGCCGGTGACGAGCTTCCGGACGGTGGTGCGGACGGCGTCATCGCCACCGGATTCTACCGGCTGGGCATCTGGGACGGCGATCCGGCGGACCGGGAACTCGCGCGGTTTGACCAACTGGATGACCTTGTCGCCACCACCGGACAGGTCTTCCTCGGGCTCACCGTGGACTGCGCGCGATGCCACGACCACAAGATCGATCCCATTCCGCAGCGCGACTACTACGCGCTGCTTTCCTTCTTCCAGAACATTGCTCCCTACAAGAACGAGGGGCCTACGGACGAGGTGCCGCTGTCCGAGCCGGTCGGCGCCAAGGCCCTTGCGGTCACGGAACCCGGAACGGTGGTGCCCGATACCTTCGTGCTGCAGCGGGGCAATCCCGCCAGCCCAGGCGATCGCGTCGAGCCCGCCTTCCTCCAGATCCTCCAGGCGCCTGCACCACACATCGTGCCGCCGACGTCGGGTCGTTCCTCCGGACGGCGCCTCGCACTGGCCAATTGGATCGCCTCGCCCGACAACCGCCTCACCGCCCGTGTGCTGGTCAACCGCGTCTGGCAGCATCACTTCGGGCGCGGACTGGCGCGGACGCCCAGCGACTTCGGACTCCAGGGCCTCCCGCCAACCCATCCCGAACTGCTCGACTGGTTGGCGCGGGATTTTGTGGGACGCGGCTGGAGCGTGAAACGTCTGCACCGGCAACTGCTCACCTCTCGGGCTTATCGGGCGTCATCCACCGCCAGTCCGGAAGCGTTGAAATTGGATCCCGCCAACGACTGGTTCTCGCGCTTTGACATGCGGCGGCTGACGGCAGAGGAAATTCGCGATTCAGCTCTGTGGGTCTCCGGAGCCGCGAACCCGAAAATGTTTGGTCCGGGCGTCTACGTGACCCTGCCCCGCGAGGTCCTGGCCAGCCAATCGGTGCCTGGCAAGGGGTGGGGCGAATCGCCCCGGGAGGAGCAGTCCCGGCGGAGCGTTTACATTCACGTGAAGCGCTCGCTGCTGACGCCGGTGCTGCTGGGATTCGATCTGGCAGAAACCGACCGTTCCACACCTGTCCGCTTCGCCACCACCCAACCCACCCAGGCGCTGGGCATGCTCAATGGCGCGTTCTTCAACGGACAGGCGGCCCTGTTGGCTGCGCGGGTCCGAGACGAGGCCGGCATCACCGCCGAATCCCGGATCCGCAGAATCCTGCACCTGGTCACTACCCGTCCGCCGACCGAGGTCGAAGTGGCCCGGGGGGTCCATCTGTTGCAGTCGTTGGAGCGGGACGCGGGCGCGGATCCAGATCGCGCCCTGACCACCTTCTGCCTGCTGGCGCTCAACCTCAACGAGTTCGTTTACCTCGACTGATCGTCCCATGAACCACCCTTCGTCCTCCGCCACCGGACCATTCTGTCGACGGACCCGCCGCGAGTTTCTGTGGGAAGCCGGAGCCGGATTCACCGGCGTGGCGCTGGCCGGGCTTCTGGGAATGGATTCGCAACGCGTCCGGGCCGATTCGGCTCCCGGGTTTGTGAACCCACTCGCCCCGCGGCGTCCACATCGCCCCGGCCGGGCCAAGAGCGTCATCTTCCTGTTCATGTACGGCGGTCCGAGCCACGTGGACACCTTCGACTACAAGCCCGGACTGGCCGCGCTGGATGGAAAGACCATCGCCGTGAAGACCTTTGGCCGCGGCGGTAAGAAAAACGAAGGACGCGTGGTGGGACCCAAGTGGCGGTTCCAGCAGTACGGGCAGTGCGGCAAGCATGTCAGTGACCTCTTCCCGCATCTCGCGACGTGTGTGGACGACATCGCCTTTCTGCACTCCATGACCGCTGATTCACCGATCCACGGGTCGGCGATGCTGCAGATGAACACCGGCAAGATTTTGTCGGGAAGTCCGTGTCTCGGATCGTGGGTGAATTACGGGCTGGGCAGCGTCAGCGAGAATCTGCCCGGGTTCGCCGTCATGCTGGATCCGATTGGCGGTCCGATCAGCGGCGCCAAGAACTGGTCGAGCGGCTACATGCCGGCAAGTTATCAGGGCACCGTTCTGCGGTCGGCCGGCGATCCCATTCTGGATCTCCAGCGTCCAGCGGAACTCACTGGATCCATGCAGCGCCAGGTACTCGACTCCCTGCGCGAGTACAATGCAGAGCACGCGGCACTGCATCCCGACAACTCCAACCTCGCCGCACGCATCGCCAGTTACGAGCTCGCCTTCAACATGCAGCGATACGCTCCGGAGGCGGTGGATCTCAGCCGTGAAACGGAGGCCACCCGGGAACTGTACGGTCTTCACAATCCCCGCACGCAGGAGTTCGGACGCCGCTGCCTGCTGGCCCGGCGTCTGGTGGAACGGGGCGTGCGGTTCATCCAGTTGTATGCGGGCGGGGCGCACAACGACGACAACTGGGACGCCCACACGGACATTGAGAAGAACCACAACTTCCACGCCGGCCGGACCGACCGTCCCATCGCCGGATTGCTGCAGGACCTTAAGCAGCGTGGGTTGCTCGACGAGACCCTGGTAATTTGGGGCGGCGAGTTCGGACGCCAGCCCACCGCCGAGTATGAGAAGGGAAGCGGACGTGATCACAACGCCTTCGGCTTCACCATGTGGATGGCGGGCGGGGGCGTCCGGGGCGGCGTGAGTTACGGCCAGACCGACGAACTGGGTGCGGCGGCAGTGGAGGACCGTCTGCATGTGAAGAACCTCCACGCCACCGTACTGCACCTCATGGGACTCGACCCCAACCGCCTCAGCTACTTCAACGGCGGCCTAGACCAAAAGCTGGTCGGCGTGGAGGGTGCCGAGCCCATCCGGGCGATTCTGGGGTAGCAGGGATTGGCGGGGATTTCCCCATCGTGGTCGTCACCGTTCAATACGGAATCGTTCCCCTCGGCCAAGCGCGCGATGGATCGCCCACCCTAACCCAGGGTACGCACCTGCAAATCCCTGAGGACCCGGAGTCCATCCAGCGGGACGCCGCGGATCTTCCGCGCCCCGTCCTTGCGCTGGGCTCCGAACTTCTCCCGATGCTGGGTGAACACCTCGTTCACGAACTCCTTCGATCCCAGCACCAACCCATCGGTCATGTGCCGCACCCGAACCCGCAGGATCTGGCCGACGCTGAGTTCCCCTCCCCGCTTCAATTCCGCCAGAATCGTCTCCCGGTCCAGTGCCACCTTGTCGCTGCGGCCCGAACTCCCCGCCGTCACGAACAGACTCATCCGGTACTCCGCTGCAGCTTCCGCCCAGTTCCCGGGCTTCAGACAACTCATCAAGCCCGAGCGCAGCGCCTTGTTCCCCTCCAAGGCCCGGGCATATCCGCAGAAACGGTAATCCTTGGGATCTTGCACCAGCCCCGCCCGCACTGGATTCAGGTCGATATAAGCGGCCAGGGTGCGAACCGCTCCCGGTGAGTCCTCCACCAACACGCTCTTGAAACGCTCGGCCCACAGGGTTCCGAAGCGACCGGAATGACGGTTATACCAGCGGCTGAAGCGCTGTTTGAACTCCTTCATGAACGCGGAGAGGTCGCCCATCCGTTCCAGCAGGGACTGACGCAGGATCGGATCGATCTTCCCCCGGGATTTAAGGCCACTGCGGG
>JBDKKE010000183.1:0-5914 GCA_039796255.1 Verrucomicrobiota bacterium | reverse complement strand
GCGATCTCCGCTGTCCCTCCACCCGCGCAGCGGATCCAGATGGGGGCGCGGGTGGAACGCGCCCCTACCCAGGCGCATGGATTGGGGGGGGCACCCCCACCCAATCGGTAGGGTCCGGTTCCACCCCGGACCCACTTCGGATCCGCCGCGTGCGTGGACAAACGGAGCGGAACCCGGGTGGCTCCAGGGCCAGGGACTTCCCGCGATCTCCGCCGTCCCTCCACCCGCGCAGCGGATCCAGATGGGGGCGCGGGTGGAACGCGCCCCTACCCAGGCGCATGGATTGGGGGGGCACCCCACCCAATCGGTAGGGTCCGGTTCCACCCCGGACCCACTTCAGATCCGCCGCGTCCGTGGACAAACAAAGGGGAACCCGGGTGGCTCCAGGGCGTGGGACTTCCCCCGATCCCGTCCGTCCCTCCACCCGCGCAGCGGATCCAGATGGGAGGGCCAGGATAAAGTGCCAGGTCATTGGTCTCGACCACCGTATTGCGGTGCGCTTTGAATACGAGTTCCACGACGCCGGCGGCCAATGGTACCGGGCCTACGGCAATGAGAACTGGGAGTTCGCCGCCAATGGTCTCATGCAACGCCGCTTCGCCAGCATCAACGACCTGCCGATCACCGAAGCGGAACGGAAGTTCCGCTGGGAACGGCCCGCCGCATCCGCCACATCCGCCTGATCGGATCCTCACTTTCCTGCACAACACCACACCGAAATATATTATGAACACGCAATCACTGAACCCGCAGAACTTCGATTCCACGCTCGCCAACAGTTCGACCCCCGTACTGGTCGACTTCTGGGCGGAATGGTGCGGGCCGTGCAAGATGCTGACACCGGTGCTCGAGGAAATCGCACTCGAGCAGGCCGGCAAGGTGGTCATCGCCAAGGTCAACATCGACGAATCCCCCGAACTCGCCCTGCGCTTTGGCATCACCTCAATTCCCACCCTCATCGTCTTCCAGAACAGCCAGCCCGTGCGCACGCTGAACGGCGTCCAGTCCCGCCGGGCCATCAAGTCGGCTCTGGAGATTGCCTGACCCAACCGCACGCCCCGCCATGGAGGAGTCATTGAACCTGCTCGCGAACCACGGCTACTGGGTCGTGTTTGGGTGCGTCTTTGCCGATCAGGGGGGACTCCCGGCCTCTGGCGGGCGGCTTCGAGTCCTGGCGCGAACGCAACTTTCCTCTCATGCCCGTCGCCGCCGTTCAGTAACGTGTCCGCACCTCCCACCCTCATCTCACACCCCATTTGAATTCCTTCCCCGAATCCCCCGGCGACCCGGCCGGTCCAGCCGCGACCTCTCCGGCGGCGCGTTGGCGGTGGCTGCCGCACCTTGCGGCGGCGGGTGCCCTCGTTGCCGCTGCGCGATACTTCCACGTGCAGGACCTGCTCCGGCAGGCGCTCGACTGGGTCGGTCAACTCGGACCGTGGGGTCCGGTCCTATTCATCGGGCTCTACGTGGTGGCGACCGTGCTGTTTCTGCCCGGCTCGGTTTTGACGCTCGGCGCCGGCGCCGTGTTCGGCGTGGTGTGGGGTTCGATTTATGTTTCCATTGCCTCCACCTTGGGCGCGACCAGTGCGTTCCTCGTCGGCCGGTATCTGGCCCGTGATGCCATCACCCGCCGGATCGGCGGCAGCGCCCGGTTTGCCGCCATCGATGGCGCCGTGGCGAGGGAGGGCTGGAAAATTGTCGGCCTCACCCGGCTGTCGCCGGTGTTCCCGTTTGCCCTGCTCAACTACGCGTTCGGCCTCACCCGCGTGAAGCTCGGCCACTTCGTGCTGGCGTCCTGGATCGGCATGATGCCGGGCACGGTGATGTATGTGTATCTGGGCTCGCTCGCCAAGGCCGCCGCCGGCGAACGAACCCGCACCACCGGAGAATGGATCCTGTACGGCGTTGGCCTGCTGGCCACGGTCCTGGTAACGGTGCTGGTCACGCGCCTCGCCCGGCAGGCCCTGTCAAAGCGGATCACTCCCTGACTTCTTTCCCAACCCAGCATGCCCGAAGCCCCCGCTCCGCCCGTCCTGCCGTGGGACCCGCACAACCAAAGGCTGGTCGCGAACGTCCACCCCGCCGGATGGCAGAATCCCACGCCCGCGCCGCGCTACAACCTGGTCGTCATCGGCGCCGGCACGGCGGGCCTGGTGACCGCCGTCGGCGCCGCCGGCCTCGGCGCCAAGGTGGCGCTCATCGAGAAGCATTTCATGGGTGGCGACTGCCTGAATGTCGGCTGCGTGCCTTCCAAGGCCATCCTCCGCGCCGCCCGCGCCGCCGCCGCCGTGCGCGGAGCCGCCGAGTTCGGCGTGCACGTCCCGCCCGGCACGACGGTGGATTTCGCCCAGGTCATGGAGCGGATGCGCCGGCTGCGTGCGGACATCAGCCCGCACGACTCCGCACGGCGGTTCACCGAGCTCGGCGTGGACGTCTTCCTCGGTGCCGGCAGGTTCACCGGCGGGGACGCCATCGAGGTCGGCGGCCAGACCCTTCGATTCGCTAAGGCCGTGATTGCCACCGGAGCCCGCGCCGCCGCGCCCGAGATCCCCGGTCTGCGGGACGGTCCGTATCTCACCAACGAAACGCTCTTCTCCCTGACCGAACTTCCCCGGAGGTTCGGCATTCTTGGCGCCGGGCCGATCGGCTGTGAAATGGCCCAATGCTTCGCCCGTCTGGGCTCGGAGGTATTCCTCGTCGAAGGCGAGCGCGGCATTCTTCCGCGCGAGGACCGCGACGCGGCGCTGTTGATCCGCGGGGCACTGGCACGCGACGGGGTCACGTTCCTCGGCCATGGCCAGGACCTGGTCGTGGCGCGGGGAACGGACGGCATCCGCCTGCAGGTACGGTCGCCGGAACAGGGTTACGACGTGCGGGTGGACCAGCTTCTCGTCGCCGTCGGACGTGCGCCGAATGTCGAGGGGCTCGGACTCGAAACCGTCGGCGTGGCCTTCGACAAAAAGGGGGTGAAGGTCAACGACCGCCTGCAGACGGCGAATCCGCGCATCTTCGCCTGCGGCGACGTCTGTTCGCCGTATCAGTTTACGCACGCGGCGGATTTCATGGCGCGCCTCGTCATCCAAAACGCCCTGTTCAAGGGCCGGGCCAAGGCTAGTTCACTCATCATTCCGTGGGCAACGTACACATCGCCCGAGCTCGCACAGGTCGGTCTCACTCAGGCGGACGCCCAGGCTCAAGGCATCGAAGTGGACACCTTCACTCAGGACATGGGCACGGTGGACCGCGCGATCCTCGACGGTGAAGCGGAGGGCTTCGTGCGCGTGCACGTGCGCCGGGGCACCGACGAAATCGTCGGTGCGACGATCGTTGCCGCGCACGCCGGCGACCTGATCGGCGAACTGGTCGTGGCGATGAAGGGCAAGGTCGGCCTGAAGACCCTCAGCGGCGCGATCCACCCGTACCCGACGCATGCCGAGGCGATCCGCAAGACGGGCGACCTCTACAACCGCACCCGCCTCACCCCATTCGTCAAAACGCTCTTCGCCCGATGGCTGGCATGGCAGCGCTGAAGTCGCTGCGCCCGGGATTTCCACGTTTCAACCGAACCTGATTCAACAACGACCATGAACACCCCCACTGCCCCCAACCTCACCCAGCGCCCGCCCCGCAGCCCCCGCGTCCGCCTGGGCGGCTACGTCATCCTGCCCCGCATCCTCGACAAGGGCCGCGCCGACCTGGCCGGCCTCGCCGGAGAGTATAAATACAACAACCCGATGGACCGAAACTGGTTTCGTTTCACCGGCATCACCGCCGATGCACTGAAGGGTCAACTGGCGCTCGGCAAGGGAGACGGCGAAATCCTGACCTGGGTGCAGGAACAGTCATCGCCGCCGCGCCAGCCGTGGGAGATCCAGCAGTGGAGCGCCTATCACGGCGAACGCGGGCCGGACAGTGACGCCGAGACACTCGCCTTCTTCGCCAAACGTGTCGGCGCATTGAGCCAGACCCGCGAAGACGTGAAGACCTGGTTCGATTACCTCGACCTCGATGACCACGCGAGCTTTGGCGGCCCGGTGTGAGTCCGAGCCATCACCCCGTCACCCTCCCATCCCATGGCTCTCAAGTTTCTCGAAACCACCCTCACGCCCTCGGTGCGCACCGCGCAGGCCCACTACTACGGCAGCAGCCGCAGGTTGCCCTCCGCACCGTCCAGTGACCGGTTGACCCCCGAAGAAACCGAGTTCCTCGCCGCGCGCGATAGTTTCTACATGGCCACCGTGACGGAGGACGGCTGGCCCTACGTCCAACACCGCGGCGGTCCGCCGGGCTTTGTGAAAGTGCTCGGACCGAACCAGCTTGGATTTGCCGATTTCGGGGGGAACCGCCAGTTAATCTCCACGGGCAACCTCGCGCAGACCGACCGTGTTGCGCTCTTCTTCATGGACTACCCACGCCAGGAGCGCCTGAAACTGCTGGGTCACGCCCGCGTGCTGGATGCCCGCGAGCACACACAACTGGCCGACCAGCTCACCCCCACTCCGGAACTGCGCGGAAACGTCGAGCGCCTGTTCCTCATCGAGGTCATCGGGTTTGATTGGAACTGTCCGAAGTACATCACCCCGCGTTACACCGAAGCCGAAGTCCGCGCGGCCGTCGTACCGCTTCAGCAGCGCATCACCGATCTGGAGGCGAAGTGTGTGTGATGTCACCGCCGATTGACCTCGTGCTGGTGCGACCCAAAGGCGAAACGTCGCCGACCGTCACCGCCTGGCTGGAACTCCTTCGCGAGCGATTGCCCCAGATTCGGAAGCAAATGGAGGACGGCATTTAGAGCCAGACGCTTCAACGGTCCTGGATCACTGCCCGGTAATACCTCGCCGAATTTGAAGGGATCATCCGGATCCAGACCTCGGGCTCGCCGGCATAAATCTGGCCATCCTCGACGGATCCCACTCCCTTGAATTGAAGCCCCCGGCTGGGGACCGAGGACCAGGACTTCAGATTGTCTGACTGCTGAAACTGATACGTGTAGGGCTGGCCACTTCCATGCACCTTGAACTGGAGGTATCCGTCCGGTCCGATCGAAAGCGAGCGGGGATCAATCCCGTTGGGTTCGGGAACGCGGACCTCGAACCGCGCGCTCTGCGTCGAGTCGCGACCGGATATTACCGTGCGTGGATTGTCGGTGTTGCCATCGATCCATCCGGTAAACTGCGAGAAGCGGGTGCCCGGAATGGCGGAAAGCACAACCTCCCTGCCAGCGGGAATCCATCCGGCCGGAAATCCGGCAACGCCTCCGCCCTTCCCGTAGCCCGTGATGATTCCGGCTTCCGGGTCGGGGGCCATCCGGCACAGGACGCCTTCAATCACTGCCCAAAGTGTTCGATCCGCAGTCCGAAGCGTGGAGCTGACCGTGACTCCCGGAAGCACTTCCTGGACAAAGCCTGTCGGTTCCTCACGGAGCAATCGTCGATGGTCGACCCGATAGCCGTCCCCAAGGTCCTGTACGTCCGCCGTGGGCAGGGCGACGAAACCCTGGACTGTCACCATCTGGAGCTGCTGTTCAACAAGTCGAAACCGGGCCACCCAGGACACCGGGTCATCATAGACAAACCCCCATGGACCGCACACGAAGAGGCGCCACTCGACGAATTCGCCAAGCACCTCCAACTCGCCCCGATCATTGTACTCCAGGCGGCCAAGAGCTGCGGCCACATTGGTCACCCCAGATTGCCAGGCAGGGACGGCCTCGCTCATCTGCGCCAACGGGACCCCTGAGTAAAGCGTGGTCACGACTCCCTGCGAATTCACGCGGGCAATCCGGTAACCTCCGATTGGTCGTGACTCGAGCGAAACGATGTCTCCGGCAGGAGAGACCAGGGAATGAACCACCGGACCAAATCCAGCCAGTTCGCCCGTCCCATCCTGGGGCGGATTGCCCGGGAAGCCGGCA
>JBDKKE010000182.1:0-4392 GCA_039796255.1 Verrucomicrobiota bacterium | reverse complement strand
GGACGGATCTGACACCGGCATCCGCCGGACTGGACGCACTCCGGACGTGGCTGGACCAACCGGTTGCCGAGCGTTCGTCCGCCGCACCTGCCCTGCTGGAACCCCTGAACCGGAGCGACGCCACACGCGCCCTGGCACTGCTCACTACCGATCACCAGGAGCGCCTGGCGGTCGAACGGCGAAAGGAAATGGAAGATCGGTCCATCACCCGGGGCGACCGGACGTTGCGTTGGATGGAGAAGGTTTTCGGCGAAGCGCCGTCCGATGGACGCAGCCTCTGGATCTCCATGCACGGCGGCGGCAACGCGCCGTCTTCCGTGAACGACAAGCAGTGGACCAATCAGGTTGGCCTCTATGAACCGGCGGAAGGCATTTACCTGGCTCCCCGTGCGCCCACTGACACCTGGAACCTCTGGCACGAAAGCCACGTGGATCCGTTGTTCCAGCAACTCATCGACGACCACGTCGTCCTGCGGGGCGTCGACCCCAACCGCGTCTACCTCATGGGCTATTCGGCGGGAGGCGACGGCGTATGGCAGCTGGCCCCGCGCATGGCGGACCGCTTCGCCGCCGCGGCGATGATGGCCGGACACCCCAACGAGGCGTCGCCCCTCGGACTGCGGAATCTCCCCTTTGCCATCTTCATGGGGGGCAACGACTCCGCCTACAGCCGAAACAAGATCGCGGCTGAACGCGGTGCCGAACTCGACCGCCTCGAGAAGGCGGATCCGGGAGGCTACGTCCACCAGGCACGCCTCTATGAGGGGTTAGGCCACTGGATGAATAAGAAGGACGCCGAGGCGGTACCCTGGATGGCTGGGTTTCAGCGCAATCCCTGGCCGAAGAAGATGGTCTGGCAGCAGGACGACGTGGTGCATCGTCGCTTTTACTGGCTGCAGATTCCGGAGGGCATTGAACTCCGCGATCGGGCGAAAATTGTGGCGTCGGTGGACGGCCAGGCAATCCGGATTGAAGGCGATGTCCCGGACACTCTCCGGCTCCGGCTCTCGGATACGCTGGTTGACCTGGATCGCCCCATCACGGTCACCGTGAACGGGCGCCCCGCCTTCTCCGGAACCGTCACCCGTCACGCCGGAGCCATTCTCGGTTCGCTGGCGGAGCGTTCCGACCCCACCTCAGCGGCGACCGCTCTCCTGTCGATCGCTGGGACGGTTTCCCCGTGAAGCCGGGGGCCGAATGAAAAGGCCGGCCGCCGGGATTCCTCCCGGGTGGCCGGCCGTGAATTGGATCGCGAAAGGTCAGTTCGACCGCAGACGGAAGAACTTATGAGCATCCGTCGCCACCATGGGATAGGGCGAGGTGGCGCCCGCGACATCGCTGAAAGTTCCCGCGAGGGACGTGGCCGACTGCAGCACACCCGAAGTCCAGGTCAGGCGGTAGACGCCCTCACTCTCGGTGAGAACCAGCGGGCTGGGCGGCAGAGGACCGGTGGCATAGGCGCCTTCAAAAACCGCGGTAATCTCCGCCAGGGTCAGCGCCCGATCATACACCGCGACTTCATCAATCTGTCCAATGTAGTTGCGGTCGGCTCGATCCGGCTGGTTTCCGCCGAAACCGGTCGCGGAATTCACGACCATCGGCGCGTGCGCGGTCGTAATCACCGCCGAGGTGAGGGTCTTGCCCTCTGACATGTAGATGGTCGCCTGCTCGGGATCGACCACCAGGGCGACAAAGGTCCAGACATTGGGCGGGACGAACAGTCCGGAACCCCAGTCCCATTTCTCACCGTTCCAATGGTAGCGGAGTTCCGCCTCGGGATTGGACGCATTGCCATTGTTGAGATGCAGACCACCCCCGCCGAGCCACGCGGGCCAGCTTAGATCTCCAGTGGTGGAGATTTCCTGACGGTTGATCCAAGCCACGGCGGTCACCCGGTCGGACAGAGCCAGCGGAGGAGAAGTCACCCAGCCATTGGTCATGGCCACGGCCGTGTTGGCGGTCTCTAGACCCGGAAACAATACCGGCCGGGGACCTTCGGAACCCTTGGCCACGAGCGCATTCCCGGGCGTCGAACCCGCCCCCACGTACGCCCCGGTCCAGTCCGAGCCCAGCGTGCCGGCGTTGGCTGCGGCGTTTGCGGACGGCGGCAATCCCGGTTCATCCAAGCGCAGGTACTCAACGGCCCCATCGGCGATGATGAGCGACGGATAGTTCTCCGAGGTTCCCGCATTGGTGCCCGCGTCATAGTGGGCCTTTAACTGCGCAACCGAAAGTGCCGTCGAGTACAGCGCCACCTCATCCAGGGTGCCTTTGAAGGTCCAACCGCCGTACCCGCGGTCCCCCAGAAGAACCGGGGCCGCAACGTTGGGCAGCACCGGCGACTCGACGGTGACATTGGTGACCACCGCGCCATTGACCAGCAGCGAGACAGTGAGGGAAGCGCTGTCGTATACCGCCGCAAAGTGACTCCACGCCCCGGCAGAAACCGCGTCATTTGCCGTCACCGTGGCCGTGTAGAAGGGATTCCCGTCGGCGCCACCGATCAGGAACTGGAGGTTCGCGCCGCTTTGGCGAAAGACCCACCCCGAGCGGTCGGCCGAATTGTCGGCAATCTCCCCGTTGATCATGGACTGAACCAGCACACGGCTTCCGGATCCCGCATCCAGCGGCCGTGCCCAGCACTCGACGGTGAAGGATCCCGGGGGATTGAGCGCGGCGGAGTAGCCAATGCCCACCCGTCCTCCACTCAGAGTGATCGCGGTGTCGCTGCTACCCACCAGCGCCCCTTCCGCCAGGAGGCTCAGGCGTCCGACATAGGCACCGGATCCGGCCACACCCAGACTCCCGCGATTGGTGGCGAGGGACTGCAGCACCGGTCCCGTCTCGCTCATCCGCAGATAGAGGAGGGGCTTGGTCGCCACCACGGCCGCCGCATAGGGCGAGGTGGGACTGAGCACCGTCAAATCCGCCGCCGCCGCCGCCGTTCCCGCGGGATTGGTCACGGTCACCGAGTAGGTCCCCTGATCAGCGACGGTGATCGAGGCCAGACTCAGCGTCTCGTTGGTCGCTGCAACAATCAGCTCGCTGCCCTTCTTCCACTGGTAGGACAACTGGCCGCCGGTAGCCTGTACCGAGAAGGAAACGGGATACCCGGGGTAGAGCGATTGGCTCGCCGGAGCCGCGGTGATCTGCGGCTGAATGATTGCCGCGACGGTCACATTGGCCACGCGGCTGGTGATGGAGCCGAAGGAATTGGTCGCCACCAGATCATACGCGCCACTGTCGGCCACCGCCGCGTCGATTTTGGTGTAATTCTAAAACGCTTTCAAGATGAGACTAAAAGCGGGAGACTTTCGGAATGGCTAGACCACGCCGAATCGACCTAGATCTTGTCCAACGAGCGCAAGGGATTGTCGCTACAGCTCGCTCCATTGACACCTTGCGACAGTGTCAGGCAGTACTCCTGCCAGCTCTTCTTGGGGCGACCTTGGAACAAACGGCCGCCGCCCTCGGCGTCGGACGTGCGACGGTAGCCCGGCTTCAGGTCACCTTCCGCAATCAATCCAAGGATTCTTCCAAAGCCAACCGAAACTGGGGCGGCCGCCGCCAGGCCCTGCTGACGCCGGAGGAAGAGAAGGAATTCCTGGCTCCTTGGGTCGCACAGGCCAAGACCGGCGCCATGGTCGTGGTTTCTCCGATTCGAGCGGCCCTCTCCCAACGACTTCAGCAACCGGTTAAATCCTCGGTGGTCTATCGGCTTCTTGCCCGCCATGGCTGGCGGAAGGTGGCCCCGGACACCCGCCATCCCAAGAGCAAGCCGGAGATTCAGGAGGATTGGAAAAAAAACTCCCCGAAGTGCTGGGAGCCTTGCTGACTGCCGAAGCCGTCCAAGGTCGGCGGGTTCGGTTAATGTTCCAGGACGAAGCTCGATTCGGGCGCATGGTACGGATCCGCCGATGCTGGGCGCCCGCACCGGAAAGACCGACAGTCGACAACGGTTACGAGCGGGAGTTCACCTATGTCTATGGGGCAGTGAGCCCGGTGGAGGGGCAACTGGATTGGATGATCTGCCAGCAGATGAACACCGAGCGGATGGGACAATTTCTGACTCAGGTCAGCTCCGCCCATCCGCAAGACTTCATCGTCATGATCGTCGACGGAGCCAGTTCGCACGTGGCTAAAGATCTGGTCATCCCGGAAAACATCCGCCTCCACCGCCTCCCGCCCTACTCCCCGCAGCTCAATCCCCAGGAGCATCTGTGGGACGAGATCCGGGAGAAGGAATTTCCCAACCGCGTCTTCGCCGATATGTCCGGCGTCGTTCGCCAACTCGAAGGCGGGCTACCCAGACTTGCTGCCGATACCGTTCGACTCCGAAGTATTGCCGCATGGCCTTGGATAATTAATCTCAACTTGAAGGCGAACTAGAAT
>JBDKKE010000181.1:0-4419 GCA_039796255.1 Verrucomicrobiota bacterium | reverse complement strand
GAAGCGCTCCAGCAGGGCGACCCCGGCATCATTCCGTTGCAGTGTCGCCAAGGGAGGCATGTGGTATTCCGCCGGATGGTCGGGTCCGAGGAAGTCCGCCACCCGTCGGAAGAGAATGCTGCGGCTGGTGTCTCCGGGGACGATGATCTTCGAACCGGCCGTACCCAGATCGGACAACACGTCCCCGTTGACGATGGACGACGACGCCAGGGGGGTGGCGAAACGGCCATCCCACTCTCCCCGGCCCGGTGCGCCGGGCTGATGGCAATAGGCGCAGTTGGCATCGGTGTAGGATTTAAAGCGGTGGGTCAGAGTGGCCGTTTCGTCCAGGGGGCGCGACAACCGTGGCAGTCCGGCAATCTCGGTAAACTCGGGATCGAAGACCCCCAAAGTAGATAGACCGAGGAGTTGATGGACTACTCCCCCTCCCGCAACAGAGGCCTGGACGTTCAACTGGCGGGTGGAGAATCCCAAGGCAAATCCCGCCGATGGATTGTGACAGGCCGAACACTCGGCGCGTGCCGGATAGTGCCAAGGCTGGTTAAACATGCCGGATTCATCCTCAACAGCGAATGCGGTATCGACTCCTGCATCCGGGACCAGATCTGCGTCGGAGAGGTCGGAACGCCAGCGATAGGTGAGGCCGTAGCCGCCCGCCGCCGTCTTGATGATGAACCGGGTTTCAATTTTTCGCGTGACCGTGGTGCCCGCCACCACCGGCAAATCAAAGTGCTTCACCCACACAGTCCCCACCGGAAAGGTCCAAGTGTCATTGGTGGACCGCGAAATGACGCCTCCGGGTGGTAGAAAGAACCAGCGTGTCTTGATCGCGTTGTCGGACCAGAACGGAGCCGCCACCTCGTAGGGAAGCACTCCTGCCGCCGGGGTCATGGTCCCGAGATCGGAGAAGACTCCGGTGCCGCCCAGCGTGGCAGGGATCGCGGTCGTGTCGGGGGCCGGAACCAGTTTGCTGATGATTCCGGAACCGGATTCCAGGGTCAGGATGTCCCCCGTGAAGGGATTGAGCCCAAAGCCAGTGACCGTGCCGGTGGCGATGTGCTCCACAATGACCTCGGGTTCCAGGGTGATGGCCCACACGTGCTTGTTGGCCCAGTCCGCGCAGAGGTACTTGCCGTTGAGCGAGGGATACTTTGTCCCGCGATAGACAAATCCCCCGATGGCGCAGTTGCCAATGAAGCGCGGATCGCTTCCCGGTGCGGCGATGGTGGTGTGTGGGTAGGACCAGAACGGGGCTTGAAACACGACGGGGGGCCGACTGGTGGCAGGCGGCGCGTAGTTGGGAAAATCGGTGACCTCCGGACCTTCCACCCAGTTCCACCCGTAGTTGCCGCCCTTGATCACCTTGTCGAATTCCTCCCAGCGCACGTCGCCGATGTCGCCGACGTAAAGTTCCCCCGTGAGGGAATCAAAATTCATCCGGTAGGGATTGCGCATGCCCACCGCCCAAAACTCCGTCCTTAGGGCGGCGGTGTTGATGGCCACCGTGTTAAAGGTGGTGGCACCCACCCAGGGATTGTCCGCGGGGACACGATAGCCACCCCGCACCGCCGGATGCGGATTCGGTGCGAGACTGCCGGGACGCTCATCGACATCGATGCGAAGAATCCCGGAGTAAAAATCCCGATCAATGCGCTGGGTGTTGCCCAACGACCCACGCCCGCTCCCTTCGTCGCCGAGTGGCACATAGAGGTAGCCGTCAGGACCAAACTTGATGTCACCGCCCGAGTGGGTGAGTTCCTCGTCCAGTTGGGCGATAAGGACGAACTTGCTGTTTGCCAGAACGCGATTGGTGTTGGACGGATCGATCGTCCAGCGGGAAAGCCGCCCCTCCATCTTTGCGGTCGTGCGATTGGTCTCGTTGGACCAGGCAAACACCCAGTTTCCTGAGGGGTGAAAGGCAATTCCAAACATTCCGCTCTCGCCGACGTTGAAGGTGTCCCCGGAATTGTCCAGGAACAGGGATTTTGTAGGATTGGCGGCGTTGGTTATGACGTAAACGCGCCCATTCTTTTCCACGACGAACAACCTTCCGCCATTCGACGTGAGGTTCACCAATTGCCAGGCTGGGAGGGCGGCATGCGAGGGGAAGGCATTCTGCAGGACATAGCCGGCGACCGGCGCAGTGGCAGGAAACGGTGACGGTCGCCACTGGGCGAGTAGGGTGGTGGTGGCGAACAACCAAAGAGCGGCAGTGAGGGGGGATTTCATGGTCGCAATGTTTACCTACTAAAGCAGGCTAGGAAGACGACCTTGGCTTGTCATCAACAAGTTTTGGCCAGTGCTTAATTGGACCCAAAAGCGCCGATTTTCGGGCTGAATTGGATCCATCTTTCACCATTCAATCGATGGTTCTTCGCTGGTGGACCGTGCTGCTCTATCCGAGATGGCACCCTAGGAGCTTATCCGGCGTCGAAGCCATGGGGTGAAACCCGACATGGTGGGATTCGCCTGATGAGATGGCGCAGGCGCCCCCAGGAGATTCTCAGGGAGCGGACGGGAACATTTCCGGGAAGCGCAGAGGGCCGGAGGCCGCAGAGCCCCAAGCGATGCCGGGCCGGGGATCCTGTCGCGAGGAATTCACGACCGCCCTGGGCAGCCTATTTGCCGGGAGGGGAGAGAGGATCGTAAAGGCCGGGCGGATTCAGATTCTCCGCCCCACGGAAATCTCCGTCGTCATTGCGTTGAATATCGTCCGCGGTCCACATCTTTTTATCGGGACCGGCGGAGCGAAGTTCGTATCGGTTGTAGCCGACGGGATGGAAGAAGAATGGCGTTCCCCAGCGGTCGATCACCAACCCCTCGGCATTGAAAACGCGGTGCTGGTCGGGAAGAAAACGGAGGTTTCCCGGATTGGCGCCCCGAAGGGCCACCGCCCAGTCCTCGTTGCCGCTGAGAGGGCGATCCTTCAGTGATTTCACCAAAAAACCCATATTTCGGATCAGGCCGGCCATCAATTTGAGATCGTTCGCCGGGGGTGTCCCTGGGTCACCAAAGTCCTGCAGCATGATCTCCCCCGGCAGGGACTGGGCGACCTCCTCGGGAGGGGCAGGCGGGCTTGGCGTGGAGATGACCGTGATCCCGGGAGCCGCTACTGGGCCGGCCGCCGCCTCGGGTTGGGGCTCTGCCGGAGGCACGGCCTGACGGGACCGGCTGAAGATCAGCCAGCCCACCAATCCCACTGCAAGAAGGAGGCCGAGCCCAAGCCCGGAACGTTTCATGGTTTCACGAAGCCCAGCGGGGGCAGCGTGGAGGAGACGTTATAGAAATTGGTGATGTTGGGAAGAACGTAGGGGAGGCTGTTGTTGGGCACGCCGAACCAGCGCAGCATCTCGGCAAAGAACAGATCCAGGGAGGTGCTCGGCAGGAACCGCCCGCCGCGCCCCACATCGTTGGGACCATCCAGAGCCAGGCTGGGATAGGTGCCAAACAGTTTCCCGCCGTCCACAGGCCCGCCGAAGACCATTCCGTTCCCACCCCAGGCATGGTCGCTTCCCCGGCCATTGGACCGCAGGGTGCGTCCGAAATCCGACGCCGTAAACGTGATCACGTCATTGGCCAACCCCAGCGCCTCCAGCGCCTGCTGGAACGCCCCGATTGCCGTATCCAGCGTGGTCAGCATGGACTGCTGCGTATCCAGCAACTCCGAGTGATGGTCCCACCCTCCCATGTGCACGAAGAAGGTTTGCCGTGAAAGGCCCATCTGATTGCTGATTTTGATGGTCCTGGCCACCGTCCGCAGCGTCATTGCCAGCGCGTTGCTCGTGGGGAACATCGCATCCACCGTCGGTCCCAGTGCCGCTCCCGCAGAGTCGAACTGCTCCTGGAAGAAGAGCTGCGCCTCATCGCTCTTGCGGGTGATCTGCGAGAAGGTCTGCGACAGCAGATTCGCGTAGGTCTGATCCAGAGTGCTGCGCAGGGCACTGGTCTTGAGCTGCAGCGGATTCACCGAAGCCCCGCCGCTGTCCCCGGTAAACGCAAGCGACCCGGAAGGAGTGATGGCGAAGGGCTCGGTGCTTCCCCCGACCTGCAACACGTTGTTTCCCGACAGCGAGATGCTCATCGAGACTTTGCCCGCGTTGTAGGTGGTATTGAGAATGTCCGCCGCCCGCCCAAACCATCCCTTCAGCTGGGTCAACCCCTGGGGAATGCCGGTCTGCCAATGCTCGGCCTGATCCGAATGGGAGAACAGGGCCCGGGGCAGCGGCAGCGCGATGTTGCTCCCGTTTTCCCAGGCGGTGAACTGAGCCTTGGTTGTGGGCTGCACCAGCGTCCCCATATTGGCGATGAAGGCCATCCGCTTCTTGCCCGCAAACACCCCCGTGCCGTTGACCATGTCGGCCATGCGCAGACACGACGGATGCAGTCCGTAGTCCTGCATCGGAGTGGTCAGCGGCAGCA
>JBDKKE010000180.1:0-12887 GCA_039796255.1 Verrucomicrobiota bacterium | reverse complement strand
CGCAGCGAGGGAACCGGTCGCCAGACGCCGGGCGATGAACTCGCGAATCTTGGGAATGCGGCAGGACTTTAGCAGGGAGAGGGCGCGATCTGGATCCGTCGCCACTCCGCCTTCCGCTGCTGCCCAGTACAACTGCGGCAGATTGTGGTCGCCCGCGTCCTCGGCGTGCTGAAGGAGCGCGGTCAGGGTGTCCCAGCGCTGTTCCACCGGAACGCGCTGGAGGGCGGAGGCCATGAACCGTCGGACCACCGGGGACGTCTCGCCTCGGGCCGCGTCTGCCAGTCCCGAGGGCAGATTCGGAGAAGTCTCCATTGCCAACTGCAGCGCCCACCCCCGCATCCATTCATCCTGAAGCGGCAGAGCTTCCGCCGGCACCGAGCCGGTCAGATGCAGTGCCCAGAGATTGCGCAGACGGGCCGGGGTGTCCTGTGAGCCTCCGAGCTGCGACTGGAGCCGATTGCGGGTTTCGGACGCCAAGGTCCCCGCCGCCGCCCGCTCCTGCAGGAGTCGCCGCGCGTGCCGGCTCTTCCATTCATTGCGTGAGGGCACCAGTCCCGCGAGCTCACCATTCCCCAGTGCCGCCAGGTTCACCCCCGTGCGCGGTGTCGAGTCGTACACCACCTTGAAGACCCGTCCGTTGCCGCGGTCATGTCCGTCGGGACGGTTATGATGGCACTGGTTCTTGTCGTACCAGTCGATGATGTACACCGAGCCGTCCGGATCCAATCGCTGGTTGAGGGTCTGGCTCCAGGTGTCGTTGAAGTTGAGAAAGTCCGCACCGTGCCTGCCGACATAGCCGGACCCGGAGGCCACCGGGATGTCCGTATTGATCCGTTGTCCGTGAATGTTGCCAATGAGAAGGCGGTTCCGGTACTCGGCCGGCCAGGTGGTTCCCAAGTAGGCCATCATACCGGCGTGGGCATGGCCCCCACCGGATGCGTCGCTGCGCCCATTGCCGGCGTGCGGCCCCTGATTGCCGGCGTAGTGCAGATGGTCGGCGACGGTGGTGATGTCCTCGTAGACAAACGGGAACACCGGCTTGCCGCCGCGCGCATCCCGGTAGCGGGTGTTGCGGGCCGTTTCGGAGGCGTTGAAACAGTAGTGTTCCCCTCCCTGGCGCGTCAGGCGGCTTCCCTGCACCATGTGGAAGAGATGGGGAATCACGCACATTTCCGCCCACAGATTGCCGTGCTCGTCGAAGTCAATGCCCCAGGGATTGGATCCCCCCTCGGTGAAGATCTCGAACTGGTGCCGCACCGGATGATATCGCCAGGCTGCGGCATCGACCCACTGGCGTTCCGTCGGGGCGCACCCGGGTTTGCCCACGTTCGATGGACAGAACACCCCGTGGCATCCGTAGAGCCAGCCATCGGGACCCCAGGTGAAGGTATTCAGCGTCTCATGGGTGTCGGCAGAGTAATTCCAGCCATCGAGCAAGATCCGGGGCGGGCCGGCGGGCCGGGGCGCATCGCCGTCGCTGATGGGGATGAACATCAAATAGGGCGCGGCACCCACCCAGAGGCCACCAAAGCCGTACTCAATTCCCGACACGAGATTGAGTCCCTCCATGAACACTGTCCGCCGGTCGAAATGGTGATCCCCATCCGTATCCTCCAGAACCAGGATGCGGTCCTGCCCGCCCAAAAGGTCCTTCTGCACCTGTTCCGGCGTTCCATCCTTGGGGGGATTTCCCACGCGCCGGGGATAGGTGATTCCCTCCACCACCCAGAGGCGGCCGCGGTCATCGTCACAGAAGGCAATCGGCTGGACGACGTCGGGCTCTGCAGCAAACACGTGGATCTTGAAGCCCGGCGGCAGCGTGGCGGCTTTGGCGGCGGCGTCCGGGGAAAGTCCGCCGAAGCGGACGGCATCCGCCGGGGGAGGTTCGGCCGCCCGGGCCGGGGCCGGGACGGTGAACAGGCTGCTGGCGATGACCAGGAGGAGCCCGAGGGGGCGTTGGTAATTCACAGAATCAGGGGGAAGTGACCCGCCAAAATCCGGCGGCCGCCGACGGGGCAGGGAGCGCGAGGGACTCAGAATCGTTGGCCAGGGTCAGGGATTGCACGAGGGACCAGTTACCGCCGGTCAGGGCCGGGCGGCTCTCAATCGTGACGCGGGCACCGGCCTTCGCCTTCACTTGGAGCACCAGATTTCCATTCACCAACTCGAGTTGAGCCTCGGGAGTGACCGTTGGGGGCGGCACATCGGTTGGGTCGGTCAAATCCGGAAGTCCATCCTTGTCGGCGTCATTGGGGTCGGAAATGAACACGTCGAAAACGTCGTACTCATCCTGGAATGGCGTGGCCGGATCGCCATCGAGGAGGAAGAACGCCCCGGCATACTGCGGCCGGCGCGGCACCTTCGTGAGCAGGAATTCGACCTCGTCGATGTCGAACGAACCCAGGACATCAAAATCCATGTCGCCGGGTCCGCTCCAGCGGGTGGCCTGCCGGATCAGCGTGCCGTCCGCCGCCAACCGTAGGGGAAAGGGTCCGACGAAACGTTGGTCCGGCACTCCCACCCGGGCCAGATCGACGTGGGCATCGATCGGCGTTCCCACGTCCGACGGCGGGGTGTAGGTCAGCGAGCCGCGGTACTCAAAAACTTCGAAGGGAATGTCGAAGAGGATCTCCCCAAACTCCACGGGAACGGTGAGCTGGACCACTCCTCCCGCACTCCCGCCCGCCCGGTTCCAGAGGGCGGAAACGGGAACGGGATCCGGTCCGCTTTCGAGAGCGCCACTGGTCGACCCCTGAACGGCCTGGGCGACTTCGAAGAAATCGGTGAAGAAATTCAGGTTGGCATCGCCGGCATTGGGAATCTCGAGGGTGAGAAATCCTGTCCCCACCTCGCCCGTCTCCAGATTCTCAAACTGATAGAAGGACTCATAGCCGACCGTTCCCACCATCGCGTACCATTCCCCATTGAACGAGTTCGGTGTCAGTTCCTCGGACAGGTCCGAGGTGAATTCCAGCCGGTAGGTGGCTCCCAGCAGGTCGGTAGCCGTAGCGCTGAAAGTCCGGATGGAAATGCTGGCAATGCTCATGGTTGCCTCGTTGCCGAGCGCTGACAGGCCTCCGGTGCACAGCATTGCCAGGATCAGCCACTGGGATTTCATGTGTGAATCGTTGGGGACTTTGGACCGGGGTTGCAAAGGGAAAAGTTCGGAAGCCCGGGCAATCGGCCCGCAAATTCGGGTGGAACGCATCCCTGCCGATCCTGGGGTGGTAGGGGGCGTGTTCCACCCGCGTCCCGCTTCAAAGCCGCTGCGTGCAGGCACACACCGTCCGGAAACGTGGGAAGCCCCGGCGCGTTGGGGGCTACCCCCGATCCCCGTCGGGTATCCACACACCAGGCGGGGGAAGATGGGGACGCGGGTGGAACGCGTCCCTACCTCCAGCAATGCGTAACGGTGCGTCTTCCGGAGCATTGGGCGTGAACACCCGCAGTGTCTTTCCTAGGCTGGCGGGACGTGACGACTTCCCCGCGAAGCACCCCCCCAGTCGACCCACTCGCCGCTCGCCTGCCGTTCTACTTCGGCTGGGTGCAGGTGGGCGTTGCGGCGATGGCCATGGTGGCCACCTTGCCGGGACGGACCCAGGGGTTGGGACTGATCACCGAATCACTGTTGCGGGATCTTTCGCTGGATCGCAGCGGATTCGCCCAGATTAACTTCTGGGGAACGCTGCTCGGCTCGCTGGCCTGCGTCGGATTCGGAGGCCTCGTCGACCGATTTGGAAGCCGCGTGCTGCTCACCGTCGTGAGCGCAGCGCTGGGCGGGGTGGTCTTGGGAATGAGCCGGGTGGATACGATGATGGCCCTTGCGGTGGCGGTGACGCTGACCCGCGCGCTGGGTCAAAGCGCGCTGTCAGTCGCCAGCCTCACCATCACTCCCCAATGGTTCTCTCGCCGTCTGCCCATGGCGATGGCGGTCTACACGGCGGCATTGAGCATGGGCTTCATGGTCGCCTTTCCCGCCGTGGGCGCCGCGGTGCAACACTGGGGATGGCGGATGGCGTGGCAGGCCATCGGATGGATCCTGATGTTGATCGTCGCACCCATGGCCTGGTTGCTGGCGCGGCGTTCCCCGGAATCCTGCGGTCTCACGGGAGAACCGGGCGTTCTCGCTTCAACCTCGGCCGAGGCTACCTCACCTGAGGACTGCACCCTGGGCGACGCTCTGCGCTCGCCCTTGTTCTGGGTCTTTGCCCTTGGGTCCACGCTCTATGGCCTCGTGGCGTCGGGAATCGGACTGTTCAATGAATCCATTCTGCGCGAACGGGGATTCACAGCCCATGACTACTACAACGCCCTAATCGTCACGGCCATGACTGGACTGCTCGGAAACTTCCTCGGAGGCTGGCTCACCGAATACCTGGGACCACGCCGGCTCATGGCGGCGGCGATGGGACTGCTGGCGACCGGGCTGGTGTGCCTGCCCGTCCTGGAATCCCAGGTGGGTCTGATGAGCCAGGCCTCACTCATGGGCATCGCCGGCGGTGTCGTGGCCGTTCTGTTCTTCACCATCTGGAGGCAGGCCTTCGGACGGCTCCACCTCGGTCGCATCCAGGGCGCTGCGCAATTGCTGACCGTCGCCGGTTCGGCGACGGGCCCCCTCCTGCTGGCCAAGGTGGTGGAGTCCACGGGATCCTACGCCCTGGCCTTCCGAGGACTCTCTGCGGTCGTGGCTCTCCTCGGTGTCGCCGCGTTACGGGTTGGGTGGCCAACTCGGAAGGAGACAACCGCAGTGATTGCCGGAAATGGGGTGACCACGGATCGAGCGGGGGAAGGCCGTTAAGCCCTCTCAGGATCCGAGGGCAGCCGCGCGCCCGCGCTGCTCGTTGATGCCCAGGGTGAGAACCAGACCGACCACCAGGAATGCGGTCAGGACCAGCAACGCCGCCGGAGTTCCCGAGGTGTCCTTCATCCAGGCGAAGGGAAAGGTCATGAGGGCGGCCAGCTTGAAGACCATTCCCCAGATGCCATAGGTCTCCGCCGCGCGACCCAGAGGCGCCAGGTAGCCCACAAAGGCCCGGTTGGCCGCGCCGAGCGAACCGAGTCCAAAGCCGAGGAAGTTTCCGATCAGCCACAGCGGCCAGGTGGGAAACGGGGAAGCACCCCCACCGCGGACATGGATCTGGCGCAGTTCGGCGTAGATCGCGAACGCGGCCGCCGTCATCACCCACAGGGTGAGGAGCAGCAGAAGGGTGCGGCGGTGTCCGATGCGGTCCTGATAGAAAATGGGCAGCAGCGTTCCCACAATTCCGGAAACCGTGATCACGGCGATGAAGAGCACCAGCCGGACCTGGGAGAATCCGAACTCTGCCGCCAGCTTGCTGGCGAAAAAGATCACCACGCTCATTCCGGTGGCATAAAAGAGCGACGCGAACTGGAGCAGGGCGAGGTCCCGGTATCGCGATGTTTCCCGCACGGATTCGGCCAGGCGTCGAAACGACGTCCCCAAGAGACCTCTTCCTGGCCGGGCAGCCGGGGCCGCCTCCGGCTCGCGCAGCCAGAGCAGCGTGGGTACGGAGAAAGCGATGAACCAGAGACCGGCAAATATGAAGAACGGCCGCCACTCATCCGGAGCCGCCCGGCGAAACACCAGCATGGCGGCAGCGGTCATCACCAGCAGCAGCAGGGCTGCGCCATACGCGCAGCCCCAGGAAAATCCGCTCACCCGGGCGATCTCGCCGGGCCGGGCGAGCGAGGGCAGGAAGCTGGCGAGGAAGTTCTCACCCATGGAGAAGGCAAAGTTGGCGGGTATGTAGATCAGCATGGCCAGAGCAATTTGCCCGGGCTGAATGAACGCCAGTCCGCAGGTGAGGACACCGCAGGCGAATCCCGTTCCCAGCAGGCACCGCTTCTTCCACGCCCGCTCGTCGGCCAGCGCTCCGGCAACCGGCGAAAACACCGCGCACAGCAGCATGCTGAGGCCGTAGGTCACCGCCCACAGACGATCATCCAGCGCCTCGTTCCTCACCACGACTTCGGAGAAGAATATCGAGAAGAGGAGCGTGTTGATGATCAGCGTGAAGGACTGGTTCGCGATATCGAAGGAGATCCAGGACCACAGCTGTCGCTGCGCGGGAAGTCCGGCAAGGGGATAAAATCGGCGCCAATTCATGGGGAAGGCGATCCGGTCCGCGGCTCGACAGGGACCGGATCCAGCGGTGGGGTCAGGGACGCCGGGAACTGCAGGCGTGGATCGGCGAGGTTGAGGCGGTAGAGAATCTGGTTGTAGTCATAGCGCGGCGTCTTCCCGCGCGCGTCAGAAAAGGCGGCGGTGTAGGTGCCCTCGAAATACAGGACCCGTCCGCCGTCCTCGTCCAGAAACGGATGCTGGGTGGGATTGTAGAAATTGTACGCCTGGTGGGAGACAATCCGACGCGCGTGTTCCCAGGGGCCCGTGGGGGCGGGGGATTCGGAGTACCAGATCTCTCCGGCGCCGCCCGCAGCAATCTGGATCCAGCGTTGTCGCCAGAGGTTCCAGAATACCGATCCGCGGTTGAGATCGACGGGTTTTCCCGAATCAAGGTCCACCGCACGCATCCAGCCCTCCTCCCGCCGGAGGACACCCTCCCGCACCAACCGGGGAAGCCCGGCAGCTGGGAGACGGGCCGCACCCGGACGCCAGCGCCAGAGCAGGGCGCCTTGGGGATCGCGGTCCGCCCGCCCGTCATCATTCAGACAGGTAAAGGATTCGTAACGTCCCCGATTGGTGACCGCCGACCATTCGGCCACGACGCGGTGGTTGGGATAAAGGAAGAGGTAGTCGACGCCCGCCACCGTGCCCCGGAACGGATGTGCCGAATCATGTCCGTCCTTTACGTCCCAGCGGACTGCGGATTCAAAATGGTTTTTCTCATCGTTCCACACCGCCAGATGCCAGGCGTAGGCTGGTTCCAGTCCCTTCTGGCTGGAGACCCGGGCCATCAGCCGCTCCCGCCCCTGGGCATCGGGCAATACAAACACGGATTCAATCCAGTGCAGTCCCAGACCAAACCCGGGGCACATGGGCGCCACAAATCCGTCCGCCTGGGTGAAGTAGGTGAGATCGATTCCCACTGAGGCCGGCAGACCGCCGCGCCCCGGAAGAGAGGAGGTCGCCCCGGATGCCGAGAAGTTTCCCAAGGGATGGGACATTCGGTCGGTATCACCCCAGAACCAGTAGATCCGGTCCCGGTACACGGTGGCGACGACGGTGTCCTGCCCCAGCACGCCCCCATTGAGCAACGGCTCCCGGATGGGAACAGGGCGTCCGGTAAGAATCGAGTCGCGGTAAATGCCCTCGCCGGTCACGCGGTAGAGGCGCTCGGCAATGTCGACCCGATGGACAGTGATCCGAACTGAGCCGCCGGGGGTAGGATGCAGGACGGTGCCGGAGAAGCCGAAGGCGTCCTTGGGATACGGGTATCCATCGCTTTCAACGTGAAAGAACACGTCGCGCCCCATCATCCCCGGCTCGTGAAAGGCGATGACGCCCGCGGAGTCGGTCCAGTGCCGGACACTGTTGACGGTGCGCAGTTCCACCCGCGGAACCCCTCGGCCCGTTGTGTCATCCACCACTTCAATTCGGAAGAAATCCGCCGGTCCACAGACGGCTCCAGATGGGAACCCTCCGATCAGCAACGCGAGAACCGGACCGCGAAAACCACGGAGTGGGTCGAGGACGATTTTAACCACGGATAGCACGGATCGACACGGATGAAGACAGGGGAGGGGAAAAGATGCAAAGAGGACCCCGGGAAAGAGGAGGCGGGTATTGAGTCCTTCAGGAAACCAAGAAGTCCTCAGCGTCTTTCCGATGTCTCCCTTTCCCTGTCCATCTGCGCTATCCGTGGTCAAATTTTGTAATCCACCACTTCTTCAACTCAGAAGAAATCCGCCGGTCAGCAACGCGGAAACCGCGGAGTGAATCCAAGACGGCTTTAACCACGGATAGCACGGATGGACACGGATGAAAACAGGGGAGGAAAGAAGATGCAAAGAGGACCCTGGTGAAGAGGAGGCCGGTATTGATTCCTTCAGGAAACCAAGAAGCCCTCAGCGTCTTTCCGATGGTTCCCTATCCGTGTCCATCCGCGCTATCCGTGGTTAAAATTTTGTCATCCACCACTTCTTCAACTCAGAAGAAATCCGCCGATCAGCAACGCAAAAACCAGACCGCGGAAACCACGGAGTGAATCGAAGACGGTTCTAACCACGGATGGCACGGATGGACACGGATGAAAACAGGGGAGGGGAAAAGATGCAAAGAGGACCCCGGGGAAGAGGAGGCCCGTATTGAGTCCTTCAGGAAACCAAGAAGTCCTCAGCGTCTTTCCGATGTCTCCCTATCCGTGTCCATCCGCGCTATCCGTGGTTAAAATTTCTTCCTCCCTAGTGTATCCGTGGTTCAGAGAAATTCCCAGCGGTCGAAACTGGCAGCCTGTCCGGCCGGTCGGCCTTCGGTATCGATGAGATTCCAAACCGTGGCTTCGAAGATTCGGAAGCGACGTCCGGTGCTGGAAATCCGGACCCCGGCATAATTGCTGATGAATCCATTGCGGGTGACCTCTCCCAGCAGCCGGGCTCGTTCCTCGCGGGCGACGGCCTCAGCGGTGAGTCGCGAAGGAGTCCGGGTCAGGTCCTCCCAACTCATTTCCCACAATGCGAGAGCGGACCGGTTTCCATAGTTCAGCACCGGGTCCGCCTCAGTGCCGTGGGACACCACCACCCGGGGCGCGTTAAACAGGGCCTGCGCCAGGGTCGGGACATTCCGGTCAGAGGCTCCGTTTGCGGACAGAAGTTCGCGAGCCAACCAATGCCGGTGGCTGCGGATGATGAGGACCGCCTGGGCCATGGCCTCCTCAGAAAACCAGGGTTCGTTCATGTGGGAATCGCAGAACTCACGGGAGGAGCCGACACCGAAAGCCCGGTCGATGGTTTACAACACCAATGGCGGGCGCGCAGGTACCAGCGGGTCCAGCGCCAGGCATCGATTAGGGGACAAATCTTGCTTCGCTCGGGTCCATAGGACGCAGTCACCGGCACAAAAGTGATGTCCAGTCCGGCCCGCGCGAAGGCCACACACATCTCCGACTCGATTTCAAAATGCCGCGTCGCCAGTCCCAGACGCAGAAGCGTCGGCAGGTGAGCCAGGCGATATCCACACTGCGAGTCGGGCAGGGCCACGCCCGCGAGACCTGACAGCCGGCGGCTCATCCAGCGGTTAATGACACGGCGAAGGGGCGGCATCGCCCAGGGGGTTTGAAGCCGGTTGCCGATGATCAGTGGGCGCAACGGCCCAGCGGCGGCGAGAAGCACCGCCGATTCCTCCGGCAGGTGCTGCCCGTCGCCGTCCATCAACAGCACCCATTCCCATCCGGCCGCCGCAGCGGCAGTCCACCCGGCGGCCAAAGCCGCTCCCTTGCCCGACCGGACCGGTTGGCGCAGGACCCCGGCACCGGCGGCCCGGGCCTGATCGCCGGTGGCATCGGTGGAACCGTCGTCCACGACCAGCACGTGCGGCAACTGGACGCGGATACGCCGCACGACTCCGGCAATGGAATCGGCCTCATTGTGGCACGGAATGACCACCCCGCAGTTGTCAGCGCTCGCAACCACCACCCAAGGATTGCGACAAGAGCGACGGGAAGTCCATGAGCAGCCCACATCTCCAAGCACAATCGCTGCTTCACTCCTCCGGTAGACGGCAGCGGAGAGCGCTGCGTGCCCCAGATCCCGAATTGACGTCCTTCCCTGCGACCACAAGGTTGCCAGCACATCTCCAAGTCCCAGTTCCCATGAAGATCCCCCCTCTGAATCTCCCGCTGCTGGTCCTGCTCGCCGCCCTGCACTCCGGGTGCAGTGACCCCTCCGAGAACGTCCCCAAGTCCGCCGCCGTCGCGCCGAAAACCACCGCCTTGGACGCCACGACTTCCGGAACCGAATACGTGATCCGAGCCGGCTCGGTGATCGGTTTCTCGGGATCCAAAGTCACCGGCAGCCACGATGGCGGGTTCACCAATTTCGCCGGGAGCTTCCGCATCGCCGACGGAAAACTGGTCGGCTCCCCGGAACTTAAGATCGCCATGGCTTCCACCTGGTCGGACAACGAGAAGCTGACCGGGCATCTCAAAAGTCCGGACTTCTTCGATGTCGGACAGTTCCGGGTGACAACGTTTACCGTGACAGCGGTGGAGCCGTCGGGTGGAAAACACCAGGTTACGGGAAACCTGAACCTGCACGGGGTCACCAAGAGCGTCACCTTTCCCGCCGAGGTTCAAGGCTCGGCGGAAGCGGTGACCCTGAAAGCGGAGTTCGCAATCAACCGTCGCGACTTCAACATCAACTTCCCCGGCAAGCCCAATGACCTCATCCGGGACAACGTCGTCCTGCGACTCGATGTAAAGGCAACCCCGGGTCCGGCGACCCCCGCCGATCGGCTGATCCCGTAAGTCAGACCGGACTTTCCTCGGTTGGGGCCGGGAAGCTTCGACTTCCAGCTGCGGAATGGGTAAATCCGGCGGGTGACTGAGGGTTGGATACCGGATTTGGCCGAGGTTTGGGCGCAGGGACGCGCCCAGCAGGAGCTGCATGAGGGAGCGGCGGCAACGGCCCGGGAGCGGTTCGGCAAGGAGGTCTTTCTCCGTGCCGTGGTGGAGGTGTCCAATGTCTGCCGGGAGAACTGCCACTACTGCGGCATGCGGCGGGACAATCGTCAGTTGGACCGCTACCGGGGGGAATTGGACGCCCTCGCCGAATTGCTCGTGCATCGCCGGCCGGCTGCCATTACCGACATCAACATCCAGACTGGCGAGGATCCGGTGGCCGCGCGCGAACTGGTGCTGCCTCTGGTGCGCCTGCTCCGGCGGGAGACCCGCTTGGGAGTCTCCGTCTGTCTGGGGACGCTCGCGCCGTCCATCACCCGCGAACTCCTGTCCGCCGGCGCCGGAATCTACATCATCAAGTTTGAGGTCGCGGATGCCGTCCTGTACCGCGCCCTGGAGGCACCGGGCACTCTGGAGGAACGGGCCGGACATATCCGATGGCTGGCATCCGAGGGCTGGAGGATCAGTTCAGGATTCATCGCCGGCCTGCCAGGCGAGCGCCCGGAGACCGCCGTGGAAAACCTCCGCTTCGCCGCTGGCCTTCCGCTGTCCGGATGCAGTGTGAGTCCGTTTATGCCGGGCGATGAGACGCCCCTGTCGGCAGCCTCACCGGCCGGACTGGACCTCACCCTCAACTGCATGGCGAGCCTGCGTCGGATGCGGCCAGACTGGATCATCCCGGCGGTCAGCGCCCTGAACATTGCGGGACCGGACGGCGGCTATCGACGCGGACTCCGCACCGGGGCCAATCTCTGCACCATCAACCTCACCCCGGGTTCCGTTCGTGGGGACTACCTGCTCTACAAGCGGGACCGGGTGATCATGAACGAGCAGCGTATCCTGGAGGCCATCGACGCCGAGGGACTGCGTCCATCCACCGTCAGCCTAGCGGAACATCTGTCGCGGGAATCCTCACCGGAGGACCGCTGAGCTTCGCGGATGAAGGTTCGCGGACGCTTCCCTGAAACCAGGAGCGCCAGCCCTCACGGCATTCCAGGGCAAGCCAGCTTCCCACGGCCCCCAGCACGGCTCCCCCTGTGCTGCGTTCAGGGATGAATCCATTCAGCAGGAATCGCTGCTGGTGGTTGGCGCGACCGAAGGTGCCGCGGACGCGGCGGGCCCGTGCCATGGTGGCGAGACGCCGGTTGTAGAGGCGCATGAGGCGGTAGGGGATCTCACTCGGCCCCAGGCTAAAGACCGGTTGGTGCAACGCCGCAAGGCCGCGTTCCAACGGCTGGGACACCACCCCCATGTAGTACAGGGCCAGGTCCAGACGGAACCCGATTTGCACCAGCTCGAAATCCCCCATCCAGTCGTACTTGTCGCGGTAGATCGCGTCGAACCAGCGATCATAACTCCGCCGAAAGTCCCGATTGTAGGCAGCGATCTTCGCGGTGCTGTCGGCTCCGGACAGGGCGTGCAACAGGAGGTCCGCTGCCCGCGTGGAAGTGTAGCTGAGCCAGTCCATTCCCGGGCTGTAGAACGGATCAAGAAACGCGGCGGCATCCCCCACCAGCACCGCGCCCTCGGTGGCGAAGACGGAACTCGAATACGCGAGATTCGCCCGCCACTTCACATCGCCCCCGACGGGTTCCGCCTCCTCAAAGATCTCACGCCCGGTCGGATGCCGGCACAGAAACTCCTTGAGACGTGCGCCCAACGGCGCGGGTCCGCCCGGGAACTGAACACGGCGCTGGTCGAACACCACCCCGATGGAGTAGTCACCGCCTTTCAGCGGAATGCACCACGCCCACCAGCCGTCACCCATCAGGTGATTGGTGGCCGTAGCCCGGATGCCCCGGCACGCCGCCGACCATTCCGGAAACCGGCGCGCCAGCGGCAGGCCATCCCAGTCCTTCACCCCTGTCCAGCGCGCCCAGGCGGCCGTGGTGGGATGATCGGTGTTCCGTTGGAACCAGCCTTCCTGCCGCGCCAGCAAACAGGTGAATCCGCTGGCATCCACCACCCACCGGGCGGTGACGGCCTGGGTCCCGCCGGAATCCTCAATGTCCACGGACTGCATCCCGCCGGGTTTCAATCGGACCGCCAGCGCCTTGGCCGGCCGGCGCACCACCGCGCCCGCCACCGCAGCCCGGCGCAGAACCTCCTCGTCAAGAGTGCTGCGATCCACCTGCCAGGAGGGCACTCGAGCGAGATACCGCCCGCCAATTTCCCCGCAGTTCGCCAGCGAATCCGTGAACGCATTGGCAAACCAGAAACGCATGCCCTGCTTGGTCAGTTGCGTCTCGTTGAGAAACTGGGTCAGGCCCAGAATGCGGCTGAGGAAGAATC
>JBDKKE010000179.1:0-7026 GCA_039796255.1 Verrucomicrobiota bacterium | reverse complement strand
GTGCTGCATGAAATGGGAAGGCCACAGCGGGACTCCGGCCAGGGAGGCGGGCAGCGCTTGCCACATGGATGGCGGGCGGGGCAGTGTCCTCGGCTGTGAACCGCATTGTCCTACGTTTCGCCGATCTCCGTGCCCGCGGACGCAAGGGCCTCGTGGTGTATATTGGAGCAGGGGATCCCGATTTGGAGGCGACCCGTCAGCTCGCGCTCTCCTTTGACCGGGCCGGAGTGGATGTCCTGGAACTCGGCGTTCCCTTCAGCGATCCCCTGGCCGATGGCCTGGTGAATCAGTTGGCCGCCCAGCGTGGACTGGAAAGCGGCACCACACCCCCGCGAGTGCTGGAAACTGTGCGGGAGATCCGGCGGGAGTCGGAGCTTCCCATTGTTCTCTACATCTATTTCAACCTGCTGCATCGGGTCGGGTTGGAGGCCTTTATTGGGGACTGCGCTGCGGCCGGAGTGGACGGACTGCTGGTGCTCGACCTGCCCCCCGAGGAGTCCGGCAATTACGAGGCACTGATGGAAGCCGCCGGGCTTTGTCCAATCTACCTGATCGCACCGACCACTCCTCCGGATCGCATTGCCCTGATCGCGCCGCGGGCGCGGGGCTTTATTTACTACGTGAGCCGCGAAGGGGTCACCGGGATGCAGTCCAAGGTCAGCGACACCATCGGGGAAATGACTGCACGGATCCGCGCGCACAGTGGTCTTCCCATTGCCGTGGGCTTTGGCATTTCCAATCCGGACCAGGCTCGTCAGGTGGCGGAACATGCCGAAGCCATCGTGGTGGGCAGTGCCATCGTGAACCGCATCGCTGAGTTGGGCCGGTCGCCCCGTCTGGTTCCCGAGGTGAGCGCCTTCGTTGCCTCCCTTTCCCAAGCCATTCAGCCATGAGTGCCTCCCCGCGTTCGAAGTCCAAAGCCCCGGCGAAGTCCAAGGGCCAGTCCAGGAAATCCAAGGCCAGTGCCGTCTCGAAAACCAGGGCCGGTGCGAACGTTGCGAACGGTGTGAACGCCGACCACTTCGTCATCATCATGGCGGGTGGACGCGGTGAACGATTCTGGCCCATCTCCCGGGAGGCAACACCCAAGCAGCTCATCACGCTGCTGGGAACGCGTTCCTTCCTTCAGCAGGCCGTGGACCGCGTCAAGCCCCTGGTGCCCCTGGAGAACATTCTGATCATTACCAATGCCGTCCAGGCCGCTGCCGTGCGCCGGCAGTTGCCGGAATTGCCGGCGGCGAATGTGGTGGCGGAGCCGGTCGGGCGCGACACCTGTGCCGCCGTCACCCTGGGTGCGGCGATCGTGGGGGCGCGATCCACAACGGCGACCATGGCGGTGCTTCCCGCCGATCATGTCATTCCGGACGAGAAGGCCTTCCAGCAGGTGCTGGGCGATGCGCTCAATGTCGCCTCACGCGGACAAGTGATCGTCACCATTGGCATCCGACCCACCGGACCTGAGACGGGATACGGATACATCCGCCATGATCTGACGGTGCTCCCACCACCGGCCGGGGTAAAACGGTGCAAGACCCGTTTCTTCAAGGCGGAGCAATTTGTGGAGAAGCCGGTCCTGGAGAAGGCCATCGAGTACGTGGCGGCGGGGAATTACCGGTGGAATGCGGGAATGTTTGTGTGGTCGTTCGTCACGGTGACCAATTCCTTGGAGAAGCATCAGCCGGAGATGAATGCCGCATGCCATCGCTGGTTTGCCGCCGCCACCCAGGGGCCCAAGGTGCTGGCCCGACTGCTGGCCAAGGAGTACCCGGAAATCCGAAAGGTGAGCGTGGACTACGCGCTGATGGAGAAGGCGCACAATGTCGTGGTGGCGGATGGCTCCTTCGACTGGGACGATCTGGGCGCCTGGCCCGCGCTGGCGCGCCACGTGAAGCAGGATCCGGAGGGCAATGCCGCCGTCGGAGATCTGGTGCATGTGGATTCCGCCCGCAACGTGGTGTATGACGCCCGTACCCGCGGCCGCACCCCGATCACCCTCGTCGGCGTCAAGGACAGCATCATCGTCCTCACCGACGACGCCACCCTCGTGGCCGTGAAGTCCGAGGCGCAGAAGATCAAGGAGTTGGTGAAGAAGCTGGCCGCAGACAAGAAGTACGCGAAGTTGGTTTAGGGGGTGGATGTTGGTTCGTGGTCACTGGTCACTGGTCACTGGTCACTGGTCACTGGTCACTCTGCCTTCTGCCTTCTGCCTTCGTCCCCAGTTCTTCAGTTTGGTTGGCGCTGAGGGGCGTTCCCGGCTACGAAAGCGCACCGTGAATGGATTTCTTGGCGGCGTGACCGCCGCGGCCGATCGCCTTGTTACCGAGTCCCAGGTTGTTGACCTGATCGCGAAGTCGTGTCCGGTGGAGGATTACCGGGGCCGGAGGATTCTGCTGATCATTCCCGACGGAACGCGCACGGCGCCCATCGGGATGATGTTCAAGGCGCTTTTCGCCCATCTGGGGACGGCGACCGCCGCGTTCGACATTCTGACCGCCCTGGGCACGCATCCGCCCATGTCCGACGAGGCCATCTGCCAGCGGTTGGAGATTACTGCGGAAGAGCGGGCGACCGCCTATGGTAAGGTGCAGTTCTTCAATCACGAATGGGACAACCCGGCGGCGTTGCGTCCACTGGGAGTGATTCCCTCCGATGAGATTCGGAAACTCTCGGGAGGACTCTTTGCCATGGATGTTCCGGTGGCCATCAACCGGAGAGTCTACGACTACGACGAAGTGATCATCGTGGGGCCGGTGTTTCCCCACGAGGTCGTGGGCATGAGCGGTGGCAACAAGTACCTGTTTCCCGGGGTTGGAGGGGCGGAGATTCTCAATTTCTTCCACTGGCTGGGCGCCGTGGTGAGCAACATGGGCATCATCGGCAATCCACACACGCCCGTCCGCGCCGTGGTGGATCGTGCCGGGGCGATGGTGACCGTACCCAAGAAGTGTTTTGCTCTGGTGGCGAAGGGCGGGGGTGCGGTGGGGGTGTTCGTGGGAACTCCGGAGTCCGCCTGGATGCGGGCCGCGGAACTCTCCGCCCAGCACCACATCGTGTGGAAGGACCGCTCCTACCACACCATCCTGTCCTGCGCCTCCCCCATGTACGATGAGCTGTGGGTGGGGGCCAAGGCGATGTACAAGCTGGAGCCGGTACTGGCGGACGGCGGCGAATTGATCATCTATGCACCCCACCTGCACGAGGTCAGCGTGGTGCACGGAAAATTCATCCGGCAGGTGGGCTATCATTGCCGCGACTATTTCCTCAAGCAGTGGGACCGCTTCCAGCACCTGCCCTGGGGAACGCTGGCGCACTGCACCCACGTCTTTGGCGGTGGAACGTACGAGAATGGAGTGGAGACGCCCCGCGCCCGCGTGACGCTGGCCACCGGAATTCCAGAAGACATTTGTCGCGAGATCAATCTGGGGTATCGCGACTGGCGGAGCATCCGTGTGGAGGACTATGCGGATCGCGAATCCGACGGCGTGCTGCTGGTGCCCAAGGCCGGGGAGCAGTTGTACAAGCGGAGGTGAGCGGGTTTTAGGGTCTGGGGTCTGGCGGGCGGGGTCGTGTCCAGAAGCTCCTTCACCTCGCATTGAGCCTTGGGCATGGTGGACGGGATGTTGACGAAGCTGACCGCGTGGGTGGCCGAGGGGCAGGTGCTGGCGCCGGAGCAGATTTCTGGTGCCGTGCTGGGGCTCACCGATGCGATGGTCCCGCCGGAGGTTAAGGCCGGCTTTCTCGCCGCGCTCAGCCAGCGAGGCGAAACCCCGGAGGAGATCGCCGGATTCGCCCGCGAGTTGCGAGCCCTCTCGATTCCCGTTCCGCTGTCGGGTGACGTGGCCTCCGGAGAAATTCTCGATGTCTGCGGCACCGGAGGCGATCGCCTCAACACCTTCAACATTTCCACCACGGTGGCGCTGGTGTGCGCGGCGGCGGGCGTGGTCGTCGCCAAGCATGGCAACCGGGCCATCACCTCCCAGTCCGGCAGCGCGGACGTTTTGGAGGCGCTGGGAATTCCGATTCAACAGTCTCCCGAAGAGGCGGCGGAGTCGCTCGCCCGTCACCGGTTCGCCTTCCTGTTCGCCCCGCGGTTTCATCCGGCCTTCCAGCACATCGGCCCAGCCCGCAAGCTGTGCGCGGAACGGGGTCAACGAACCCTCTTCAATTTCCTCGGCCCGCTGCTCAATCCGGCGCGTCCCACCGCCCAGCTCATGGGCGTCCCGCGTCCCACCCTCTGCGAACCGATCGCCCGCACGTTGCAGTCGTTGGGCCTTCGCCGGGCAATGGTGGTCTGCGGCGAGGTGCCTGGGCCCGACGGCGGGGACACGGCCTTCCTCGATGAACTCAGCACGCTGGGGGAAAACACCGTGGCCGAGTTTTATCAGGACCGTGGATTTCATGCCTCCCGCTGGTCGCCTTCGGACTTCCCGTTGCAGACGGCCAGCCTGTCGGACCTCGTGGGTGGCGACGCCTCTGCCAATGCCGCCATTATTCGCGGACTGCTCAGCGGTGTGGACCGCGGTGCGCGGCGAGATGCCGTCCTGCTCAACGCCGCCGCCGCCCTCATGGTGGCCGGTCACACTCGCAGCATGGTGGACGGCTGGGAGCGGGCGCGGGAAGTGCTGGAGGCCGGGGAAGGGGCGGCGCTGTTGCGCCGGATAGGCGATAGGCGATAGGCGATAGGCGATAGGCGATCCCAGACCCCAGACCCCAGACCCTAATACCCTCCGTGCCCATCTATTTTGATTACAATGCGACGACGCCGCTGGATGGGGCGGTCCGGGAGAAGATGATGCCGTTTCTGGACGGGATCTGGGGAAATCCTTCCAGTGTCCATTCCATCGGACGCGACGCGCGCCAGGCGCTGGATGACGCGCGCTACCGGCTCGCGGGGCTGTGGGGTTGCCGGCCCAGCGAGGTGGTTTTCACCGGGGGCGGGACGGAGTCCAACAACCTCGCAGTCTTGGGAACGGCGCGGCATCTCCGGACCCGGGGGCGTCATCTCATAACCACCCCGGTTGAGCATCACGCGGTGCTGCATGCCTTTCGGCAATTGGAGAGGCGGGAAGGATTCGAAGTGACCCGCCTTCCTGTGGATTTACAGGGCCGGGTGGATCCGGAGGACGTTGCCAGGGCGCTGCGTCCGGACACCACCCTGGTGTCCGTGATGGCCGCCAACAATGAGGTGGGCACGCTGCAACCGGTGGCGGAGATTGGGGCGCTGTGCCGCAGTCGCGGGGTGATCTTTCACACCGATGCGGTGCAGGCGCTGGGAAAACTGCCGTTTCGCGACATCCATCAGTTTGAGGCGGATTTGGTCGCCGTGTGTGCGCATAAGTTTCACGGACCCAAGGGAGCGGGCGCCCTCTTTATCCGCTCGCCATTTCAACCCGAGCCCCTGCAGATCGGTGGCGGCCACGAGAACGAACGTCGGGCGGGCACCGAGAATCTGTCCGCCATCGTGGGACTCGTGGAGGCGTTTGAGCGGTTCGTCCCGTCGCCGGTGTTCGATGCGATCCGGCTGCGGGCCTGGACGGAACGATTGGCGGTGGTGGTGGCGGCCCTGCCGGGAGTGACCCTGCGGGGGGATCCGGTTCAACGGTTGGCCAATACCCTGGCCTTCACTGTGGCGGATACCGATGGCATTGCGCTGATGGCCGGACTCGACCTGGCCGGCATCTGCGCTTCCAGCGGTTCTGCCTGCTCGGCGGGCTCACTGGAGCCGAGTCATGTGTTGCGCGCGATGGGTGTTCCGGAGTCCGAGGCCAACGCTCTGGTGCGCCTGTCGCTCGGACGCGAGACCACAGAGGTCGAAGTGGTGCGCGCCCTGGAACTGCTCCCCGGGGTGCTTCAGCAGGTCCGGCGAATTCCCAAGAAAGATACCGGAGGGACGAACTTCGCGAGTCCCTGACACCCGACTCCCGTCCGTCCCCCCCCCACGGCGGAACGTTTGAGCGCTGCGGACTCTATGTGGACTCAATGGGGACTCAATGGGGACTCTCAAAGTTCGTCCCTCCGGGATTAGGGTAGGGGTGTCAGGGTCAGCGGATCGCGTAGGGGGAGCTGGGTGATGTTTCCGCTGGAAAGCTGGCGGAGTTGGACCGGGTGGGTGGGGTCCCCTTTCTCAATCTCCTTTTCCTGGCCGACCATGAGGATCACCGCACGGTCCGGATGCAGGTGCTCGCGGGCCACCCGCTGGACGTCCGCCACGGTCACCGCCTCGATGCGCGGACGCCAGGTTTTCCAGAAATCAGGATGCTCGGCGAAACGGCCGGTGAATTCGTCCCGGGCGAAGAGCGCAGCCACCTTGGCCTTGGTGTTGAAGTTCTCGGGGAAGGTGTCGATGAACGAGCGCTTGGCCGTCACCAGTTCTTCCTCCGGTACCGGGGTGGAGGTGATGCGGTTCATTTCCTCCAGGACGATCTGAGTGGCGTAGGTGACCGAACGGGACTTCGAAGCAAAGCCGGCCTGGAAGGCCAGCGGGTAGTAGACACCCCCGGGGATGCTGCTGCCGGCGCCGTAGGCGAGACCCTCGTCGGAGCGCACGCGGTTCATGATGCGCGAGGTGAATCCGCCTCCGCCCAGGATGTCGTTCATCACCTGCAGGGCGAGGAAGTCGGGATTGCTGCGCAGAACGCCCGGAAGCAGCACGGACACCTGTCCCTGATTGACGTCCTTGTTCACCAGATAAATCCCCGGCCGGGCCATGCTGATGTTGGTGGGGATGGCCGGCGGCTTCTCCCCGGCATAGGGCCAGTTGGCGAACAACTGCTCCAACTGCGCCACCATGGCTTCCCGGTCAAAGTCGCCACTCGCCGCGACCACGAATCCGCCGGGATGCACCCAGCGCTGATGGAAGGCGCGCAGGTCGTCGGCGGTGATCGCATTCACACTCGCTTCGGTGGTGTCGCGGCAGGCCCAGAAGTTGGTGCCGTAGGCGAGGGCTTCCCGTTCGCGCGCCGCGATGGCCTTGGAGTCGTCGTTGCGTTGCTTCATTCCCTGCAGCGCCTGCTGACGGTAGAGGGC
>JBDKKE010000178.1:0-2918 GCA_039796255.1 Verrucomicrobiota bacterium | reverse complement strand
AGGAGTTCTCACGCTGAGACTCACACGATGTCCGGTTCGCCGATGACTCCGGTGCGGTCGCGAACCTGCGTGCCGGGTTGCTGGAGACTTTCCTCCGGCTGGGCGTATCCGGGAATGATGCGGGGAAGTTGGCTGGGCGCGGCTCCCAGATGGTCGCGAATCAGCTTCCCCAGCACGGAGCGGTAGTCGGTGTTGCGTTGCAGGTAACGGTCCCCCGCCCGGAACAGGGATCCGGTGGCGCCAGGCTGCCAGGGGATCACGCGGTCCCCAGCCCCACCGCAGTTGAACACCCCGCTGCGCTTCACCCCACCGGTGGACCCCGGCTCAAATCCCTTCACTCCCCCGCCCGCCACCAGCATCACGCTGGCCTCGGCATGATCGGTCCCGGCGTCCGAGTTCTCGATGGTGGTGCGCCCGAACTCCGAAAGGGTGACCACTGCCACGTCGTCCCATCGGCACTTGTCACCGTACCCGGTGAAGTACTTCTGGAGGGCGTACAGCGACCAGCCCACCCGGCGGAGCAGGTTCGCGTGATCGCCGGTGTGGGGACCGGTCCCCGCCTGATCGTTTTTCGGATCCACCTGATCGGCATGGGTGTCCCAACCGTCGATCGACACCCCGGCCACGATGGCATCGGTCTTGTTCAGGACGATGGCCGCCGCCTTCAGGTTCTTGAAGAAGTCCTGCGCCCCGGTGGGCACCACGTACTTGTTGGCCCGGTTGCCTCCGCTGCGCAGCCATCCGCCATTCTTCTCCGCCGTGGTCGGAAACAGATAGTAGCCGCCTCCGTTGGCCGCGGCCCAGGCGGTATCCCCGTCCGTAGCCACGTCATCGCGGAAGGTGTTGCTCGCCTCGTCGAACTTGAGTTCCGCGAACAGTTGGAGGGTTTCGGACAGATTGTTGTACTGCAGGGACAGCAGTTCGCGCTCGCGCTTGCCGGCGAAGCGGACGGCATTGGCTGCGGCAAGGGCGGCGTCCGCCTTGAGATTGGCGGCGGCCGTGTTGGGAACCGCCAGCAGGTTGTAGCGGGTGGGATCGCTCAGATTGGTCATCGCCGCCTTGGATCCCCTCAGGATGAGCGGCAGCGAGGAACCGATGCTGACGCCCGTCAGCGGGGACGTAGTGGCAAGGCCGGACTCCACCATTGCCCGGTAGAGCAGGCCGTCCTTGATGTGTTCATCCCGCGGGGCGCCGGTCTCCCAATAGGCCTGCGAATCGAAGTGGGATCGCGACTGCCGCGGATATCCCACGCGATGGATCAGTGCCAGATCCCCCGCATTGTAGAGCGGGGCGAGGAATTTGAGCGAGGGATGAAGGGCGGCGAATCCGTTGCCCAGCGGCAGGGCATAGGGATGTCCATAGACGCCCGCCTCGGACCCCGATTCCGGAAAGAGCGCCGATCCGATCGAGGCAAACGGATGAAGCGGATCCGGCGGCAGCGCGAGGTTGGGCCGGCTGGTGGCGTAGGCGGGGTCCCCAATCGGAATGACCGCATTCAGTCCGTCATTGGCACCGCGCAGAAAGAGGAACAGCAGCTTCCTCACCCGGCCATTCGGACCCGGCCGTCCGATGCTGCCCTCGGCCAGGGCCCGCTGCACCACCAGGGGAACATCCGTCAGCGTGGCGAGGGCGGTCCCCAGCCCCAGCGTCGCCGTATGGGAAAGAAAGGAGCGTCGGTTGAGAACATTCATGGCAATTCGGCGGGAGATGGACGTCTTACTGCTCCTGGAATCGTTGGGTCGTCAGCAGCAGGGCGACCCATCCACGCACCCTCAGATCGTATTCGCTGCTTCCCGGAGCCAGCGCCGCAAAGGGCGAGGGATTCTGTCCGTTGTCGGAGGTGTCAAGGAAGTTGACGCCAATGGCGCGATAGCCGTCCAGATTCGCGGCACCCTCCGCGGGAAAGAGGAGTCCCAGGAAGTAGTCGGACACGGCGGTGGCATCGCGAAGCTTGGCCGTGGGGAGCTTCAATTCGAGGAGGGCCACCGGATCCACGCGGGTGTTGAGGCCGGCGTCCTCCTTGCCCGTCATGCCGTTGGGCATCAGCGCGGCCTGCACAAAACGGAGACGTTCGGCCAGGGTTCCGCCGCTGATCCAACCGGGAGCGTCCTCCGGATATCCATCCGGCTCCGCACGGTCAAAGAGGCGCATGCGCCCGGCGCGGTTCATCAGGTTGTAGAGACCGTAACCGTCAGAGTCCGCAGTGTAGGTCCCATCCGCCCGCTTCGCCCGCAGCGCCCGCACGGTGGAGACGACAAACTCCAGCGGCGTCTTGACCTTCTGCAGCGATCCATCATTCCGGCGGAACAGCTCGGAGCTCAGGATGACCCGCAGGACTTCCCGGATCTGCCCCTGCGGACTGCCATTCTCCCAGGCCAGCATGCAGGCATGCACCAACTCTTCCTCCGGGGATGTCGCGCTGTCGGTGAAGTCGTAACCGGTCTGGAACCCGTCATGCACCAGCAGGCGACACAGCTTCACCGAAACAAACTCCTGGGTGAACGGTTGGTTGGCCATGTGGCTGAGAATGGCATATCCGTCCTGCATGCCCGCCACGCCGCTGCGTGCCGGCAGAACCAGTCCGTAGGAACGTCCGGCCCAGGGCGAACCGAACCGGGCCGGAACCCGCTTGGGATCCCCCCGGGTGCCGGTGGCATTCCATTGATGGAAAATAGACTTGGAGCGGTTGTTGTGCCGGTCGGTCCGGTATTTAAACGACCACACGCCCAAGACGTTGGTGTTCGCGTTGAGGGCCGCGCCCGTCAGGCTTGGATCCACATAGCGGGTACTGCGGGGCGCCAGCGGATTGAACTCATTGGCCTCGTCCACCAGCTCCAGACGCCAGCCGGTCCAGGCGCGGGAGATTTCCTCGATGTCCCGCTGCTCGTAGCCGTTGTCCACTCCGAAGCAGAACAGCT
>JBDKKE010000177.1:0-3692 GCA_039796255.1 Verrucomicrobiota bacterium | reverse complement strand
TACAGAGATAGAACGGACTGATGTGTGCGCCGGCGGCGACGCGTGTCAGCGACAAAGGCTCGTGAAGATGGTCGGTGATGAACTGCTTGGCCCGATGGAGGATCAGGGGTTCGGAGTGGGTCGTCTGCAGTGCGAATTGGTTGCCCCGAAGCACCAGGAATTCGGCGAAGAGCTCCAGCAGTCGGACGGCCGATCGCAGTTTGCGGTCCGAAACCACGGGCACCCGAAAGTAGGCGGAATGAAGTTTCTCCAGGTCCACGGCGACACCGGTCTGCAGGACTTGGCGGGCCACGAGTTCGTAGTCCGCCTCCGTGGGCGGCTGGCTGAGGGCCTGCCCGGTCTGCAGCACCCCGATCCGGTCGTGTCCCTGCCGAAGGGGCACCGCTGCCTCGCGCAGTCCAAGCGGGCACGTCAGGATCGCCGCTCCCTCCCGCGAATCCTCGGTCAGTCGTCGCTGGATGCACTCGCACCCGGCGCAGGAGGTCTTGCATCCGGAGATCAATGCGCAGAAGGCGCTTTCCCCCCATTGCCCGCGGTGTGGAGGAGCGACAGATTCCGGATGACGGAGGGCGACCGGCATTCCTGTTGTCTCCGAAAAAGAGCGCTGAAATTCCCGAAACGTCGGTTGCTCAATCAGCGTGTCGATCAGGCAATTTGGGCTGTTAATCGGGGGCGGCTGGGTGGGAGTCATGGGTTCGGACGCCACCGTGACCGGTATCCCTCGCGCCCGATATTCGGAGCGACCCGCAGATTCACTAGGGTGGGCCCCCGATGTGCCATAGGGGGATTCCCTAGGGTCCGCCGTCCTCCCGAACAGTTGCCGGACAGCACGCCTCACCTCCCGGTGGATTTGCCCCGCTGACTCGCCATGCTGCCTTCGCGGAACCCTCCCCCATCCTGCTGAATCATTGCGGCTCAGGGCAACCGCGTGCTCCGCGCCGCCGTCAGCAGCCGGTACCAATCGTCGCGTTCCAGGACGACTTCGCCGGCACCGGCAGCGTCGTGAATCCGAGCGGGATCCACCGAGCCAATGACGGGAACGATCCGGGCGGGATGGGTCATCAGCCATGCCAGGGCCACGGAGGTCCGCGATACGCCCCGGGCGCGGGCCACGTCGTCCAATGCCTGCGAGAGCGCTGCCCGTGCGGCGTGATCCGGGCGGTCCAGTTCCAGGGGTTCGTTGCTGACCAGGACACCCCGCGCCAACGGACTCCACGCCAGGGGGGTGATGTCCCCGTTCAGGCACTGATCCAGGGTGCCATCCTCCAGCGCCCCGGGATGCGCGAGACTGATCTCAACCTGGTTCACCACCAGCGGCAGCGGGCATGCCTTCTGGAGGGCAGTGAGCTGTCCGGGACGAAAATTGCTGACACCGAACTCCCGCACTTTGCCTGCGTCCCGCAGGCGCACAAAGGCCTCCGCCACTTCGACTGGGTCCATGAGGTAGTCCGGACGATGCAGCATCAGCAGATCCAGGGTCTCGACCCCGATTCGCCGCAGCGATGCTTCCACGCTGCTGGCAATGTGAGCGGCGCTGGAATCGTAGCGGTAGGGGGAACCGGGATCCGGCGATCCCGCCTTGCGGATCCCGCACTTGCTGGCGATGACGATGCGGTTCCGCAATCCGGGCGACTCCCGCAATGCTGCCCCGAAAATCTCCTCGCAGCGCCCGCCCCCGTAGATGTCCGCCAGATCAAACAGGGTAAACCCCTCCCCGACCGCTGCCTGCACTGCGCGTTTCCCCGAGGCCATCGCGTCCGGCGGTGCTGCCATTCCCTCCGATCCCGCCAATCGCCAGCAGCCATATCCGATGCGCGAAACCCGCAGCTCCGACCGTCCCAGGGCAACTTGTTGCATGGCACTAGGCTGCCTGATTTGGGATTCGGTAGGAAGGCCTCCGTTTTCCCCAGCCGGACGTTTTTTCCCGAAACGTCATCGACCTCCGTGGACCGGATCCATCCTGCGCTGATGGTCCCGCCTTCAGGTGATTCGGTTCTCTGCGCGAGGCGCTGGGAGAAGAGGCTCACGCCGGGGTCGCAGAGGACGCAAAGGGACCGCTGCTCGATCCTGCCAACACCCTCTGAATGCTGGGAGCGCCGTCATGGCGGGAACTTTTCGATTTACCCCGTGCGGGTGGACCCGCACAGTTGTTACATGAAAGTACGTCCGTCGGAGACCCGCGGCTTCACCCTCATCGAACTGCTGGTGGTGATTGCCATCATTGCCATTCTCGCCGGAATGCTTCTTCCCGCGCTCGGCAAGGCCAAAGCCAAGGCCCAGGGCATTGCCTGCATGAGCAATCTCAAGCAACTGCAGATCGCGCACCTGATGTATCCCCTCGACAATCAGGATCGCCTGACCGCCCCGGGGAACTCCCGCGACGAGAAATTCCAGTGGGTGGGTGGATGGCTGGGTTGGCCGGGTCCGTTTCCGAGCGACAACACCAACACGCTCATGATGATGAATCCGACGAACTCCAAGTTCGCGCCCTATCTTGGGACTGCCGCCGTGTACAAGTGTCCTGCGGACCGCAGCCAGGTGACCCTCGGGGGCAAGAAATTTCATCGCACCCGCAGCATGGCCATGAGCCAGGCGATGGGCGGTCCCGGCGAATGGCTTCCTCCGGGCTCCTCCATGTCGGGCAACCAGAAGCGGTACAAGGTCTTCTACAAGTCGTCCGATTTCATTCCGCCTGGCCCCTCGCAGCTCTGGGTGCTGATTGACGAGCATCCGGACAGCATTAACGCGGGCGGCTTCGCCAACATGATGGTCGAGAATGCCACCAGCGCCCGCATCATCGACTACCCGGCCAGCTATCACAATCGGGCGGGAGGCCTCTCCTTTGCCGATGGCCACGCCGAGATTCACAAGTGGGTGGATCCCCGCACGGTGGTCCCGGTGAAGTTCACCGACATGCCCCTCAATGTCGCCTCCTCGGGGAACAAGGACATGGTCTGGCTTTCGAGCGTTACCAGCATCCGCAACTGATCCGCTCCGACGCCTCGCCAGAGGCGCGCCCGCCCGTTTGCCAACCCGCCAACCCGCCGACCTGCCGACCCGCCGACCCGCCGACCTGCCGACCTGCCGGCCTGCCGACCCTCCACCCCGCTGCCTCACTTGGCCACTGCGCGATAGAACCTCGGCGCATTGCCCAGCGCCTGGGAGTCCACAAAGATGGCCGCGCCCGCCCCATCCGTCACCGCCGTGCCCACTTCGGGCCAGGTGGCGGCGTCCAAGTCGTCGGATCGCTGGATGCCGTAGGTGCGGGCCGCCGTGCCCAGGAGATCAAAGGCTGCCTTTCCATCCGGCTGGACGCGGGCTGCGGACAGCACCGGCGTCAGACCCGGATTGGTCCCCGCGCCTGTCTTGACCGTGAACTGCGTGGCCCGAAGACGGTAGCCGTACCCAGACATTTCGGGAAAGGTGTTGGTCGAGGAATAGAAGGACTTTCCCATCAGAAGCTCGGCACTGTAGGTGCGATCCTTGATCAGCGTATTGGCCGGAATGACGACCGAGCTGTCGGTGGGGAGCAGCGGCAACGGCAGGCAGTAATCCGGGGCCTGGAACACGACTCTTCCGTCTTCATAGAAGAGGAACACCGATATCAGATCATCGGCATCGCCGTTTGAGAAGGATCCCCATTGCAGGGTGAAATCCTGGGAGGCATCCACCGCCTGGGCTTCGGCGAAATT
>JBDKKE010000176.1:0-4542 GCA_039796255.1 Verrucomicrobiota bacterium | reverse complement strand
CGCCGGATTCTCCTGCTCGCGTGCGTCTGCGGCTCCGCCCTATCCGGCCCGGCGGCGGTCACCCACCTGGGGGAATTGCAGGGGCAGATGGTGCGGACGCTCGCGCCCGCGGAGACGGGCGGAACGCTGTGGGGTGTGAAGGTTTGCTCGCTGCGGACGGGTCGGACCTGGTTCGAAACCAATGCGGCGGCGCGGATGGTTCCGGCGTCCAATACCAAACTCTTTACCGCCGCCATGGCCCTGGAGCGGCTGGGAGCGGAACGCCGGCTGGTTACCTCATTGCGGGTCACCAACGCCCCGGACGCCGCCGGACAGCTCAACGGTCCGCTGCGCATCGTGGGTGGCGGGGATCCCACGCTGTGCGACCGGCTGCATGGAGGCTCGTGGGAGCGTACCTGGGCGCCCCTGATTGAAGCCGTTCGGAGGGCGGGCATCCGCCGGGTGGAGGGGGATCTGCTTTGCGATGAAGGCCGTTTCACCGGTCCGCCCTACGGCAGCGGATGGAACTGGGACGACCTGGCCGAGGGGTACGGCGCCGCGGTGTCCGCGTTGACGGCCGGGGACAATCTGGTTTCGGTGGTCGTGACGCCCGGGCTCACGGTGGGCGCGGCGGCGGCGGTCCGGCTGGATCCGTTGCCGGACGTGCTCTCGCTGGAGGTGGCCACCCGGACAGTGGCCAAGGGTTCCGGAACCGATCTCTCCCTGTTCCGGCTCCCCGGTGATTCGCGGCTGCGCGTGGCCGGAACGATCCCGCTCGGTGCCCCAGCGGTTACTCTGGAGGCCAGCGTGCCTTCGCCGGCGCTGTGGTTTGGAATGCTGTTCCGGGACGCCCTTCTCAAGGCCGGGATCCCCGTCACGGGAAGCCTGCGGGTGCTGGGCAGTCGGGACCCCACTTCACCCGGGTTGGCCCGCGCCCCCTGGAAGGAAATCGCCGCAGTGCCATCGCCCACCGTGGGTGAGTTGGTGCGCGAGATGATGAAGCCCTCGCAAAATCTCTACGCCCAACTGCTCTGGCTCACCGTGGGTGTTGAAAGTGGTTCCGGCGTGCAAAAGGGTCTGGCCGGTGTCCCGTTGGAGACCACCGAGGAGGCCGGGGCGCGGGCCCTGGACGGGGTGCTCTCCGCGGCGGGCATCGCCTCCACCGAGGTTCGGCTGGAGGAGGGATCCGGATTGTCCCGCAAGAACCTGATCACGCCGCAGGCCACCGTGCGGTTGCTGAACTACATGGCCCGCCACCGATATGCCGATGCGTGGAAGGCCTCCCTGCCGGTGGGTGGGGTGGACGGCACGCTGCGTCAGCGCTTCACCCAGCCGGGGCTGAAGGGGAATGTGCGGGCCAAGACCGGATCCCTGCGGAATGTGGCCGCGCTGTCAGGTTACCTGACCAACTCCGTGGGCGAACCCCTGGCGTTTAGCATCATCGCCAACAATGCCGTCCCGGTGGGCGGTGGCCCCTCGGCGCGGGAGCAGACGGATGCGTTGGTGGAACAGTTGGCCCGGTCGGCAGTACGCGAGGAGTAGCCGGGTCCCGCTCGACCGCCGGTGAATCCCCGCGCAGACTCGCAGCGTGTCGCGTGGAATTCTTGCCGCCGGGTGGATCGTCGCGGGGTGCGTCCTGGGTTTGTTTCCGTGGACTCTGCGGGCCGCCGACGAGCCGGCGTCCGCGTTTCGCGAGTCCCGTTTGCGGGCCATGGACGCGGCGATCCGAAACGCCATCACCGCAGGAAAGACTCCCGGTGCCGTGCTGTGGCTGGAACGCGGCGGGGCCGTCTATTCACGGGCCTACGGAAATCGCGCGGTGGTGCCGGCGTCCGAAGCCATGACCCTGGACACGGTGTTTGACGCCGCGTCGCTCACCAAGGTGGTCGCCACCGCCCCTGCGGTCCTGCGATTGGTGGATCAGGGGCGCCTGGAGTTGGAGGCCCCGGTGAGCCGCTATCTGCCCGAGTTCACCGGCGGAGGACGGGAGGCCATCACCGTCCGTCAGTTGTTGACCCATGTCTCCGGATTGCCCCCCGGACTGCCCCGCGCGGAACCCTGGGCGGGCGAGGCCCGGGCGCTGGCGCTGGCCGTTGCGGAACCGGTGGTGGATCCGCCGGGCTCCAAGTTTCGCTACAGCGACATCAACTTCATCCTGCTGGGATTGATCGTCGAGCGGGTCAGCGGCGAACGACTGGATGCCTTCTGTGCGCGGGAGTTGTTCGGTCCGCTGGGCATGACCCACACCGGCTTCCGGCCGTTCACGCCCAGCGGTCCGCTGGACCTGCCTGCAGCCTCGGTGGACGCCACGGCCGTGATGGCCATCGCCCCGACCGAGGTGCTGACCAATGGCATGGTGTTGCGAGGGGTGGTCCATGATCCCACCGCCCGACGACTGGGCGGTGTCGCCGGACACGCCGGCCTGTTCACCACGGCCGCGGATTTGGCGAGGTTCAGTCGGATGTTTCTGGAGGGCGGTTCTCTCGGCGGTGTGCGGGTGCTGCAGCCGGCCACCGTGGCCTTGATGACCTCGGTGCAGACCCCGCCCGGCCTCCCCCGTCGTGGATTGGGATGGGATGTGGACTCTCCCTACGCGGGCCAGCGGGGGACCGTTTTTCCGATTGGCGGTTATGGGCACACCGGGTGGACCGGACCCTCCCTGTGGATCGATCCCTTCTCCGGAACGCTGGTGGTGCTGCTCTCCAACCGCAACCACCCCAGCGAGGAGGGCAACGTGCTTCCCCTGCGCCGCGAAATCGGGACCCTGGCGGCACAGGCGGTTCGTGACTTCGACTTCGCCGCCGTCCGCACTGCGCTGTCGCCATCGTCCAATGCACCGCCCCGCGCCGTCGCTTCGCCCACCGTGTCCCCAGCGACTCCGGCGGTCGCGCCCGTGGTCCTCTCGGAGGCGCTCAACGGAATCGATGTGCTGGTGCAGAATGAGTTTGTCGCCGTGCGGGGACTGAAACTAGGACTGGTGACCAACCAGACCGGACGCGACCGCACCGGACGTCCCACCATTGATCTTTTGTTGCGGGCACCGGAGGTGAAACTGGTCGCGTTGTTCAGTCCGGAGCACGGGATTCGCGGCGCCCTGGACCAGGAGAAGATTGGGGACACCACCGATGCCCAGACCGGACTCCCAGTGTTCAGTCTTTACGGTGAACGGCGGGCGCCGACGCCGGAGCAGTTGGCGATCGTGGATGCCCTCGTCTTCGACATTCAGGACATTGGCTGCCGCTTTTACACCTATGTGTCCACGATGGGACTGTGCCTGGAGGCGGCGGCGAAAGCCGGCAAGCGGTTTGTGGTGCTCGACCGCGTGAATCCGGTGGGCGGGATGACCGAGGGTCCGGTGTCCTCCGGGGAGCGCAGCTTCGTGGCGTGGCATGAACTGCCGCTCCGCCATGGAATGACCGTTGGCGAACTGGCCCGCCTGTTCAATGCCGAGCGGGGTTTCGGCGCGGATCTCACGGTGATTCCGGTACGGAACTGGACCCCGGCGCAATGGTTCGACCAGACGAAACTCCCCTGGGTGAATCCGTCACCCAACATGCGCACGCTCGCCGCGGCGACGCTGTATCCGGGTGTCGGGCTGCTGGAGTTTTGCAAACTGTCCGTCGGCCGTGGAACCCCGACGCCCTTTGAAGTTCTTGGCGCGCCCTATGTGGAGGAGGGGCCCCTGTCAGAGGAACTGAACCGCGCCGGTCTGGCCGGAGTGCGCTTTGAGCCGATCCGGTTCACGCCCGAGGCCAGCGTCTTCGCCGGAAAGGAATGCCACGGCGTGCGTCTGGTGCTGACCGACCGCAACGCCTTCCGCGCCGCCGATCTGGGAATCACCCTGGCCACCGTGCTCCGGCGTCGGCATGGGGACGCCCTCCAACTGGACAAGATGCAGCGGCTCCTGGTGAACGCGGAAGTACTGTCCGCCATTCGCTCCGGTCAACCGCTGGACGCCATCCGGGCCCTTTGGCTTCCCCAGTTGGCACGGTTCGAGGAGCGTCGGCAACCGCACCTGCTCTATCCCCGCTGACCCCGATCCTACCCGCGGCGACAGGCGAGAGTAGGCGTCGGTTGCCTTCCGGGGTATCGTGGTCTCCATGACCGTGGAGTTGATCAACACCGGCAGCGAACTCCTGCTGGGCCGGATTCTGAATTCGCACCAGCAGTGGCTGGGACGCCGCCTCGCCGATCTCGGCCGGCCCGTCGCCCGCCAGGCCACCGTTCCGGATTGCGCCGCTGACATCGAGTCCGCCATCCGGGATGCCCTCTCCCGCGCCGATCTGGTGATCACTACGGGCGGGCTCGGCCCCACCGGCGATGACATCACCCGGGAGCGCATTGCGCATCTGCTCGGACGCCGGTTGATCCATCAACCCGAGGTGGAGGACGCCATCCGGCGCTTCTTCGAATCGCGCGGAAGGGCCATGCCCGCCGCCACCCGGGTGGAGGCCCAGGTTCCCGAGGGCGCGCGCGTGCTCGCCAACCGTCACGGGACCGCCCCCGGGCTCGTCCTGCAGGTGAACCCGAATCCCTACCGCGCCGACGGACGCCCGGCCTGGC
>JBDKKE010000175.1:0-12363 GCA_039796255.1 Verrucomicrobiota bacterium | reverse complement strand
CCCCCATCGTGGGTGATGGTGCGCCCGATTTTCGGGCGCGCCTGGAGCGGGTATGGCTCGACCGCCCAGGCACCGTTCTCGGAATCGCCGTCACCATCAGTCTGGCAGCCGCCGCAGCGCTTCCCCGGGTTCACTTTGACTACAATCTGCTCAACATGCAGTCCCCCGAGATCCGTTCGGTGCAGTTTGAGCACAAGCTGCTGGGCTCCTCGGAAAAGTCCGTGGTGTTTGGGGCCGTCATCGCCACCAACCTTGTCGAGGCCCAGCAGATTGAGGATCGCCTGATGCTCCAGCCGACGGTGGCTTCGGTGGAGTCCATGACCCGGTTCCTCGCCGCCGATGCCTCCGGCAAGATTCCGCTCATCCGGGCCATCGGTGAGTCGACCGCGTCCATTCATTTCGCGGTTCCAGATCGGCAGCCGGTAAATCTCGATGACCTGGGTCAGACGCTCTGGAGTCTGGGCGGATACCTTTCGCTCGCCTCGGACGAAGTCTCCGCGCGTGGAAAAACGAACGTGCTGTCCAAGATCAACTCCCTGCGCGAGGCGCTGGTGGAACTGCGGGTGACGATGTTTCGTGGCGCGCCATCCGAAATCGAACAGCGTTCGCGCAAACTCGGATCCTTCCAGGTCGCCCTGTTGGAGGATCTGCGGGAGACCATCGGGGCTCTGCAGAAGCAGGACGCCTCCGGTGAAATGCGGCCTGCTGACCTCCCCCAAGCCCTGCGCAACCGGTTCATCGGCGTTCAGGGCAACTACCTCCTGCAGGTCTATCCCCGGAGCAACATCTGGGACCGCTTGCCCCAGGAGGCCTTCATCCGGGAGATGCAATCAGTGGCTCCCAAGGCCACCGGCGCGCCGGTGCAGATGTATTACTACACCGAACTGCTGAAGCGTTCCTATGTCGAGGCCGCGTGGTGGGCGCTGGCGGCGACCGTACTCCTGGTCGGGCTTCATTTCCGGAGTTTCACCAGCGTGCTGCTGGCCCTGCTGCCCGTGTTTCTGGGTACGTTGTGGGTGGTGGGTCTAATGGGCTGGACCGGAATTCCCTTCAACCCGGCCAACATCATGATGCTGCCACTGGTCATTGGCATCGGTATTACCAACGGCATCCATATCCTCAACCGGTTCGCCGAGGAGCGGAATCCCTCCATTCTCGCCAAGAGCACGGGCAAGGCGGTGTTTGTCTCCGGACTAACCACCATCGTCGGCTTCGGCAGTCTGGTCCTTGCCCAGCATCAGGGAATCCGGAGCCTGGGTCTGGTGATGGCGCTGGGGACCACCACCTGCATGGTCGCGGGTCTGACGGTTCTTCCGGCCATTCTTACGCTGCGGTACCGGCAAGCCGCAAAAGCCCCCTAAACCAGCCTCCGCCCGTACCCGCCACACGGGGCTGGCCCTGTTTTCGGCGGACTCGTAGCACGTGGCACCCGCGACACCCATCGGCGATGAGGAACAGGAAGCTGGCCAGGGGGCTCGCCTATCGCCCGGACCTCACCCCAATCCTTCGCCCAGACGTTCCAGTTCCCGGCGGGCCACCTGACGGACCCGGCAAAGGATGGTGTCCACGGTACCCCGGCGGAGATTCAAGTGCTCGGCCACCTGAACGGGAGCCATCCCCTCGAAGGTAATCATCTGGTAGATGCGAAAATCCTTTGGGGCCACCAACTGCTCCAATCGCCGGTTCAGCAGGTCATGGAAATCGCGGTCGCTGACCTGGCCCGCCGGACTCGCGGATTCCGGTGCCGGAAGTCGGTCCGTCTCGGCGGAGAAATCGTCGGCCCCGGCTCCTGGCCAGAAGATGCCGGCGGGCGGACGTTTCCGACGGGCGTCCATGGCGCACCAGTGGGTCAACTGTCCGAGCCAGCGGCGGAAGGCGCCCGCCCGTTCCCCGAGTTCGAAAAGACCGATGTTGCGTGCCACGCGGGTAAAGACCTCCTGGGCGACCTCCTCCGCCTCGGACTCCTCCAACCCATGTCGCCGGGCGATGCTTAGAACCAGGCGCTGGTAGCGCTGGAAGAACTCGTGCCATCCGTCGGCATCATCCAGGTCTTTCACGCGATTGATCAGGGTGCAGCTTGTCCGTTGGGAGTCCTCGGGGCCGGTGCGCATGGGCTGATCATTAAACGAAGGAATCGCGGTTGTCCTTACCAACTTTCTCCAGGCACGAGGCCATCCATCACTCATGGATTGGTCCACCTTCGCGGAGATCGGCCCCCTCCCCACCGGGCTTCAAAAAAATCCGAAAGATTTCTGCAAGATTTCCCGGCGGCCGTCGTTTTACCCATTGAAAGTGCGGCGGCCGACCCCGCTGCGTCTAACCCTGAAAACCAATACGGAGGCCGCTTCCCTCACGGGGGGCGGCCTCCCTTCGTTGGGGTCGTCGGCCTGCGGCCGCGACCGGTGTGCGGCGCCTCCCTTGCCGCGTACAGATCCTTTTCCCCAACCGCGTCGTCCGATAGCCTCCAGGGGCCTTCAGTTCCCCTGGGATTGGAGGCAGGGATCGCCAGCCATGCCCCGCCGCCCGTTGCTTACTACCCGCCGTTTCGCCGAGTTTCTCTGGTTCAGCGTGACCAGCGTCCGCGACTTTCGCCGCGGGGTCGCCCCGGGAGAGTCCGGCGTCCCCGACTACCGCCGGCGCGCGGAGTGGACGCGCCGGCACGCCCGCCGTCTCTGCCGGATCATGAACTGGACAGTTGAAACCGTGGGCGCCCCGCCCGCGGCGGCGATCTATGGGTCGAACCACCTGGGCTACACGGACATTGTGATGATCGCCGCCGCGACCCCGGTGGTGTTCGTCTCCAAGTCGGAGGTCCGGGGCTGGCCGATCATGGGAAGTCTCGCCAGCTGCGCTGGCACCCTCTTTCTGCAGCGGGAACGTAAGGAGGATCTGCTCACCGTGGCCCGGCAGTTCGAGCCGGTGACCGCAGCCGGAATTCCAGTGGTCATTTTCCTCGAAGGCACGAGCAGCAACGGAGAGTCCGTGCTTCCCTTCCGGCCCTCTTTGCTGGCACCCGCCGTCGCCGGGAACTGGCCGGTGGCGCCGGTCGGTCTGAATTACGCAGTCACCCCGGGATCGGTCGGCACGGATGTGGCCTGGTGGGGCGAAATGGAGTTCTTTCCGCATTTTCTCAACCTGCTGGGACGCGATTCCGTCCGGGCCCGGGTGGCCTTTGGTTCCGCCCGCCCGGCCGGACCAGACCGCAAGGTCCTGGCCCGTGAACTCCACGCCGAGGTAGTGGCACTCCGTTCGCCGGGGTCGGTCTTCCCCACCGAGCCGGGGCTGGCTCTGCGGACGGGAACCCGGTAGGCTCTACCCCCCGTGTCCGTTCACATCGCCATCGTGGTGCCGCTTTTCAATGAAGCGGACAATGTCGCCCCCCTCGTCTCCGAATTGGCGCGGGTGTTTGCATCGGAGGTTCGTCCGTGGGAGTTGGTGCTGGTGGACGACGGCAGCAACGATGGCACCTGGTCCGCAATTAAGGCTGCCCAGACGGTCGATCCGCGCGTCCGTGGACTCCGTCACTTGGGCAATCGCGGCCAGAGTGCCGCGGTTTGGACGGGAATCGCGGGATCCGAAGCTCCCCTGATCTGCACCTTGGACGGCGACCTGCAGAATGACCCGGCTGAGCTGCCCCGGATGCTCTCCATGTTGGACAGCGTTGATTTCGTCTGCGGGCACCGCGTCAGCCGCCAGGACTCCTTCGTCCGCAAAGTTTCCTCCCGCATCGCCCGGGCCGCCCGGAAGCTGGCGCTGGGGGCGGACTTCGCCGACACCGGATGCGCACTGCGGGCCTTCAAGCGCGAGGCGCTGGCCGGAGTTTTCCCCTTCAACGGACTGCACCGCTTTCTCCCCATTTTGGTCGCCGGAGGAGGATTTAGCTGCCGGGAGGTTCCCGTAAATCACCGTCCCCGCGTGGCCGGCGTCTCCAAATACGGCGTCTGGAATCGCCTCGGAAGGGGCCTGCACGACCTGGTGGGGGTCGGATGGTACCAGCGGAGGCGGTTGACTCCGGTCGCGCTGGAGGATTCCCGCCCTTCAGCAGTTCCCGGCGCCCCGGGCGCAACAATTCCCCACGCCCGGTGTTGACCTTCGGCACCGAAATCAGACTTTTCCCCAATGAAAATTCGTCCTCTGCTCCGGCATCCTTCGCGGCACCGCGCGGGATTCACCCTGATCGAAATCATGATCGTGGTGATGATCATCGGCCTGCTGGCCATGATCGCGATCCCCAACATCAACGGGTCTCTCGCCACCAGCCGCTACAACGCCATCATCAACAACCTGCGGGTCATTGATAATCAGAAGCAGCTCTGGGCGGCGGACCAAAAAAAGGGCGACAACGACGAGCCCAGCCAGACGGAACTGGCTCCCTATTTCGGCGGCGGACGCTTCCCCGCTTCGGTGATGGGCGAAACCTACAACATCAACGTCGTCGGAACCCAGCCCACCGCGACCATCGGCTCGCGGCTCAAGATGCCCAAGCAGACCATTGAGGCCGGTGGCACCATTTCCATGCCCGAGAAGTAGTCCAGCCCCAATCCAAGAAAGTCCGCTCCCACGCCCACCTTCTAAGCAGCGCGGACTGTCTTCCCGGTTTGGTGACGGACTCGCTCTGTCACCCCGGCGCGGTCGGACTCCCTCCGGCCGCGCTTCCCCTCGCCAGGCACACGACAACAGCCGGTAACTCCCCAAGGCTTCCTGATCCGCTGATGCCTTTCCCTTCGTTTCACCCTGCAGATTCATCGACCTCCAAATTGACAGTAACACTGTTTACTGTACTCTCACGGCGTGAGCAGTTCAGGCCAAAAGTCTTCGATGTCGGATGCGCCCGACGGTGTGGACTACTCTCTGTCGGAATTGGCAGCGGCGGTAAACCAGTGGTGCGCCGAGGCCAGACTGGAGCCGGCCAACGGCCAGGTGGGCGAAGCGATCACCGAGCGGAACATCCGCTTCTATCGCACGACAGGACTGATCGATGCCCCGACGGCTGGCGGGGGCCGCGGCTACGGCGAGAGGCACCTCCTTCAATTGACCGCCATTCGCATTCTCCAGGCCCAGGGACTGCCTCTCCGACGGATTCGTGAACTGCTCTTTGGACGCAGCCTGACCGAGCTGCGCGAGATCCGCACCCGGGGCCGGGCCGAAGCCCGCACCGCCCATGCCGCCTCGCCCGCCTTCGTGCCCGGTGAGGCTTGGCAATTGGTCCCCGTGACCCCCGATCTTGCGGTCCTTCACCGACCCGGTCTCCGCCTTACAGCAGAGAAGATGCGACAGATCCGTTGGCTGCTCGAATCCTGAAACGACCCCAATTTTTGCCAATACAGCCCCCATAGACCTGTCAAACCATGAGTACTTCCACTGTCTCCGCAGACTCCGCGTTAACGGCTCAGTTCGGCCTGCTTGCCTGGCTGGATGAAACCCGCATTGCACTCCCCTTGAAGGGGGTTGAGGCCCGGTTTGAGGCAGCCGGCGAGGTGGCCCATGTGGAAATCGATCAAATCTACCACCAGACGGCGGACCGCCCCCTCGACTGTGTCTACTCCTTTCCGCTGCCCGCCGAGTCCGCCGTGCACCAATGTGAAATTCACATCAATGGCCGCGTCATACGGGCGCGCATTGAGGAACTTCAGCAGGCCTACGCCCTCTATCACCAGGCGAAGCAGTCCGGTCATCGGGCGGCCCTGGTGGACTCTCAACGCTCCAACTTTTTCACCCTCAACCTGGCCAATGTGCAGCCGGGTGATCTGGTGGTGGTGCGGTTGGGTTACGTGCAGACGCTGGAGCGTCTGGGTGACGAGCGTCGACTGCGCATTCCGTTCTGCCCGGGCATCCGATACATCCCTGGTCAGCTGCTGTTGCGTCCGAACCTCGGACGGGGAACCTCCGACGACACCCTGCAAGTCCCCGATGCTTCCCGGATCACGCCTCCACGGATCGACGCCCTGCATCCCGATGCCGCTTACCTCGCAGTCCATGGAACGCTGAAGGTGGCCGCCGGGGATCTGGACCGCATTTTGACCCAGTCGCACCGGCTGACGGTTTCGCATCAACCGGCGGAGGTGGCGGTGACTCTCGATAACCGGGACGCGATGCCCGACCAGGACTTTCTCCTGGGCTGGACACTCACCCGTCCACAGGAAACCACTCCCCGCGCCTGGATATCGCAGCGGGACGGCACCCGATACGCCCTTCTGGAACTGCGCGCCCCGGCATCGGCAAAGAACACCCCGCGTCAGCCCGTGGATGTTTATTTCGTTCTGGACCGTTCCGGAAGCATGGAGGGCCAAAACTGGGATCAGGCGTGCACTGCGCTGGACACGCTCCGCGGTCAACTGTCTCCAGCGGACAGGATCCAAATCATCACCTTTGACACCAGCCACTCGCTGCTGACGGAGACGCCGGTCTCCGTCGAGAAGTCCCGCGCCCTCTGGCCTCTGGCTGCGCTCCACGCGCTGGGTATCGGCGGGGGCACCAATCTCCTGCCCGCACTGGGTGCAACCCTTGCCGCCGTGGACCAACACAGCGTGGAGCGAAAACCGATTGTGGTCCTGCTCACCGACGGTCAGGTCGGCAACGAGGCGGAGATTGTCGCCTCTCTGCGCGGGCATCCGAAGCTGGTGCTGCATGCCTTCGGAATCGACATGGCAGTGAATGACTGCCTGCTCACCAGCATCACCCGGCAGCAGCGGGGGCAGTGTTTTCTCCTGCGGTCGGATGAGAATATTCCCGCCGCCCTGCAGCGCCTTGGATCCCTGCTGTCCCATCCAGTCCTGACCGATCTCGAAACGCCGCCTGGCTGGGAAACCGCCAATGGACCTCTTCCCGATCTCTACTGCGGAGAAACGGCGACCGCCTTGGTTCGCTGCCCAGGCAACGAACCGCTCACCCTCACCGCCAAGAACCCACTGGGAGTCCGGATCCCGGTGGGCATCGATTCGCAGCCGACACTCAGTCCCGCCGTCGCCCTGCTCTGGGCCCGTCGCCGGATCGCCGATCTCGAGAACCGGGGCAGGATTCCTGAGTGTCTTCCCTTGGCCCGCGAGTTCAATCTCCTCTGCCGGGGTGCTGCGTTTGTGGCGTGGGATGAGCAGGAGAAGGTAGCCATCGCCGACCAGGAAGTCCTTCAACCATCGCTCACTCCGGCCGGCCAATTTCCTGCAGCCGCCATGGCGACCCGCATGGGGCTGACGTCCTTTTGTGATCGGTCCGATGAACCTATGACCTTGGGGGCACCCAAATTGCTCTCTTTTTCCAGATTCCCTTCCGACGGACTCTTTGCCGCCCAACCGGAGGAGAGATTCTGGTATCAGAATGCGCTCTTCGACGAACCCGGCGCTGACCGACTCTACCGCCTGCTGGAGACCTGGATCAACGGCGAGACATCCCGTCGCCGCCACACGCTTTCGCTGCGGTTGACCCGCCTGGTCGAGCAGATTGCGGAGTTACCGGGAACCCCCTCGGATCATTTGAGGGCACTGGTGCAAAGTCTCCCCTCTCTGATTGGCTCGCAGGGCCGCATCGCCGAGCAATTGAAGCAATTGTGCCTGGAAATGGGATGGACGTGAGGCGAAAGGGCCCTTCGGCCGGGAACCATCGCGGCACCTTTTGCGTGGACCCGGACCCGAAATCCTTCAGCCTTCGCATCCATCTCATGCGCGGCTTCCATCGTTTCCCTTGGCTGACAGACCCGTCCGTCCGCTTCGTTTGGACGGGAATGCTCGCTGCCTGGGTGGGAAGTCTGCTCCAGGCGGCGGAGGTGACGTCCACCAATGCTGGTCCGGTGACGCGCATTGAGGTGTCGTCCATTTCTCGGGACAAGCCCCTGGTCAACTCCCTGGGCATGACCTTTGTGCCGATTTCGAACTCCCCGGCACTCTTCAGCATCTGGGAAACGCGGGTGCGGGACTTCCGGGCCTTTGTAGAAGCCACCGGATACGACGCGACCGGTAAAATGTACTCCATCGGGCCAGATGGCTGGAAGATGCGCGGAATGACCTGGCGCAATCCCGGGTTCCCGCAGGGGACGGATCATCCGGTGTGCGGTGTCAGCTACCTGGATGCCGTCCGCTTTTGTGACTGGCTCACCCAGAAAGAGCGCGCGGCGGGCCGACTGGGCACGCGCGACCGGTTCCGGCTGCCTACCGATGCCGAGTGGTCCCTGGCGGTGGGGGATACTCTCTACCCCTGGGGACCCGACTGGCCTCCCCCGCATCGGGCCGGCAATTACGGCGACGCCGAATCTGACCTCAACCCGAAGATTCCTGGGTATCGGGATGGTTTCAGCCGCACCTCCCCTGTCGGGTCCTTCACCCCCAGTCGGTTCGGCATTTACGATCTCGGCGGCAACGTCTGGGAATGGTGCGACACCTACTATCGCAAGGAGATGAACTCTCCGGCCGCGCGCGAGCGGTTTCCCGGGTTCGAGGAGGACGGTGGCGGTGGCAAGTTTCGGGTGCTCCGCGGCGGTTCCTGGGACCGGGTTACCCCGCTGTTCCTCGAATCCGCCTGCCGGAATAATGACAGCCCGGAAGGACGCGGTGACTTCCTCGGCTTCCGCTGTGTTCTCGAACCCGGCGCAAAAAGCCCGGTCTCTCGGTAGCTGCCTCGGAATCAGGAGAAAATCGGGAGGGACGAGGTATCCGAGTCCCGTACTTAATTTCCACCAGGATGTCCGAGTTCCCCACAACGTCTCGAAGGCGCGTGGAGTCATCGAACGGGAACGCGGATTTCTTGGAACGGATGGTGAAAATCCTCCGACCGGTCGGGTAGTCGCCGGAATGCGGAGTGCAGGATGGGCGGGGGCAAAGCCGGTTCCGCAGGGCGTGTTATTCGTTGGCCTCTGCCACCCCCGGAGACACCCTCTGGCCATGAAGCGAGCGGCGCGGTTCGGTTTCTTGCTGGGATCCCTCTTCCTTCCGACGGCCGCGGCGACCTACACGCCTCCGGACTTTGCGGATCCGGATCGACGAACGCGGATCGAGTCAGTCCTTCCGCGCCTGGACCAGATCTATCTCGAATACGCCACGAACAAGCATCTGCCGGGAATGATCTACGGTGTGGTTCTGGACGGCCAACTCATCCATCACCTCGCCTGGGGAAAGTCCACCCTAGTCCCGGAAAGGCCGGTGGAGGTCGACACCCGTTTTCGCATCGCCTCCATGAGCAAGAGTTTTACGGCCCTGGCCATCCTGCGCCTCCGTGACGCCCGACGCCTGTCGCTGGAGGATCCCATGGAGAAGTTCATCCCCCAGTTTCGGAACGTGCGGCCACTGACCTCCGATTCCCCGCCGATTACGGTGCGTCACCTCTTGAAGATGACCGCAGGATTCCCCCAGGACGATCCCTGGGGCGACCGGAAGTTGGCGGATACGGTGGAGGAATTGGAGAAACTGGTGACGGGCGGACTCGCGTTCTCCAATCCCCCCGGCGTGACGTGGGAATACAGCAATCTGGGATACGCGCTGCTGGGACGGATCGTGACCCGGGTCTCCCGACGCCCCTATCAGGACTACATCACCCGTGAGATTCTGCGTCCGCTGGGCATGACCAATACCGTCTGGGAGTATGCGCAGGTGCCTGATGGCAAAATGGCCCAGGGCTATCGCTGGGAACACGACCAGTGGCAGGCGGAACCGCTGCTGCATGACGGATCCTTCGGGGCCATGGGTGGACTGATCACCACTCTGGATGACTTCGCGCGCTACGTGGCGTTTCACCTGGATGCCTGGCCGCCGCGCGATGGTGCGGACACCGGGGTGGTCCGGCGCGCCACCCGACGCGAGATGCACCGGCCGGCGGAGGTGCTTTCCCTGATCATGGACAATCCCACCCTCGATGGCACCACCAACCCCCGGGTGGCCGGATATAGTTTCGGTCTGAGCTGGAACACGGACGCCCGCGGCGTGATCTGGTTGCGCCATGGCGGCGGTCTGCCCGGCTTCGGAAGCGAGCACCGTTTCCTGCCGGAGCACGGCATCGGATTGATCGCCTTCGCCAACCTCACCTATGCCCCGATGACGGGAGTCAATGCCCAGGCGATGGAGGTGCTGGTAAGGGCTGCGAAAATCCCAGCACGACTCCCGGTCGCCCCTCCCCTCCTCCGGCAACGTGCCGACCAGGTGGCGGATATCCTGCGATCCTGGAAGCCGGAGGTCATGTCGGATGCCCTTGCCTCCAACTTCTTCCTGGACCGTTCGGAAGCGGACTGGAAGGCCTACGCCGATGAATTGCTGGGCCGCTGTGGAACCCTCCGATCGGTGACCGAACTGAAACCAGCGAATCAGTTGCGCGGGCGATTCGAGTTCGTGGGCGAATTGGGCAACCTGGAGGTCGCCCTGACCCTGATGCCGGAGAACCCTCCCCGCGTCCAGGAAGTGAAACTCAGGTTCATCCCGGCCTCCGAGGCGCCGAATCCTGCGGGTCCCTGAATCGGACATAGGCCTCGCTCCGGTCCGGATCCATCGCGATGGAGGAGGTCTGCATCGCTCCGAAATCCCAATGGATCGACACGGGAACGCACGAAATGGGAATTATCTGCTTGTACCCTGCTTCGAAGGCGGGTAAGTACCGCGCTCCTTTCCGAGGGAAGGAATCCATTATGGCACGCATTTGTCCCATTTCCGGTAAGCGCCCCGTCAAGGGCAGTCACATCTGGCGTTCCGGTAAAGCCAAGAAGAAGGGCGGTATCGGTACCCACGTCACCGCAATCACCAAGCGCCGGTTCTTCCCCAACCTGCAGTCCGTCCGCGTCATTCTGCCCAGCGGGCAGGTGAAGCGCATGCGAGTCGCCACGAGCGCGATCAAGAAGGGGTTGATCACCAAGGCTCCCAAGCGCACTTGGAAGAAGAAGGCGGCCTGACCGCCGGAGGCCGCTGCTGGCGTCGCAAGGACGGTTCCCGAAGCCCGGGAACCGTCCTTTGTCATTGTCCCAATAGCCGCCCGGGGCAACGACGTTTACCCCCGATCATGACGCACCGGAGAACGGGAACTCATCCCCGGCGTCCACGGTGCTGAAGAGCCCTCTGGATCTCGCGTTCCATCTCGCGCTTCTTGATGTCGTCCCGCTTGTCGAAATCAGCCTTTCCCTTCCCGACCGCCAACTGGACCTTCACCTTGCCGTTTTTCCAGTAGAAGGACAGTGGCACCAGCGAGTGCCCCTTGACGTTGCCGAAAGCGAAGAGCTTGCGGATTTCGGCGCGGTGCAGGAGGAGCTTCCGTTTTCCCTTCGGCGTGTGGTTGTACACGTTCCCGTGGGAATACTCGTCAATGTGCGCGTTGTGCAGCCAGACCTGATCATTCTCAACGCGGGCGAAGGCGTCCGAGATCTGTCCACGCCCCTGCCGGAGGGACTTCACTTCGGTGCCATGCAGCACGATCCCCGCCTCGTAGACTTCGAGGATGTGGTAGTCCCGCCGGGCCTTCGCGTTGGTCAAGATTTCAGCCATGAATGAAAACAGCCGGAGAGCGTGGCCCTCCGGCTGTGAATCCAGCGAAACCGCTCAGTGACGTCAGAGGACTTCCGGAGCCGCTGCGACCGGAACTGCAGGGGCCACCGCCGCCACCGCAGCCACTGCCGGCGTCGCACGGCGGGTCCGCCGGCGCTTCGGGGCCTCCGGGGCCACGCTACCCGGCTCAACTTCCAGTTCAAATCCGATCTTCTCCTCGATCAACTCGAGGAGGGCGATGTCAGCAACTCCCATCTCAGGAGTCACGATCACCAGGGGACGGCTAATGCCGCCTCCGCCGGAGTTGAGTTGCCGTACCCGGCGGGAAATCACGTTCACCAGGATGTGGGCGTTGCCCACCTTTTCGAGCGCCCTGCGCGTCAATTCTGAGTTCATGCGGATTTTTTCTTGCGACCGAGCTCGACAGCATAGGCGGGGACGTTCAAGGGGCAATGCAAATTTGGGAGGCGACGGACTTGGCCTTCGTCCGGACCCCAGATAGCGTCCCCCGCATGCTCCAGGGGATTCGTTTTGCCGGACTGTTGATTGTGGCCGTCTGGCTCGGGGCGACGGTGTTTCTAACCTTTGGCGCGGGGCCAGCGTTCTTTTCTCCGGCAATGCTTGAGATCATGCCCCGTTACCATGCAGGTCGGGCCGCGCAGATCGTCTTGGGCGCCTTCTTCGAATTCCAGATCGTGTGCAGCTGGCTTGCAGCCCTCCTGGTCTTTGTGGATTGGGCCGTCACGGGCCGCCTCCCTCGGAAATGGGCGCTGGCGCTGCTTGGGGTGCTGCTGGGCTTGGTGCTACTGGGCGGAACCGTATCGCAGCCCCGCCTGCGCCGCTTGCATGCCATCATGTACGCCCCCAACACCTCGGTGGCCGAAAAAGAGACCGCCTCCGGACAGTTCCGCCGGTG
>JBDKKE010000174.1:0-9739 GCA_039796255.1 Verrucomicrobiota bacterium | reverse complement strand
ATCCGAAACCATCCAGGCGACCAGGGTGGTGATCCACCAGATCCGAATTCCCCACCGCACCGCACCTCCGTCCGACGGCCGCCGCCGCCCGGAGAATCCCCCCACCGCCGCCCCCAACATTCCCCAGAGAAGGGCGACCACCAGCAACACCGGCATGAAGATCAGGCCCGAGATCGCATACACCACGCTGGAGGGAATCCACTGCCCCGTCACCTCAGCGGCCCAGGGTTCCAGGCTGGAGCGGAGCAGCAGCGTCATGAGGAGAGCCGGCCAGAACGCCCAGCGTCCCACCGTGCCCCGTTCCTGCCAGACACCGGACGGGCGCCAGAGAGCCCAAAGCACCGCCCGGGCGACCAGCAATCCATTGAGCCCCGCCCAGATCATGAGCGCAGCGCGCCGGGTATCCGCCGAGAACATCGGCACCCAAAACCCTGCCAAGCAAAGCAGCACCCATCGCGATCCCCAACCCCGACGCAATCGGTCAACGAAGCCGAACCCACGCCCCTTCCCCATCACGGGAGGCACCGCTCCAGCATCCCGCTCCTTCTGTGAATTTGGTAGGGACACGCAGAATCGCCCGAAGGAATCACACCACGCAAGACAACGGGTCCCTGATCCTAGCGCCCGCCTCCACCCGCGGTGAAGCCCGATCTCCCTCAAACCGGTCCATGAACCGGAGGGACGAGATTCTCGAGTCCCCAATCTCCTCCCCCCCACCCAAGACCCCACCGCCCAATTCCGCCCAAGATGCCGGCTAGCATCCCCATTCATTGAGAAAGTCACCTTCGAAACCACCAGCCTCACCCGGTCGCCGCCCGCAAGAAGATCACCATCGGGCGTCTTGCTGCGGGATCTCCGCATAGAGTTGTGGCGCGGCGGCACCTGAGGTCTGAACTTTTAAGCAAGCAAGCCCTGCTGGAACCCCAAAAAGTGCATTCCAACGAATCTTCCTGCACTGCATGTCAGAACTGCAGTGCAGCTAACCATTGCCCGCGAAGGTGATCTCGGGTTGCCCGTTGACAGGGGAGTCCGGTAAGTATTGCTTACGAACGTGACGACGACCCTTTCAAGCCGCGGCCAAATCGTGATTCCCCAGTCCGTCCGCGAGCGCTGCCATCTGCAACCGGGTGACCACTTCGTGGTCGAGGACAACCCGGAGACGCAGGTCCTCACCCTGCGCAAGGTCAAAGGCGGCGGCGATTGGTTCGGCATCTACATGGAGTGCCCGCATTCCCTGGAACTTCCCCCGCGTCGACGTCAAATGTATCGCCCGAAACATGAACTGGCTCGTTGATACGGACATACTCAGCGAACGGACCAAGCCGCGTCCCGACGCCAGGGTGCTCGCTTGGATGGAGACCAACGCGGACGCCATCTACACCAGCAGCCATGTCATCGGAGAGCTACAATCGGGGATTGCCCTGCTTCCCGAAGGATCCAAGAAGCGGGCCCTACAGGCTTGGCTGAACCGTCTGATCGAGGGGATGGAAGGTCGGATTCTGAACTTCAATACAAGCGTTGCATCCGTGTGGGGACGACAGGAAGCGGACTTCAGCAAAAAGGGTTGCCCCATGCCGATGCCCGACAGCTTCATCGCCGCCACGGCACGACGGCACGACCTGATCATCGCCACGCGAAACGTCGGAGACTACACACGCCCTGGCCTGAAAGTCATCAATCCGGCCATCGACGCGCCCTGAACCTCGCGGGTAACGACCCACGAACGAGTTAATAGACAACTCCGCCCGACTTCCAGATCGGGCGCCACTCAAAACTGCCCTCACTGGTAGTCCCGCCTCGGGGGCAGGAAGGGACAGGACACTTTGGCCACCTTTATCTTTATCGCGAACCCGGGCATCCGGACCGGAATAGTTCGGGAAGGAGGTCACCGTCGCGACGTGAATCCCTGGCAGGTTCACCGCAGCTTGCGGCTGCGACTTTGGAGATTTCTCAGGGTCCATTGGCCCAGAGCCCGTCCGAGCTGAAGACGATTATCGTTCGCACGAATGGGTTCCCCAACCGGGCTCCTCTGTCCAGCTCACCTCACTCGATCTTCACCCGGTACAGGCGTCGAGGCTCCCGGACGGCATCGGCATCCCAGAGATCGGTCCGAGTGGGTCCCAGGAGCAGGGTTGTCCACGGAGTCCAAGTGTTCAGGTCTGTAGACACGGAGATTTGGGCGCGCGCCCCGGTCGGTCCATTCACTCCGATTAACATGCCTGAAGACGGACTGAAAGGTCCTGGGGTAACCGTCAGTGGCGCGAAGCCCGGGGTGACGCTAAGACGCCAGGTCTTGTATCCACGCATGGCCCCCGCCTGTCCGCCACCAATCATCGGAGAGCCCAGGCAGAGGTAGTAGGTTCTCCCGCCCGTAACCACCGTCGTGGCAAACGGCAGGGGTTGCACTGCCGGCGTCTCGAAAGGATTTTGATCAAAGATCAGCACGCTACCCCCTCCATTGTCCCCTTCCGGCACCAGTCCCATCGTACCGTCGAAGGGTGCCACCCACTCCCACCACAGAGAGGTCGCCAGGTTCCAGGAACCCTCGCCATCCTCCAGCCAGGAAACGCTGTCGTCGCCTGCCAGGAGGCTCGATGCGCCGCTCAAGCGGATCCGGTTCGCGAATTGCTCGTTGGGTGCAATTGGCCATAGGTCAAAGGTCGCCCGAATATCCCTGCCCTGTGCCGCCAGCGCTTCAATGGAGAGGTAGTTTACCGACATCCGCAGGGCGTAGGTTTTTCCGGCAACCACACGCTGGCCCCAATAGGGCTCGATGGGAGCCACGGTGAGCGCGTTGAGGCGATTCCCGAGAAAGGCCATGATCGTATAGGGAGCAATGAGAAGACCGGTGGGGGGTGCCGAATTGGCGCGGGCCACCAACATGCCGGAGGCAGGGGCGGTCCATGACCACCATAGCGTCCCATAACCGGGCGAAGAGCCCTCCTCCAGCTCGGCCGTGAAGAGCCGGTCGCCGGAGACGATCTCGAAGTGCTCTCCGGAGACCCTGGTTCGATCGGCGAACGCGTCTGCTGGCGCCAGGGGATCAAACCGGCTTTGGAGCACAAAGGATGTTCCGGTGCCGGAAACCGCGAGGAAATAGGTGATTCCCACCTTGGCATCGATCTCGACATTGATGGTTCCGGGCCGCGGAACGCGACTCAAGGCGGCCAGGGAAGGTCCCAAGTAAGCTTCCACCGACATCTCCCGCGGCATTCCTTGCAGGCGAACCGTCAACTGCCCGTCCACCGACGGAGTCCATCGGTACCACACACTCGAACTCACCCCCGCAAGGAGATCCATTCGTTCGGCGTCGGGCGTCGCCCCCTCGAGGCTTCCCTCAATGGCGAGGCCCGGAGTGAGTAGCTCCGCCTCGGCAAAGGCATCGTTGGCGGGCGCGGCCCCCAGCAGTGGCACAGCGACCACAGTCAACGCCGCGACGAGAGACAGAAATCTGCCGGGAAACCGAAACAACGTTGGAAGGAGGGGAAGGGAAGCCATGGCAGCGAGGAGTTGAGTAACAACCCTATCAGAACCCCCTCCCCTCTCAATCGGAAACGCCCTATCTCGGTGTCGACGCTTGCAAGACGACGTCAAAGCGAGCGGTGGCCCAATAGCGCGAGGTTCAATAGGCGAGATGTTGGAGACTCCAACCTTTCAGGTTGGTGTGTTCTCGCTTCTCAATCGGATCGGTGGGCGGTCTCGGACCAGGTGCTTCTCGGGATTGATTTCGAATTTCTCCCGCAATCAGGGGTGATTCGTTCAGTCACCCATCAGGTTCTAGCGCAGGCGAGAGCTGCTGCCAGCAATTGCCCAGTCGCCCAATCCGCCGGGCCGCGTTGGCGTATCCAGAAAACAATCTGTGCCGGGTCGTGTTCATTCAGTTTTTAAGAGCCTGTTTTGAAATTGAAAGGGGTCCTGCGGCGAGGGATTTTGGTGGTGGCCAAGGCGGCGAGGCCGGCGCATCCCCGTAGTGGGCTGTAACGGCCGAGCCAACGCCGGCCACCGGCAAAAGACCCGCCGCCCGAAGGGTTATCGCGGAAACGACCCACTGGTTTCGTTGGTCCTCGCTCACAGACCGCTGCGGGTATGCTCGCTCGTCGCGCCTGCATCCCGCCGAAGCTGGAATGCGAAGTCGGATCGCCATCGGGTCATTTCCTCGAAAACAGGACCCCTTTGAATTTTAAAACAGGCTCTAAGAGAAAAGATGTGCCAGGCAAACAGCCCTTACCGGTAATCCTTCAGGAAATTGGAACGACCAAGAGACCGAAATCCGAAGGCCGAAAACCGGGGGGGCTTTTGAAGCGGAATGAGTTCGGGGGCGAAAAGTCATCGTTGAACAAGAAACCACATTCCAGCACTTTCGAGGTGAATCCTCGATCAAGATGATTAAACTCAGAGCTGTTTTGCTCCTGCCAGTCCTGTTGCTGACCTGGTTGCATGGCGACGAAACCCGGTATTTTCAGGTAACCGGCCCGGTTTCCAGCACGATTACCGCATTCAGCGCTGATGGTTACCTGACGTGGACTCACATGCCGAGCGACGTCGCCTTCATGATACGGACCACGTCGTCGCTCGATAACCCGACTGATTGGGCCGACTACATTCAGGTGGTGTCCCCGGACACGGTTACCACCCTACGGCTTTACGATCCAATTCTCCCGCTGGCATGGCGCTCATTCCTGCCGGCTCGTTCACGATGGGCGACGCCTTGCTGGATAACGGTAACAATGCGAATTTCAGCGAGGAGCTGCCGATACGGGATGTCTATGTGAGCGCCTTTTACGTGGATCGATATGAGGTAACGCAGGCGCTGTGGGACCGGGTGAAATTGTGGAATGATGGCAACGGATACACCTATGATAATCCGGGATCGAGCAAGGGGCCAAGCCATCCGATACAAAGCATGAATTGGTTTGACGCAGTCAAGTGGTGCAATGCGCGGTCCCAGATGGAGGGGCGGACTCCCTGTTACTATACCGACATCACGCTGACCAATGTCTTCAAGACCACCCTCGCATTTCCCTTCTCGGTACCCTATGTAAATTGGAGTGCCAAGGGGTACCGTCTGCCGACTGAAGCGGAGTGGGAGAAGGCGGCGCGCGGAGGCGCGACCGGCCGCCGGTTCGCTTGGAGTGAAGGCGACACCATTACGCAGGACCGAGCCAACTATTTCAGTTTTTGGCAGGACGGAGTGGCGGATATCTTCTATGACCTCAACCCAACGGAGGGATTCCATCCAAACTTCCAGTTCGGTGATCTTCCATACACCAGCCCCGGTGGAAGCTTTTCGCCAAATGGCTATGGCGTTTACGACGCAGTCGGCAACGTCACTGAATGGTGTTGGGATTGGTTTGGAAAATATCCCAATGGAGCCCAGACCGATCCAAATGGGCCAGCTTTGGGCGAACTTCGCGTGATGCGGGGCGGCAATTGGAATTCAGAACCGAGCACGTCCCGAATGGCCAGCCGTAACAGTCGGCCCCCTGGAAACTTTACAAACGCCCGCGTGGGGTTCCGTACGGTGCTACCGGCGATTCAATGAGCAGGAATGATCTCTCATGAATACGCCGACCGTGTGAGTAAGCAATGGGTGACCCCGTTTCCTCTCTTGACCCCATTGCCTCCCCTGCAGGGAAGGGGAAGGAACAGCCAGAAAGCAAACTACAGAACGTTTTTACACCGGCATTTGCTTTTCGCTTCGCCGGGAAAGAGCGAGTGAATTCACCAGACGGACTCCTCCTCGTCTTCCTCCTCCTCGTTGCGGTCGTCTTCCTCGTCGCGGTCGTCATCCCGTCTCGACAGCAGCCGCGTGGCTATCGAGTCACCCACGCGACGACCGGCAGAGAGGCCAAAGCGGTTCGCGCCCATGAAGTGGATACCGCCGTAGATCCGGCTCATGCCGCTTTCGGCTGCAGCAGCGTGAAAGCCGGCATATCTCCGCGCGATGCCGGGCGCATCATCCGATTCTGCCACGAACGCAATGGAATCGCTCCCAAACACCCGGGCAAGAACGGCTGCGGCAGCCCCGCTGAACGTCGAATGCCCCGAGATACATTCCGGGAACGGGGGCGTCACGAGGAGCGGAGTCCAGGTGGAATCCGCGATGGTCAGCGGGTTGCCGTCCGTGTCGGCTTCTCGGATCGCAGCGACCGGACGCCAGAGGTTATACTCGTACTTAGAATTCCAAGAGACGACGGCAGCATCGGCCATGGCAAGGTTGAGGAGAGCCATCAAGCGGGCCTCCTCCCCCACCCCCAACCTCAGCTCCTGCTGCGCGATCACGGTCCGGGCGATCTGGTTCCAGTGCCCCGGCGGCGTGGCGGTACCGGCGCCATTGGCCCAGAAACGGGCAATCTCGGTTTGATCGGCGGTTCGGACGGTACTGGTGGCGGACCCGAGTTCCTGAACCTGAGCCAAATCAGCGGCGTAGGCTTGGGTGTTCAGGGCCGGAGGAGCCTTCGGTACAAAGCTGGCAATCGGCTTGGGTCCGAACGGGACGATGTCGCCCCATTGAGGAAGAAGAGCTGGGGCGAAGGCCGGCGGCGTCGGGCGCCAATAGCCGGGCCCGACTCCCGGGGTATAGGTGACCACGTTCGCAGATCCGTCGTTGGCACGGGCCGCGAGGATCGTCGCCGCGACGGACTGACCCCACGCAATTCCCCGGGTCCGGACGGGACCGATGGCAATCGGATATAACTGACTCGCCTGTTCGGCATCGAACTGGGCGGTCCGAGATGGAAAGAGCGTCACCAGCACGTTGTGCGCTGCGACTGCCAGCGCAGCCTCCTTCGACGCGCTCTGGGTGGGCCAACCGTCAGTCACGAGGTACTGAAGGTAGTTCCGTTCGATTCCGTTGTAGGCGTCGTGAATCGAGACATGCAGGATCGCAAGGCTGCGAGCAGCTCTCGGGGGAGGCGTCGCCGTGGCCCGGATCGCGTCCAGGGCCTGTTCGTTCCAGGCTGCGACAGGACTGCCGGTGACGGGCAGAGCTGCGTTGAAACATGTGACGCTGGCGACGATGGCCAGAAAGGCTAGAAGGCTTCGATTGGTATGGACCTGATTCATTGAGAGTATGCTGTTTGATGGAGCAGTAGGCATTCATTGAGCGGCTCGCACTCTCAGAGCCTGAAAGTGGCACCCGTGTCGGACGACGGTTCCCAATCAGCAACAGGCATGCCATGGCGGAAATCATCTTCAATCCCATTGAAAACAGGGCTGAATTCGCCTTTTTTATTCTATCGCCTCACGGGTGGTCTGGTGTCGGACCATCCTTGGGATGGGATTCGGACCAGGGGTCCGGATCTGTAATTTTGACCTTTAGCGCAGGAAGGCGCGTCGGAATGCCGCTATCTCGGGCTTCAGCGGAGCTTGCCGGCAATAATGTCCGGGTTGTCTGTGCCGCCGCGCCATAACTCGATGCGGAACTCCCGCAGCAAAGCGCCCGCTGGCAAGCCCGTCTGTCCGGATCCCGCGACACCTGGCTTCACCCAGCTTATCCGGCACTACGGCAGCGTGAAGGGGGCCTGGCCGCGGATCGTCGAGGAGTCGGTCGATATGTGACGGGTGGCTTGCCGGGTCGATGGGTGTGCCATTCCCCTGAGTCTGGCTCAGGTTCGAACCGGAGAACGGTGAGGGGTTGATCTGGACGCAGACAACCTCACTGGGGCCAGTTTATAACTGCCGTTCTCACTGGAGTAATCCTCGACCCCGACGCCCACGACGCCCCCGCCGCAGGGACAGGCCGCCGTGACGACGGATCCGGATCCGTGCAAAGGTGAATCCAGGAACCGCCGAAGACGGCACCCCCAGGGGGATGGCGTTGGTTCCGTTCGAAACGGGGAGGCTGCGGGCGACCTGTTCACTCGCGTCGTCCCAGTCGACGTCGGCATTCGAGTCCACCCAGCCGTCCACCCGAGCCGATTCTCCGCCCGGAACCGTGGCGACCAGTTGGACTCTGGCCTGTTGCCCGGGCCTGAAAAAGCCGTGCAGGTTCCCGGACGGTTGAGCGCGATTTAGGTGAAGCCGAACTCCAGACGCTCGCCAACGGCGATGGCACGCTGGAAGGAGAGGTTGATGCCTTCCTGATTGCGGACCAACCGGAACAGGTCGGCCAACTGGGGCCTCCATCGATTGCCCAGAAGTAGTCGGCAGAAAGATCGATTCACTGGATCGGACGAATCCACGGCAGGATCCGATCGCATCGTTGAAAACCATTCATCTCAACTCTCCCAGTCAATCCATGAAAACCTTCATTCCCCGCGTGCCGAAAGCCTGGCGCGCCCTCGCCACTGTCCCGCTCCTTGGGCTTTCCCTCACCTCCGGATGCTCCCAGTCGGCACCTCCTCCCCCGCCAGTCCGATATCAGGTGGTTACCAATTTCGACCATCAGGGATCAAATCCAACCGGGTTGGTCCAGGGAAGGGACGGCAACCTGTACGGAACGTTTGAGTCTGGAGGACCGCGGTGGGAAGGCGTAGTATTCCGGGTCAAGCCGGACGGCAGTGAGTACTCCATCGTGCATGACTTCGGAACCACGAGGAGAGCCGATTGTGACAAATGGCCCCAGGGTGTGTTGGAAGGAAAGGACGGCGCCCTATACGGCACGACCCGCCTGGGTGGACCACCGGCGGGCGATGAGTTTCCCTTGGGTTGTGGGATCGTGTTCAAGGTCAACAGGGACGGCAGCGCCTATCAGATCCTGCATCACTTCAGCCGATCGGCGGACAACGGGAACGAGCCATGGGCCGGATTGGTGGAGGATCCGGCGGGCGTGTTGTATGGGACAACGCTGGAGGGCGGTTCCAATGGCGGCGGCGTGGTGTTCCGGCTGAACCGGGACGGCAGCGGATTTGCCATCCTGCATCACTTCCAGGAGAACGAGAATGACGGGGGGCGGCCCATGGCCGGACTGTTGTACGGCGGCGACGGCGTGCTTTACGGAACCACGGATAGCGGTGGGAATTCGACCCAGCGCAACGGGACGGTCTTCCGCATCAACCCGGACGGCACCGACTACCGAGTCCTGCATAGTTTTCCCAGCGTGGACGGGGACGGAAGAACCCCGCGGGCCGCCCTGGTGGAGGGTCCTGACCAAATGGTGTACGGGACAACTCGCGACGGGGGGCGGAGGGACGGAGGGACGGTCTTCCGGATGGGCAGGGATGGCAGTCGCTTCCAAGTCCTGCACCGGTTCAACGGTTCACCAGAGATGAAAGCCGATCCGACGGGGAAGATTGAGATGACGTTGAAGGGAGTGACGGTGATGGCGGCCTTGGAAAGTGATGGCGGCTCACCGATGAGTCTGGTGTTCGGCAAAGAGGGCCTGCTCTACGGCTTCGCCGAGAACCGGGGGAAAAACGGCGCCGGAACAGTATTCCGCATCCAGTGCGACGGAGGAGGCTTCGAAACCCTGCATCACTTTCTTGCCGTGGATGGGGATGGCAAAGATCCCGCCGGCAGGCTGGCCCAGGGATCCGACGGAGCGGTGTACGGGCTGACCATCAACTCCGTGACGAACAACTGCTCCTCCCTCTACCGCCTCTCGCTCCTTCCCACCCCGCCCGCCCGCACCACGGAACAATGAGCGGGAGGGACGAGGTGTCCGAGTCCGTGACTTCCCCCGCAGCGCCTGTGGAGTCACCGAGGGGAACGCGGGTAGCACCAAGCGTGTGGACTTCCCGCGTTCCCCGATGGGATGTGCTGGAACGTCGGGGGCAAGGAATGGGGACTTGCGAAGCGC
>JBDKKE010000173.1:0-5388 GCA_039796255.1 Verrucomicrobiota bacterium | reverse complement strand
TGAAAGGTGCCGTCGCGCTGGACCTGGCGCCGGACGGTGCTGTTGACAATGTCCGTGAGCCCAGGCTGGAGTGTTTCGTTGGGAAACGGCTCGATTGAAATGGACTGTGCTCCGGCGACCTGCTGATTGGTGGGGCCAAGTTGATAGGCGCAACCGGAGAGGATGAGGCCGATGAGGAGCGCCAGTCCGGCCCGAAAGGTGGCTGCGGAGGAATAAGCCTCACGCCGAACGGCCGGGGCAGTGGTGGGCATGACGTCAGGGGGGACCTACGGCTTGGCGGGCGTCGGTGGTGGTATCGGCGGGCTGTTGGTGCTGGTTGCCGTGGACGATTTTGTATTCTGAGGCAACCGGAGTGCGGACGAATTGGTCGCCCGCGCGCTGGCACGCTGGCGGACGCGGAGTTCAAACTCGGCAAGACGCTTGACCTGAGTCTCGGCCAGCGGCTTCAGAATTTCGATGCGGCGGCGGGACTCTTCGGCGTAGGGAGAATTGGGGTCCCGCTGCAGGGATTCATTATAATAGACCAGTGCCGCCTGCCAGCGCTTGTAACGCTCATAGAAGCGGCCGGTCTCGTAGGCTCCCCGGGACTGTTCCACGCGCAGGATGCTGATGGTCTCCCGAGCGTCCGGAACGCGGGTGTCCTGGGGGTACAGTTCAATGAAATCCTGCATCAGTGCGATGGAAGATCCGGCTTTGGACTGGTCGTACTCGGCCTTAAGCGCCTGTTTTTCCCACGCCTTGCCGGCCCGAAAAATCGCCTCTGAGGCCACCGGAGGACGGTCAAAATAACGGTCGGCTGCCTTTTCGTAGGCCTTCACGGCGAGCGGATAGTTTTTCTGCTTCTCCTGGGCGGTGCCGGTGTCCAGCTGCGCCTTGGGTCCGGTGGTGTAGTAGGGACCGTTGCCGACGATTTCCTGCATCATCTTGGCCGTCTTCTCCATGCTGCGGAACAGGGGAATGTATCCAAACAGCTTAAACCGCTGGCCGTCGAGAAAACGGGTGGCGATCGCATACTGCCGTCCCAACACCTCATCGTAATTGCGAACTTTGGGGTATTTGGTCAGGACGGTCTGGTAGGACTTGAAGGCCCGTTCATCCATCTTGCGGGCTTCGTAGCAGCGGCCCACCAGGTACTGGGCCGGGCCGGCGTAGTCCGATAGTGGCCAGACCTGAACCACCCGGTTTGCTGCCTTGGTGGCGAGGCGATAGCTGCCCCGTTCGAAAGCCTCCTGAGCGACCTGAAGTTGGTCCTTGGCCCGTTTGCGCTGCCATTTGGCACCGCCTCCGCCGACGGGCTCATAGGTCCAGCCCTCGCCGGGCCGGTAGATTGCGGGAGCAGGACACGTCAACGGAAACGCGACGAGCGCCAGCAGCAGTAGAGCGCCCACAATGAGCCGACCTTGCATGTCCGGTCAGGCTAGGGAGAGGAGGGGGCAAGTCAAGAAACGGGCACTCCTGCGACGGATCGCATCCCGCCTGGCATGTTCACAAACAGAATTTTTCCGCGTGCACCCCGGCCCTTCTTGTTTCTACTCTCACCCATGCTCATTTGGGTTCTGGCAGTCGTGCTGGTGGGGGGCCTTGCCGCCTTGGGAATGCAGTTGGGCGGAATCCGCGCCGCAGTGGCCTTTATCGGAGCCCTGATCGGGCTGGCCGTGGCTTCCGCCGTGGGGTCGTTGATTGCGCCCATTCTGCCGAAGATGGGTGCCATTTCGCAGACCTGGCTGCTGATCCTCCCACCGGTGATTGGCTTCTGCATCGTCTGGCTGATTTCCATTGGCGCTGGATTTGGTGCCCACCGGCCAGTAGAGCTCCATTTCAAGTACCGCGAGGATGATTCGACCCGCCAGGGGTTCGAGAGGATGAACAAGGCCATCGGCCTTTTCGTGGGAATGCTCACGGGCGTCTGCGTCTTCTTTGCCGTCGGCAAGCCGATCTACTCTCAAGGCTACCTGACCACGCAGACGGCCAGTGATTCCGAGGCGTCGCCCATCGGCTACGTCAATTCGATGCGGGCGGGAATGGCCGCCACGGGATGGGACAAGACGTTTGCGCCGCTGGACCGCACGCCGCCGAAGTTCAATGCGGTTTCCGATCTGCTTGGGATGTTCTACACGAACCCTGCGCTCACCAATCGACTGGTCGACTACCCCCCGTTTCTGGCGCTCTTCGAGAAGCCGGAGATCGCCGAGGTTTTCACGGATACCGACTACCTAAAGCTGCTTCAGGAACAGGCGGGCTTTACCGCAATGATCAACCATCCGCGCACTCAGGGGTTGATGAACAACAGTGACGTGTTGGAGACCCTCGGGAAGGTGGATCTGGCGGATCTCAAGACCTACCTTGAAACGGGCAAGTCCCCCAAGTTCGATGACGAACGTCTCCTGGGGCGCTGGCGAACGGACATTTCGGCGATCAATACCGACGCCCGGAGGCGCCGAGCCAACATGGCCTTGACGGACCTTAAGAACCTGCGATTCGCCCTGAGTACGCTCCTGGGATCGGCGACCATGACGGTGTATCCGGACAACCGCTTTGTTCTACGGGTTCCTCCGCCCCAATTGCCTGCCGCCGCGACCCCTGCCGAGGGTGAAGAGGCTGCCGCAGCTGCGACCGCTGGCCGGCCTGCCGGACTCGATCCCGCCTTGGCGGCTCGTTATGGACTTCGTCCCGGAGCACCCAATGCTGCGACACCGGCAGCCGCTCCGACGGCGGTTTCTCCCGCGGACCAGTTTAAGGCGATGGTCACCAAGGTGCTTGCCGCCGGGGGCAAGGGAGGGGGCGGTATTCCCGACTTTTCTTCTGAAGGAACCTGGGTCCGGAATGGGGATCGCTATACGTTTACCTTTAAGACCGCCGGCAAGGAGGAAGTGCGCGACGGCACGTTGCAGGAGAACGGGCGCCTGATGATCCCGGTTACGGAACAGAAACTGACGCTGGTCTTTGTACGGGCCAGCTGAGTGTGCCGAAACAGAGGACCGTGCCGGCCGGATCCAGAAGAAAGTCCGGGTTAATCGGGGCCGGGCGCAGACCGGCTTTGCTGAGTTTAATCACCGATCGGTCTTCGCGGATCGGCTGGCTCTCGGCAGGATGAATCGGGGAGATCCCACCTTGCGTTGGTCTTTCGAAGGTGGGTCGAACAGCCAGGATGGGGCCGAAGAATCCTCGGAGACGGTGGAAGAGGGCTGGGAAGACTCTGCCACGGGAATGACTAGAGAGTGGGTCGGAGCTCCCGGTCGGGAGGAGAAACCGGCTGCGGATGCGTCGGCGAAAAGGAGTCCATCGCCGGTGATCCGATTCTCGCCCGTCCGGGCCGTGGGAATGCCGGGGAGCGGAAGAGCCGCATAGATCTGCACCTCTTCCTCTTCGTTGACGACGGTATGGGCGACATGAAATGTCGCCACAGCCAGGAAGGCGACCCCCGCCAGAGCCACTCCGTTGGCGACGGCGAGTCCTCGTTGCCAGGTCAGGGCGGATGCGGCCCGCTGCCACCAGGACTGTCCGGCCCATTCCTGCTCCATTTCGATGCGAGTCATGACTCCGGCGAGGAATCGGCGTTCAAAACCCGGAGGCGGCACCTCGAACCGTTTCAGGTGAAGGAGGCGGGTGAGTTGTTGGAACTCGTGTTGGTGGGAATCCATGTCTACGGAAAAATGTCGGAGAGCCAGGCTTGCAACTGTTGGCGTGCGTAGAAAAGCCGCGAACGCACCGTGCCGGGATTGCACTCCATGATCCGTGCAATTTCATCATGGGGCAATCCCTGGATGTCATGCATGGTGACCACGGCCCTATGTTCCGGAGACAGTCTCAGCATGGCCTCGTTCAACCTTTTTTGGAGCTCGATCAGTCCCGCTTCCCGGCGAGGGGTCTTGTCGGAGATCAATTCCACCAGATCGGGACTGTGCTCCGCGTTGAAATCCAGATCATCCAGACTCAGGTGGGGTGTTCTGTGCCGGCGCTGCTTGAGATGGTTGAGGACGCTGTTGTACGCGATGCGGTAGACCCAGGTGTAGAAACTGGAGTCGCCCTTGAACGTCCGGAGGGCCTTCCAGGCCTTGACGAAGGCATCCTGCGCCAGATCCGTGGCATCCTCATGATTGGAGGTGAGGTGGTAGCAGAGGCCGTAGATTCTTTGCTGGTAGCGCCGGACCAGTTCCTCATAGGACGAATCATCACCCAGTTGAGCCCTGGCCACCAGGGTACGGTCGTCGACCTCTGCCAACCGCGCCGTCGGCGCCTCCGTCAGCGGGTGATTGGGCTCCATGCTCGGGAGAACAAAAGCCGAAGATCAGGTTCCGAGCAAGGAAGTCTGCCGGGCAATCAATCGGGTGAAACGTTCGAGTGCCTCACGCTCGGGAGTGAAAGAGAAGGTGGACAATGCCTCCCGGGCGCGGATGAGCAGGGATTCGATGGTCAGGGCGGACTCCGCCAGGCAATCGTGCTGCTCGAGGAGAGCCCTCAGGCCCACGCCATAAGCTGGGTCCCAGCGATCCAGCCAGCCAATGATCTCTGCGTGATCCGAAGGGGACGCGTGCTCCAGAAGCACGATCACCGGCAGGGTGAGTTTTCCTGTTGCGAGATCGGTCCCCAGGGACTTGCCAGCGGCATTCTCAGTTCCAAACAGATCCAGACAGTCATCGTAAATCTGGTAGGCTGTACCCACGGCCAATCCGTATTCCCGCACGGCCCGCTGCTGTTCTGCACTGCCGCCCGCGTGTCGCACCCCGAGCTCCACAGCAACGGCGAATAATTCGGCCGTCTTCAGTTCCAACATTTTCAGATAGTCGGAGCGGTGGAGATTCCAACGACGGCGGCGGTTGCTTTGCAGAATCTCGCCGGTGCAGACCGCGCTGGCGGCGAGTGCCAATGAACGGAAAATGTCGTCGGCGGGGAGAGACGCCGCCACTTTCATGGCCTGGGCGAACAGGCAGTCACCCAGCAATACCGCCAGGTGATTCCCCCAGCGCGCCCCCACGGTCGGCCGGCTTCGTCGGACGCTGGCGCCATCCATGACGTCATCGTGAACCAATGTCGCGAGGTGGACCATTTCCACCAGCATGCCGATGGTGACATGGTCATCCCCGAAACGCCCCACGGTGCCCGCCGCCAGTCCTACCAGGGCGGGACGCAACTGCTTTCCCTGGCCCTGAAGAGCGTAGCGCGCATGCTCGGCAATCTCCGGTTCAAACTGGTCCACCTCCTTGACCATTCGTGCCGATACCTGCTCCAAAAATGTGGAGGCCGGGCCAAGGATTTCATCCCATCCGGGCGAGGCGGAACGCCGGACCGGAATCCGTGTGCTTTCAGAAACGTCTGAGGATGAAACCTCCATGCGGCAGTTGAGAGTATAAGCGCATTGCCAAGGGGTCAACCGCCTTGGCCAAACGC
>JBDKKE010000172.1:0-3381 GCA_039796255.1 Verrucomicrobiota bacterium | reverse complement strand
ACCGCCGCGGCCCCGATTGTGAACAAGAGATACTGTTTCATGGCCGGGAATTCTTGCCACAGCTCCCAATCCCGGTTGTCAGGCAGGCGTCAGTCGTTTGTAAAAGAATTGTCAGGGGTGCCCGGCACTATCAGGAACGCATGGTCCGCAACGCCCTTCAGGCGACCCAGGAATGAAACCGTAAGACCAATACCTCAAATACGTGCGCTGGGAGGAATCCGATCGTTTGTACGTGGGTTACTGTCCCGATCTGTTCCCATGGGGCGGCGTTTGCCACGGCATCACCGAAGAGGAGACCTACCGGGATCTTTGCACCCACGTGCAAGCCGAAGTGGAGGAACGACACCGAAGCGGCCAAGAACTTCCTCCTGTCAGCACCCGACCGATGAGAGACGCCTGTCTGGCCTAGTCGGGTCGAAATCCCGTCAGGCCTTGTTTGGTGGGAATTGGCTTTTTGACGCCTTGCGATCAGCGCGTCGATGGCGTGGCCGAAGAACTCTGGAAGCAAGAGTTCGACGACGATGTTGAAAGAGAGCAGTCCAATCGTTCGTGCCACCTAACCGGGCTGGCTTCCCCGGAAACGCGCGACCGTCCAAAGCGCCCGGGCAGGGCGTATGGACGGTGTCGGCGAATCCTGGTAGTGAGCAGACCTCGGGACGTAACCGAGCCGGTTCGGTGGAATCCGGGACCGGGACCGGGACTAGGCCGCGGAAATGGGCTGGCAGGCTGGGTTCCGCAGGAGACGCTATTTCGGATCAGTTGGCGGAGGCGTGTTCCCTTCCGGTACCTCGATCACATCGCCGTCGCGGAGGAAAAGGTCCCCCTTTTCGGGCTGGTCCTTGGAAAGGTCAAACGTCTCCACCCAAGCGGGCTGATCCCGGAAGGCCCGACGCCGGACTCGGACCCGCGACAAATCCACGTTGGCCGGGAATCCAATTCGCTCCATCCAGTCACAGAGTCCGGCGGGGCGTCCGTCCGGCATCAAAACGTCGACATCGGATTCGAAACCCGCACCGACCACCTGGGTGCTGCCGGCTATCACGAAGGTGTACCGAGCCGTGTAGAGGCAATTGGTGATCAGCGGCCAGAGCGCCGTACCTTTGCGTAAGTCGCTGTCACCCAGCGGATGAGCCCGTTCGGGGATTTCGATGACGTCGTTGTTCCTAAGGAGTGGGGCCTGGTCGCAATTTGTGGCACTAATCAGTAAGGATAGCCGAAGAGGCGTCTCTTCCCACCCCCCTCCATCTTTCGGGCGCCGCAACATCATCCGTTCCCAGTCTGGATGTTCGAAACCCGGTCCGTCCCCCGGCAGCATCCGGCGAGGTTCGACCTGGGTCGATCTCTTCGCAAAGCCCCGACGGACGTCTCGGATTCGGCCGACCGGATCCAGCCAACCGTAGACGATCGCGAGAGCCTCGACGGCGGTGATCCGATTGGTCGCGTCGGCTCGGAACACTGCCTTCCCTGCGCCAGAAGATGTCCGACGGACGGACGGACCCTCGAACGTAGGATGATCGAAGGCCCCTCCCCGGCTTCGGAGCAAAGCTGCGACTTCGGCCGCGGAAGCACTTACCTGTCCGGCGAACCTCTTTGCAGGGCTCCCTGGCAGCGCGGTTCGGTTGAGCCATTCCAAAGGGGTGTAACCCATCCCATTCCGAAGACTCGGATCGACGCCATGGTCGAGGAGCAGGTGTATCTTGGTGAGGAGTCTTGCATCCACGGCCAGGTCGATCGGACGCGGATCTGAACCACCCCGGAGATAGCGGCTGGAGACAGGGTCCGCCTCGGCCCCCCGCTTGAGCAGCAACTCCAGGAGCTCGTCGTCTCTGTCCAAGGCTTGATTCACCATTAAAAAGCCCTTGATAGGTCCTATCTTGGGATCGGCACCGGAATCCAAGAGAAGGTGGACCAGTTCGACGTTGCCTTGCTGAACTGCGAACATCAGCGGTGTGGAATTCTCTATCCCAGGGTTGGGATTCGCTCCCATCTTGAGCAGCATGGCTACCAGCTCCGTACGGGAGGTGGCCTTCGCAAGTTTTTGTGACATTGCCCAAAGTAGCGGCGTTTCGCCACTCGATGTCCGAGCGTCGAGCAGGCCACCCTTGGCTACGATTATCGGTACCGTCTTCTCGGGCGACTCAGCCAACACCGCCTCATGGAGCACCGTGCGCCCACTGTACACTTCCCTCGGATCCGCGTAGGCTTCGAGGACCGCCTCCAACGTCGCAAGCGACTTGGACTTGAGTGCACGGAACGGCAGCGGATCACTGCCGGGAGGCTGCTGAACCTTCGCCCCGGCCAACACCAGTCGTCGAACCAAGGAAGGTTCCCCAATCAGTGCCGCAAGCCCCAACGCCGTGGAGGGCGGTTGCTCCATGATCTTCCCGCTCAGCATCTCGAGGTGAGGCTTGGACTTGAGAAGGCGCTCCACCACCGCCTCGTACTTGCGAACGACCGCCCAGTGAAGCACGGTTGCGTCTTGGGAACCGCGTTCATTGACGTCGGCACCGCGGGATAGGAGGAGGTCGACCATGGCGACCCGGCCATTGACCACCGCGGTTTCCAAGAGATTCGCCTGACCGGGTCTCCGCGGACCATCGATGGGGATTCCCCGTGAAATCAGATGCTCCACAATCCGCCGGTGTCCCTTCGCCACCGCGTCATCCATTGGAGAAACACCGTTCGGCATTCCGTGACGGAGCAGGTCCGGGGATTCCTTTTCCAAGACCCGCAAGCGTTCGATCTCCACCTCTTCGGGATCCCGCTTGGCGGTCAGTTCCGGTGGGGCGACACCCAACGCCGCGAGCTGTGCCTGGGCCCCCCGGCGGAGTACCTCGGCCTCGACCTTCTTCCGTTGCCCCAGCCGGAAGAGACCTTCCTCGTAGTCCTTCTCCAATTCTAAGATTTGCCCCTTGAGCCGCTCGAAACCCGCCTGATTCCCCTCCTTATCCTTATCCGGCGCGTCCCGAAACCGGAACTTCAGGTCGAAGAGTCGCTTCTTGATCAGATCCAGCTCCGAGGAGGGGAATCCGGCCTCCAGAATGTCCCGGGTCGAACTGCCATCACCACTTTTCGACATCTCGATGACCCGCTCGATCCGCGCCGCCTCCGCGAGGTCGGCCTGGGCCTTCTGCACCGCAGGGTTGGCGTTGGCCGGAGCCGCTACGACGGTCCGCTCCGACGCCGTCGACGACTCCCGCAAGCCCAGCGCCGCGAGGTTCTGGCGCGCGAGCCTGACGAGGTTTGTCTGCCCGACGAACTCCCGTGCCAATCGCTCAAAGGCCGCCGTCGCCTCGTTGGTCTGCCCCAGTTTTCGGTGGCATTCCCCAAGCCGGTACAGTGCCGTCGCCGCGAGCCGCAACGGCGTCTCCGCGCCCTCGA
>JBDKKE010000171.1:0-4002 GCA_039796255.1 Verrucomicrobiota bacterium | reverse complement strand
GAGGAATCCATCGCCAAAGTGCAGCACGTGCGCACCCAGGGAGTCTGGCGCCTCTTCTGGAAGCGGGCGGACGGCTATTGGCACAGATACAAACCCTGCGCCGAGAAACCAATGCTGGCCGACGCTCTCCGCGTGATCGACGAGGACGCCAACCGTTGTTTCTTTGGCTGAGCCGTCATCATGTGCACCCCGGTTCCTGAAAGGCTGCTGGCCATCGCCGATGAAATCGACGCTCACGGTTCCGCCAGCCTCACGCGCCTGACCGTCTTGAAGAAGTGGTTGGAGAACCCGGGCCGGTTGCCTGCCTTCGGTCTGTGGATTGCCAAACGCGCGGCCGGCCACAAGGGAAAGACCAAGGGCGCGGCGGGGGCATTGATGGACCAAGCGCGCGCCCTGCTCGGAACGACGGCGACATCCCCGAAGGAGGTGGCGGCATGAGCACCGAATTGTGTTTGTCCCAACGGGACACCGCATAACAGCCCAGGGCAACGCCCTGGGAAGGCAACGCCATCAATCCCCGCGTTCTGAACGCGTTGGACGTTTTGGCGGCCGGGCTCCAGACGGGTGGGCTCCACCCTTGGCAACAGCAGCGTGCGGAGTTCCTCTTCCGCTCCCGGCTGGGAGCGGACCAAAGCGATGACGGTGACCGGAGTGGAGTCGGTACTCATGGTTGCTGTGGGGCGACGTTCCGGCAAAGCCGGCCCGGAGACAAGCCGGGGGTGGTCCTGCCGCTACCGGGTTGGCAGCGACCCGGGGGACGTTTGAATCCCCAGGTGAACCTCAAATCCCGACTCGCGCTGGTTTTCTTCGTCGCCGGGCTTTTGCTGGCTGGCTGCGCCACCCAGCCCGACTTCATCGTCTCCACGCCAGCCTTCCCGGAATCGTTGGCCCCGCTCACCAACACGGACCTCAAATGCATCCGGCTTGTCGCCGACGGCAAGAGCGTCGCTGTGCCCGCGGACAGCCCGCTCACCCTCCGGCTCGAACCCGAGGTGGACAAAACGGTGAAAGTCTCCGGCCAGTCGGCCGTGAACCGTTACTTCGGCAGCTTCACGCTGGGCGCGACCGGCCCCGGGCAAATCTCGTGATCGCCACTGGGCCCGACCCGCATGGCCGGCCCGTTGGTGGGGATGAAGCTGGAGTCCCAATTCATGGCCGCGCTCCCACAGACCCATCGCCTCAGCATCACCGCGCACGACCTGCTTTTCCATTCGGCCGACGGGAAGAACGTGGTGGAGTTTGCCCGCTGAAGGGGAACGAGAGGAGCACGGGCGTGAACTTGCCAAATTGGGCCGAGAACAGTGAGAGCCTGGGCAACCAAGAAAGGCTCGCCCCAAGAACGGAAGGCGACACACACGGCGGAGAAGATTTGAACATTGAGGGGGGGACGAACAGCGTTGGCAGGGGCATGGCGGGGGCCGGCGCCGCTACGGGCTCGACAACTGCCGAGGTTGGCTCCGGTCTCACCGGGCTTCACATCGCGGGCGGCCCGGCTATGCTTCCGCCATGAACGCGCCGCTGCCACCACCCGCTGATGAAGCCGCCCGGCAACGCCGGCTGGAACTGGCACAACGGGCCTATCGTGAATTTTTTGCCCAGTGTTTCTGGTCCTACCGGGAGGACGCTGAAATCACCGAGGGTAAGATACCGTTCGTCATCGGGGGTCTGCGGGAATACGGGGGACACTCCGGCTACCGGATCGCCGCACAGCTATGCCGCTAGGAGATTTCGAACGCGAGGTGCTCCGCCTGCTGGCGCTCAACCGGAACCCCGACAGCTTTGTGGCGGGCGCGACCGTGCTGCACCAGTCCCCCGACTCGCCCCGTTCCTCGCGGGATGTGGATCTTTTCCAAGACACCCTCGAAAGTCTGACCCAAGCGGTGGAACGTGATGTCGCAACCCTGCGAACCGCCGGGTACGAAGTCGAACTGGGCCGGCCGCAGGGCACTTTCCAACGCGCCCGGGTTCAATCGAACCAACGTGCGACCAAGGTCGAATGGGTCTTCGACAGTGCCTACCGATTCTTTCCGGTTGAGCCGGATCTTGAACTCGGCTGGCGGCTGAATTTCTGGGACGCGGCCACCAACAAGGTGCTGGCCATGGCGGGTCGCTCCAAGATCCGTGACCTCCTGGATGCGCTCTACCTGCATGAATGCCACCTCCACCTGGGAGCTCTGGCTTGGGCGGCCGGCGGCAAGGATCCCGGCATGACGCCGGAAGCCATTATCCACTGGGCCCGCCGCAACGCGCTCTACCGTGAAGATTCCCTGGATGATCTCCAGCTGAGCCAGCCCATCGTGCTCACCGAGCTGAAGCAACGCTGGATGGAAGCCTCGCAAGCCGCCTTGGACCTGATCGCCCGGCTTCCACCCGCCGAACTTGGCTGCCTCTACCTCGATGCCGCCGGCAAACCCGTCTGTCCGGATCCCGTCGCGCCAGGTTTCGCCCAACTCACCCGGCATTACGGCTGCGTGAAGGGGGCGTGGCCACGAATTGTCGAGGAACCGCCCGGGCCCGGGGCACGCGCCAGTTAACGCCCGGCCATTCTGGCAACCGAGTCCGGAAAACTGAAGGAGGAGCAGGCAATGGGCCGAACCCAGTGCGGTTCACCCCCTGAAATCGCTTCTCAATTCCTCCGCGAAACCCGGCCGACCCGGGCCCCAGATGCGCCAGGCGCCAAACCCGAACAGGCCAACCACCAGCAACGCGATGACCACGGGGAGCCTGCGCCGCATCGGGTGCTCCACGGACACAATCGTCCCGGTTGAGAGATCGAACACAAAGCGATTGCCGGGGGAGAGGGTGATTCCGTAGTGGCCACCCTAGAGCCCTCGCGGTGAGGTAATCACTTCCATTTCGCCACTGTTCAACCCCCGAAATGAAGTGGTCCAGGGATTGAACCCGTCCCAGTACTCCACCCAAGGCATCGTGTGGAAAAACCGTCCTTCCCGGGATTCTCCACCAATTCAGAGGCCCGGTAGGAGCGGATCTCTTCTCCTGCCCGGTAGAATTGCATCGCCTTGGGCATCGGCCTGCCGCCCCTGGTCGGATAGGTATCCACGGCCCACTCACGGAGGAGTACGACCGAGTTGAGGTCGGGAGAAACCACGAACCGGTTCGAGCGATCAAAGCAGTCGAGAAAATAAACCGGGCTGAGGTCGGGCAGGCGAAAAACACCGTTGGAGGGAAATTGCGTGTAGAGATCGACCTTGCTGCCGTCGGGCAGGACCGCGAACCGCCCGTCGTCGTCAGGCCACATCTTGGACCGATCGGTCTGCCTCATTACAAGACACCGCGATCGGTCCTGCGAGACGGCCAAAAAGGAATTCGGCGGCCCTTCGAGTTTGGCTTCAGCTTTGTGAACCTCGAAGCAACAGCAGACCAACACGGCAAGCCAAGCACGCATACCAATCCAGGCTCTAGCCTCGCCCAATCCACCCGCCGCCCAGCACGAGGTGGCCTTCGTCGCCGCCGTAGAGGACGCACGCTTGACCGGGCGTGACGGCGCGGGCGGGCATGTGGAGCTTCACGGTCGCGGTGCCGTTCGGGACGGGCGTCACGGTGGCGGGCGTACCGGGGTGGTTGTAGCGGATCTTGGCCACTCACTCAAAGGACGCAGGCGGAATCTCCCACGGGATCCAGTTGCAATTATTGATAAGAATTGGGTTTTTAGGCTCCCAGGAAGATGGGGAATCTCTCCGGAAGCTCGGAGACCAGCTCCAGGAACCCCCGCCGTTCGATGTTATTCGGATAGATCCGATCGACGCCATTTCCGCGGATGACGACAGGGTGCCCCCCCGCAACGTTGACCCTCAACGGCCGTGCCTTGCCAAGAGCTCTTCAACCACTGAACAAATGTCAATGTTACAGATCTGACCCCACTGACTTCCGCTCCGGAAGCTCGGAGACCAGCTCCAGGAACCCCCGCCGTTCGATGTTATTCGGATAGATCCGATCGACGCCATTTCCGCGGATGACGACAGGGTGCCCCCCCGCAACGTT
>JBDKKE010000170.1:0-2787 GCA_039796255.1 Verrucomicrobiota bacterium | reverse complement strand
CCCGAACTGCTCGACCGCGTCCAGCAATGGGACCTCGAAGTGCCGCTGGCGGAGGGACTGCTCACCAAGGCCGACCGGGCCAGCATGAGTTTTGCCCTGGAACTGCGGGCGCCGTTTCTCGACGAGGCCGTCATGGACTTCGCGTCACGGCTCCCGGTGTCCGAACGCGTGAGCGGATTCACCACCAAGGTGTTCCTGAAGCGCTATGCCCTGCGCTACCTGCCGCGGGAAATTGTCCATCGCCGCAAACGGGGGCTCTCCGTCCCCCTCGGAAGGTGGCTCCGCGGTCCCCTGCGCGACTGGGCCGAAGCCACACTCGCCCCCGCGCACCTCGAACCCCTTGGCCTGCGTGCCGCCGGTGCCCGCGAAATCTTCCAGGAACATCTCGCCCGCAAAGCCGACCACGCCCGCGCCCTCTGGACCCTCATCGTCCTCAGCCACTGGTATCAGCAGACGGTGGGCGATTGAGACGACGGCGACTAGGCCTCGGCAAGTGCCGAGGCAACGAACTGGTTGAGACTTTCGCCGCGCGTCAGCGCCTTCAGCGAGGCCTTCTGGTGAAGGGCTGGAGAAACACGGACCACGAACTGCCCGCTGTACTTCTTGCCGGCGGTCCCCGCCGGCAACGGATGACCTTCGCCCAGCATCGTTTCGATCCACTCCTCGACGATGACGCGGAGCTGAGCCATCACTTCCACTTCAGTGGAACCGTGGCAGCAGGGACCGATGATCGGCGGGGCGCTGCCGACAAAGCACCCATCTTTCTCCGACCACTCCACGAGTTTGAGGTAGCGGCGAGCGAGCAGAACCGGTGCTTCTTTTTTGACGGATTCTTTCATGGGCGGACCGGGTCGATTTTATTGCGAACTTCCTTTTCCTGATAGGGGTGAGCGTCAGAACCAGACTGACCGGAGACCGTCAGGATCCTCAATCAAATCCATTGGCAGTCACTGGCCATTCGGCTTTGTTTCGAGGCATTCAACCCGATACAGGCATGCCCACGTTCCCCCACCTTCCCCGCGTACCCTGTCTCCTGATTCTCTCGCTCCTGGTGTTTGCCGGTCTGCCGCACGGAGCGGCCCAGGACGCGCCGGCAACTCCCGAGGAAACCGGCTATTTCGACGGACGGTTGTGGCGACTGGGCCTGAGCGACGCCGGACGCTCGGCGTTGGCCGTGGATGACCAGGGCCGCCTCGTCGTTGCCGGAAGTCGGCTGGGGACCGACACCGAGGCATCGGCATTCCTCGCCCGCTGGGATGGCCGGGTCTGGGAAACCCTGTCCACCAACCAAGGGACCTTCGGAAATGTGGTGGAGGTCATGGTGGCGGTGGAGACCAACCTGTTCGTGGGCGGCGGACTCGGTCGCGTCCGGGGTCCCAGCATCGCGCGCTTCGATGGGCAGGAATGGCATTCGCTGGGCGATGGGCTCGGAACCCGGGCTCTCTCCGTAGTTTCTCTCGCGGCCCACGCCGGCAGCCTCTACGCCGGCGGTCAGTTCACCAATTCCGGGACCCTCTCGCTGACCAACATCGCGCGCTGGGATCTTGCCTCGGAGACCTGGAATGCCCTGGGAGGCGGATTGAGCGAACCGGTGCGGGCCATCGCCGCGGGGCCAGACGGGGTCGTCGCCGGATCGGGCGCGCGCGTTACCCGCTGGACGGGTGTGGAGTGGGAAACGCTGGGCGAGTTCGGTCCTGATGGCATCCGGGGAACGCAGATCCTCGCGCTGCTCTGGCTGAAGGGCGACCTTTACGCGGCCGGCACCTTTGGATCGGTCAATGGACTGGCCGTCACCGCGGTTGCCCGGTGGAGCGCCGGCCAGTGGAGTCCGGTGGGGCCCTTCGCGCTGGAGGGGACCGGCACCGGCCTGGGGAGTGCCAACGGACGACTCTTTGTTGCCGGAGCCCTTCAGGTTCCGGACCTTCTATCACCTAACTCCGCCAAGGTCGTATCGCTGACGCCCGAAGGTTGGACCCGCGAGATCGGCGCGTCTTCCCGACCCGCTGCGCATTCGATGGTCTCGTGGAACAACCAACTGTTCGTCCTGGCGCGCCCCACCCTCAAGGCAGCCGAATGGGACAACACCCCGGTGCTCTGGCACTATGACGGTTCGCGCTGGGGGGTCATCAGCGGCGGGCTCAGTCCGGTGGCACCCACCTCCCTCGCGCTCCACGAGGGCGGCGCCGTCGTGCACGGCCTGCCGGGGAATCTGAGTCCCCTTCCCCTGTGGTATGACGGAGCCCGCTTTATCAGCACCCGTGTCGCGACCAACAACCTGGGAGACCGGATCTCCCTCGGCACGGTGGTGGCCAATGCCGGTTCCAGCGTTTTTGCCGAGGGATGGTGGACCAGCCAGCCAACCGCCCGGCTGGTAACCCATCTGGTCGGGGATACCTGGCAGCCACTGACTCCTTCCGTGCCCCTGACCTCCCTGCGGCGCTTTGCCTCCGGAAACAGACTGCTCTTCGTGGCTGGACGAACTTCCCTTCCCGAAGGCGCCGTTTGGTCCTGGGACGGCAGCCAATGGCGCTCCCTGGGCGGCACCTTTGCCCCGACCACCGTTCCCTCCGATCCACCTCCCACCGGCACAGATCCTTCCCGCATCTACAGCCTGGAATGGCATGGGGACCACCTTTTCGCCGGTTGCGCCGCCAGCCGCATCGACGGCCAGGTGCGATCCAACCTCGTCGCCTGGAATGGAACCTCATGGGAACAGTTTCTGGAGCTTTCCGGTCCGGCAACGGTGCTGCGGTCGGCGGGCGGCATCTTGTACGTGGGCTACTATCG
>JBDKKE010000169.1:0-2641 GCA_039796255.1 Verrucomicrobiota bacterium | reverse complement strand
GCACCCCGTTCCCCACGGATGGAAGACGAAGAGGGTTTGACCACGGATAGCACGGATTAACACGGATGGGGGCAGGAGAGCGGAAGAGAAACATTCGGGGGAACAAGAATGCAGGGGAGATCCAACAATCAGTGAGTCCGTTTTACCCGTCCGTCTTCAGTCCGTGTCGACAGCCTTTCTTCCCCTTGCCTTGTCTTGTCCTGCTGCCCCTTTCCCCGCCTTTTTTCAGTTATCCGTGCCCATCCGTGCTATCCGTGGTCAAAACTCCCCTTCCCTTTCCCCAATCCGTGGTTTCCGTGGTAACTCACGGATTGCGTCTGGCGGGGTTGGACGCAACGTTCCTCGAACTTCCCGGGCATGGATTCTCTCCGGCAACAGCCGTGGTGGCGACGGTGGGTGCGGCGCGTCTTTGGCGGCGCGCTCCTGCCCTTGCTGTGGAATTCGGTCACCGCGATTGCGGCGGAATCGGGTAACGAAGCGATGTTCCACGAGCAGGTGTTTCCCCTGCTGCGCGGGGCCTGCTTTGAATGCCACAGCCATCAGTCGGAGCGAATCCGCGGTGGTCTGGTGCTCGACTCGCGCGCCGGGATCATGGCCGGCGGAGAGAATGGAGCCGTGCTGATCCCCGGGGAGCCCGATCAAAGCCGATTGATCCGGGTGGTGCGCCATGACGATCCCCACCTCCGGATGCCCTCCAAAAGGGACCCGCTCTCCCCGGCGCAGATCGCCATTCTCGAGAACTGGATCCGACTCGGCGCACCGTGGCCGGAAATCCCCGGATCGGGTGCGGCGACCGGGGCCATGACCCAGCGCCCACGCGGCGGGATCACGGACGAGGATCGCGCCTGGTGGGCCTTCCAACCGGTGCGCGAGCCCACGCCGCCTTCCGTGCGCGACCCCCATTGGGCGACGAGCCCACTCGACCGGTTTGTCCTGGCGCGGATGGAACAGGAGGGACTCGCGCCGTCACCACCGGCAGATCCGGTGGCCTTCATCCGCCGCCTCACTTTCGACCTCACCGGACTTCCTCCCACCCCCGACGAAGTGGACGCGTTTGTGGATGCGGCCCGACAGGATCGCACCCGGGCCGTCGCCGAGTGGGTGGACCGCCTGCTCGCCTCACCGCGGTACGGCGAACGCTGGGCCCGGCACTGGCTGGATCTGGTCCGCTACGCCGAGTCCGACGGCTATCGGGTGGACGACTATCGGCCCACCGTGTGGCGGTATCGGGACTGGGTGGTGCAGGCGTTCAATCGGGACCTGCCCTACGACCGGTTCGTGCAGGCCCAACTCGCCGGGGATGAACTCTGGCCGGACGACCCGCAATCTGCCCGCGTGGCCACCGCCTTCCTGCGCCACTGGATTTACGAGTACAATAACCGCGACGTCCGAGGCCAGTGGCAGACCATTCTCAACGACCTCACCGACGTCACCGGCGACCTCTTCCTCGGCATGGGCATCCAGTGCGCGCGCTGCCATGACCACAAGTTCGATCCCATTCTGCAGAAGGACTACTTCCGGCTGCAGGCATTCTTCGCACCGCTGCTTCCGCGACAGGACCTCCCCGTGGCAACAGCGTCCGAGGAAGCCGCCCACGCCAACCGGATGGCGGCATGGCGCGACGCGGCCGGGGATTCCCTGCGCGAACTGGAATCCTTCGAGGAACCGGTGCGGCGGCGTGCGGCGGAAAGCGCCACCATCAAGTTTCCCGAGGACATCCAGGCGCTGCTGCGCACATCGGCAGCGGAGCGTAGCCTCCACGAGCGCCAGCTCGCCGCCCTGGCCCAACGGCAGATCGACTACGAATGGGCCCGGCTCGGCACTCACCTCAAGGGCGATGAGAAACCGCGTCACGAGGCGCTGCAGAAGCAGGTGCAAACCTTCGCCGCCCGGAAGCCGGAGCCGCTCCCCATGGCCTTCACCGTCACCGACCTGGGACCGGACGCCCCGCCCATTCACCTGCCCAAGGCCAAAGACGGCTCGCCCGTGGAGCCCGGATTCCTGTCGGTGCTCGATCCGCGTCCCGCGATGATCACCCGTCCGGAGTCCGCCCCGCAGTCCACGGGACGCCGAACCGCCCTGGCCGCGTGGATCACCTCGCCGGACAATCCGCTCACCGCCCGGGTCCTGGTGAATCGGGTGTGGCAGTACCATTTCGGACGCGGCCTCGCGGTGAACGCCAGCGACCTGGGGCATCTGGGTGAACCGCCGTCCCATCCGGAGCTTCTGGACTGGCTGGCAGCGCGTTTCGTGCGCGATGGCTGGAGCCTGAAGCAGTTGCACCGGCTTATTCTCACCAGCGCCACCTACGGTCAGGCGGCATCCCCGTCACCGGGAGTAACGCCCGCCGCCGATCCGGAGAACCGCTCCCTGGCGCGTTTCCCCACCCGTCGACTGGAAGCCGAGCAGATCCGCGACGCGATGTTCGCGGCCACCGGCGAACTCGATCGGACGGCGGGGGGGCCGTCGGTGGATTTCGCCCGTCCGCGGCGAAGCATTTATTCCCGGGTCACCCGCAATGTCCGCGATCCCCTGCTGGAGGTCTTCGACGCCCCGGACGGATTCGCCAGCACCGCGCGCCGCAACGTGACCACCACCCCCACCCAGGCGCTTCTGCTGATCAATCAACAGTTCCTGGTGC
>JBDKKE010000168.1:0-3801 GCA_039796255.1 Verrucomicrobiota bacterium | reverse complement strand
TCCTGCCTGCGAAGGGTCTGCCTTGTCGCGTCCCTGGCGCTCCTGCTTTGTTTCATGGTGTCCCGTCTGGCTGCGGCACCAGTCGAGTGAAAGGCCGGGCCGGGATACCGCGCGGCCTCCGTTTCCGTCCCGCCGAGAGCGGCCGCCGGATTCACCCGCATGGCGCCGCCCGAAACGGGCATCATTTTCTCCAACCGCCTTGCCGATACCACGGTCGCCCAGAATCGACTGCTGGAATTGGGATCGGGAGTGGCGTTGGGGGATGTGGATGGGGATGGACTGGTTGACGTCTACTTTTGCCGCCTGGAAGGGGACAACGTTCTCTACCGGAATCTGGGGGACTGGAAGTTTGAGGACATCACCGCTGCAGCCGCCGTGGGTTGCCCCAACCAGTACTCCACCGGATGCGTCCTGGCGGATCTGGACGGCGACGGCGACCTGGACCTCCTGGTGAACAGCCTGGGCGGGGGCACCCGGGGATTTCTCAACAATGGGCGGGGACGATTCACCGAGGCACCGCAACTCGGACTGGCCAACCGCTCCGGCGCAACCTCGATGGCGCTGGGGGATGTGGATTCCGACGGGGACCTCGACCTTTACGTTACCAATTACCGGACCGATACCTTTCATGATCCACCCCGGGGGGTGCGGATCGAATCCCGGCGGCTGCCGGATGGCACCTCCCTGATCGAGCCGCGGGACCGCTTTCTGGGCATCCCCACGCGGGCTGGCGGTGTGGAGGTTCTGGAGCGTGGGGAACCCGATGTCTTTTATATCAACAAGGGTGGGACCAATTTTGTCGCCGCCCCATGGAACGTGGGGGTGTTTCTCAATGACCTGGGCGAGGCGCTATCCGAAGCCCCGCGGGATTGGGGCCTGGCGGTGCTGTTTCGCGATCTCAACGGGGATCACCTGCCAGACCTCTTCGTCTGCAATGACTTTGTGTATTGGACCGACCGGATGTGGCTCAACCAGGGAGGGCGCCGCTTTCAGGCCCCGCCCCGCATGGCGCTGCGCAACTCCAGCCTGTCCTCCATGTCCATCGATGTGGCGGACCTGGACCGCGATGGCCACGACGACTTCTTTGTGGCCGAGATGCTCAGTCCCGGACGCGAGGATCGCGCGCGGCAGCGTCCGGACACCCTGGAGAACTCCGTGCGCTGGCCGGTGGAAAAGCCGGAGTTCCGTCCCGAATTCAACCGCAACACCCTGCAGCGTTCCCGCGGGGACGGCACCTGGGCGGAGATCGCGCCCCTGGCCGGACTCGCAGCCACCGACTGGACCTGGGCCGTCGCCTTTATGGACGTGGATCTCGATGGCTGGGAGGACCTGCTCCTCACCACGGGCAACAATCACGACGTTCAGGATGCCGACGTGCAGGCCGCCATCATCCAGTCCGGTGGCTGGAAATCCCCCGAGCGCCGACTGCAGAGCCTGGCCCAACTACCGCGGCGCCTGACCCCGCTGATGGCCTTCCGAAACCGTCACGACCTCACCTTCCAGGACACCAGCGCCGCCTGGCACTTCGACCAACGCGGCATCGCGCACGGCATAGCCCTGGCGGATTTGGACAACGACGGCGATCTCGACGTGGTGATCAATTCGCTGAACGAACCGGCGCGACTGCTCCGCAATGACGGCACCGCCCCGCGACTCGCAGTCCGGCTCAAGGGTGCCCGCGGCAATACCCGCGGCATCAATGCGACGCTGAAGGTGACCGGCGGACCAGTGACGCAGACGCAGGAAATGATCGCTGGCGGACGTTACCTGTCCGGTGACGACGCCCTGCGCGTTTTCGCCGCTGGAACCGCCACCGCTCTGGATGTCGAGGTGACCTGGCGCAGCGGTCGGCGCAGCGTGGTTCGCGGATTGAAGCCGAACCAGGTGGTGGAGATCGCCGAGGAAGCCACGCTGGATCCCGCACCCCTCGCGCCGACCCCGCCGGCCCTCTTTGAAGACGCCCAACCGGGATTGAACCACGTCCAGACCGACGCCGAATTTGATGACTTTGGCCGCCAACCCCTGCTCCACCGGCGCCTCGGCACTCCCGGTCCGGGCGTTTCCTGGGGCGATCTGGACGGCGATGGCGACGACGATCTGGTGATTGGCGCCGGACGCGGCGGAGCAGTTGGAGTTTATCGCAATGATGGCGCGGTGGGATTCGTCTCCCTGAGCGCGACCAATGCGCTCGAGGCGGCCCATGACCACACCTCGATGCTCGTGGAGGCCCACCGGAACGGCGGCGCCCGGTGGATCGCCGGCGCGTCCAATTGGGAAGACGCTTCCACTTCAGCGCCCCGATTCGAGATTCATCCGCTGGGCGCCGTGGCGACGCCTTCCTCCCCTTCCCCCGCTTCGGGGACGTCCGCCACCGGCCCACTGGCTCTGGCGGATACGGACGGTGACGGCGACCTCGATCTGCTGGTGGGGGCGCGGGCGCGGGCCGGGCGGTATCCGGAGCCCGGTGAAACCCTGCTGCTCCGCAACGAGGGTGGGACCTTTACCGAACCGGTGTTGCTCACCAAGACCGCGCTGGTCAATGGGGCGGTCTTCAGCGATCTGGATGCCGACGGGGATCCCGATCTGGTGTTGGCTTGTGAATGGGACTCTCTGCGTTATTTCCGCAACGACGCCGGCGCGCTGGTGGAGGCGACGGGAGAATCCGGCCTGGGTGAATTCAAGGGCCTGTGGAATGGCGTCACCACCGGCGACTTCGACGGCGACGGACGCCTCGACCTGGTGGCCTCCAACTGGGGCCGAAACTGGCGGAGTGATCCGCCTCAGGACGTCACGGCCCCGGTCCAACTGGTGTTTGGCGAATGGGGGGAGCCGGGGGTTGTTCATTCCCTGCTGGTTTCGCGCGATCCCACGAGCGGACGCACCATGCCCTGGCGTTCGTGGGACTCCCTGGTGGCCGCCATTCCCACGCTGGGCGAACGCGTCCGCTCCCACCGCGACTTCGGTCGTCTGAACGTGCGGGAGCTGTTGGGACCGCTGTTCGAACGAACCCAGACGCTGTCCGCCGGAACGTTTGACTCCATGGTCTTTCTCAATCGCGGGGGACGCTTCGAGGCTCATTCCCTCCCGACCGAAGCCCAGTTCGCGCCGGCCTTCGGGGTTTCGGTCGCGGACTTCGACGGCGACGGAAACGAGGACGTGTTTCTGGCGCAGAACTTCTTCGGCGTGGACGTCGAGACCTCGCGCCAGGATGCCGGCACCGGGCTGGTGCTGTTGGGTGATGGACGCGGCGAGTTCCGTCCCCTGCCTCCGAAAGAATCCGGCTTCAGTCTCTACGGCGAGCAACGCGGCAGCGCCGTCGCGGACTACGACGGGGATGGACGGGTGGACCTGGTGGTGGGCCAGAACGCGGGGCCCACCCGCCTCCTGCACAATCGGTCGGGCATCCCGGGCGTGCGCGTGACGCTGAGTGGTCCTGAATTCAATCCCACCGCGGTTGGGGCCGTCCTGCGCCTGCACCTGGGCACCCGCCGGGGTCCAGCCCGCGAGATTCACGCCGGCTCCGGTTATCTCTCTCAGGACTCGGCCATCCCCGTACTGGCCACCCCTGAGCCCCCCACCGCCCTGGAAATCCGCTGGCCCGGCGGCCGCCTCCAAACGCTGCCCTGGCCCTCAGGATCGAAGTCCGTGGAAGTCACGCAGTAGGAGGAAGGCAGAAGGCAGAAGGCAGAAGGCAGAAGGCAGAAGGCAGAAGGCAGAAGGCAGAAGGCAGAAGGCAGAAGGCAGAAGGCAGAAGGCAGAAGGCAGAAGGCAGAATGGAGAATGAAGAGTACTGACCACTGA
>JBDKKE010000167.1:0-5401 GCA_039796255.1 Verrucomicrobiota bacterium | reverse complement strand
TGGCGGCCAATGGCCCGGGCCCACGCAACCACGGCTTCCCGCCCGGGCCGGGACAGGGCAGACTGCGGCGGATGGAAAGCCGTCCCAAAGTTCTCATCCTTGGCGCTGGCATTATGGGTCTCTGCACCGCCTGGGCGCTGCTGCGAAGAGGATTCTCCGTGCATCTCCTGGATCAGGCACCACCCCCCAACCCGTCCGGTTCCTCGGTCGATCATCACCGGTTGATCCGCCACGCCTATGGAGCGCAGCGCGGCTATATGCGGATGGTGGATGAGGCCTTTCACGCCTGGGATCGGCTCTGGGACGATCTGGGTGAGACGTGGTACATCCCGACCGGGGTGCTGGCGCTGGAGGACGCGGGCGGGGATTGGTTGCACCACTCTCGCGCCGCGCTCCGATCCGATGGCCGGGACCACGTGGATCTGACCGCCGACGCCATCCAGGCGCGTTTCCCCTATTTCTCGGGTGAGGGAGTAACCGACGCTTTCTTCTGTCCCGTCGGCGGCGTGCTGCTGGCCGAACGCATCGTGGCGGCCCTCGCGCGGCATGTCGTGGCCCAAGGCGCTGTCCTCGAAGTGGCCCGCGCCACGCACGTCGACCCCACCCGCGCCCTGGTCACGCTGGAAGGCGGCGCAACCCGGTCCGCTGACGTCCTGGTGGTGGCAGCCGGCCCCTGGATTCCCCGCCTGCTGCCGGAAATCGGCCGCCGCGTGACCCCTTCGCGACAGGTGGTGGTGCGGTTGGAAGCACCGTCCGCGGCATGGACCCACGCCCCCATGCTGCTCAACCTCGCGACCGAGGGCGGCTTCTACCTGGTGCCGCCCGTCGCCGGCACCCCGATCAAGATTGGCGACCACAGTTTTTCGAGGCAGGGCCATCCGGATGATGACCGCACCGCGGGTCCCCATGAGGTGGAGCGCATCCTGACTCTGGCCCGCAGGCGGATCCCCGGCATTGAGCGCTTCGTCTCGCTCGGCTCCGCCACCTGCTTCTATGATGTCGAGCCGGAGGAGCGTTTTGTGATCGAGCCGCTCGGAACCCGGGCCTGGGTGATGTCAGGCTTCTCCGGCCACGGCTTCAAATTCGGCGCGGTGCTGGGTGAACGCCTCGCGCGCGCCATTGCCCTTCCCGCAACCGCCCCGACGCTCCCCACCTGGGCCGCCGGTCAAGAAGCGCCGACATGATCGCCGGATCTGCTTCCGCGAAACCTCCTGAGAAGTGGGAGCAATTCTTGGCTGGCATTGGTCAAGAATTGATCAGGAGTTCACCTCGCCACGGAGACGGCCAGTGGATTCCATGGCAGGGGCAAACTTGTGGTACCAAGACCGATTCTTCCCAACCCGGCGAAACACAGAGATCCAATCCACCGAATTCCCATGCGTTGTTTCATGAGATCCGTCCTTCGCCTTCTCGGCACCTTCATCGTCTCCGCCACGGTCCTCGTTGCGGGAGATGCCGACGTCACCAACTACCTCCTCGTCAGCAATCGGCAGGGCCGCGACATACTCCGATACAATCGGGACACCGGGGAACTGGTGGACACCCTGGTTGCCGCCGGGACTGCGGGCATGGGCGTTCCGTATGGCATGGACATTGGTCCCGACGGAAATCTGTACGTGAACTCGGTCACTACCGAACAAGCCCAGGACGCGCGCGTGCTCCGGTTTAATCTGCATACGGGCGCCTTTCTCGGCGTGGTGGCTGACCTCCATCCGGACCTGCAGATTCCGTTGGGTCTGACGTTCGGTCCGGACCAGAAGCTGTATGTGGCGGACCGACACGCGGACGGTTCCGGCAGGGTCCCCCACTACGATGGCCCGACGGCCACTTACCTGGGCGATTTCACCCAGGGGAGTTCCGATCTGGCGGTGCCCACCGGACTCACCTTCGGACGCGACGGTGTTCTCTATGTGGCCAACCTCTGGGGAGGCATCGCGCGATTCAACGGCACCACCGGCGAACCCCTCGGGATCCTGCCCACGCCCGGGATTGGCAGCACCCAGTTTGTGCAATTCGGACCCGACGGACTCCTCTACGTTACCGACTACTTTGCGAGTCGCACCGTGGCCTACAACGTGAGCACGGGCCTGATGGAGCGGAACCTGACCGGCGGGACCTCCGGGATGCGGTTCGATTCGGATGGATCGCTATTTGTCGCGGATTTCTGGTCCAACCGCATTCTGCACTTCCAAGGAGATGTCGCCACCGTGTTTGCCGCGGGCAATCCCCTACAAACGTTCATGGATCCAGGAGCGCTGTCTGGCCCCATTGACCTTGTGCTGTACTCCGTGCCGGAACCCGGCGCAGCCCCCCTGATACTCGGGATGGCTGCGACGGCATTCTGGATCATCCGTCGCCGGACCCGTGCGGCTTGAATCCCCCGCGCCCGATTGAGGGACCCATTAACTCCATTCCAGACGGCCACTGGTCACAGAACCCTCACGGACTTCAATCTGCCGGCCGCCTTCTCGAAGGTGACCATTTCATCGGCCGCGTCAGCGTATGCTTCACAGATCAGCCGGTCCACGAAGCCCGGCTTGGCGGAAGCGAGTCCGTCGTTCGCCAAAACCTCGGCTGCCGCTCCGAGCGGCTTGATTTCACCGTCCGCGAAAAGACGTCGCAAACCCAGAAGGGCGTCCTTCTTCGATATCTCGTAGTGATGCTGCAGCGCGAAATAAGCTTCCGCCACCACCAGATCCGAAACCACGGCGTACTGGTCGCCGCGTGAAAGTTCGTCTAGGAACGCCACCGCGCGTGCCGCTTGGTCCGCAGGCTGCCCCAGCAGCAGGCGCAGAACCACCGAGGTGTCCAACCCCGTCTTCACGCACCGCCCTTTCTCCCGGCCTCGATACTCTGACGGATTGCCGCCATCGAATGATCCTTAACGCCCTTAGCCTGCGGTCCTAGGCATCCCATCCAAAGCCGCGCACGGACCGGTTGAGGCCGCAACACCCAAACCTTCGCCCCTCCTTCGTTGCGGGGTTCAAGCTGAATCATGTCCCCCGGCCTCAGGCCCAGCGACTCGCAGGTCTCCTTGGGAAAGGTTGCCTGCCGCTTCGAGGTCAAGGTCAGCGTCAACATGGGACAACGCTCAGCGTCTATGCCTTACCTGTCAATCGCTTGGTAAGGCACCCTGCTGGGGAGGCCACCGGACCGTATCGCCCAGGTTGGCCTCCCCGCACCGAAACTTATGGCCGCAGCGTGACCGCAATCCGGCTGGGCCTACAGACCGTTCACGCCCCTTGGGAGTGGCGGACCTTCCGGCGAAGCCAAATGCCACCGGCGACCATGGCGAGCAGCGCCGCCGACGTGCTCGGCTCGGGGACGGCCGTCTGAACATCAAACCGCTGGGGAATCTGGTCACCAACCGCCTGCAGGGGAAAGTTGGAGTACACGATCGTCACGGAGTTCGCCGTGTGGGTCACAACCGGGTCCGCCGGGCGTGGCCCAGCCGTGTCGTTTTCGGGCGAAAAGAAGTAACCCAGGTAGTTGTTCTCATTGGGGTTGAACGAGGCCTTGGTGATGTCGACGGTCTGCAGGGACGGCGTCTTGAAGGTCAACCCAGTCAGTGAGATCGTGGCCGTCGTGAGATCGGCGGCGTTCTGGGGGGCATAGATCGTCAGATCAAAGCTGTCCTCATCCACCCACTTAACGTCGAAGCCGAAGGTGACGAAATTCTGGTCGTCGGCGAAATTGGAGAGGATTCCGCTCCCAGCAGTGCCCGAAACCGAGCTAACCGCCGAACCATCCACCGAGACGTCCAGATTGAATGACTGTCCGAGGATGGATGCGCCGTGCGCCGAACCCGCGGCCAATGCGGCGGCGGAAAAAGTGGCGGTGCTGAGGAGGATTTTGTGTTTCATGGAATGGTTCTGGTTGTGCAGAATTTGGGTGCTTGCGCTTCGCCGGGAGAGGTGGATTTAGATCCGCTGACCAAGTGGCGTTCTTAACCAATCAGGCGGTGGGACTTTGGCGATGTCACCCCCCCGGTTTCGCAGGCATCACGCAAGCTCGGGTGGATCCTGGCTGAGGCCGGAAAAGGAGTCGTTTGTCGGGCAGCGGAATAGACCCAGAAGGCGTGGCCGACCACCAGGTACCCTGATCGCGGGGTGATCCCATGGCCACCATTGCCACGACGACGGAATGCGCCGCTAAAAATGAATCAGCTTCAATCCGGCCGCCGCTGCAAGTCGCTGCTGTCGCCCGTCGAACGTCAGGAAGCGGCGATGCTTCAGTTCCAGCGCGCACGCCACGTTGAGGCCGTCCAGGGCGCGCGTCCCCAAGACCCCGGCGGGAGACCGTCCGTCGACAATCTCGGTGCGGCCATGACGCGGCACCAGGAGCGCACCGGCGACCTTGAACAGCCAGCCGCCATTTCCAAATGGCCCGACGCCCCGCAATGTTGCCCCTCAGAGACCGTGCCATGCCAAAAGCTCCCCGAGTTCAATCAAACTTATACATTAACTCATTCAGCCAAACGAGGAGCAGGCCTGAAAGGGAAACAGCCTTGGCCATGGGACCAAGGCTGACTGAAAAGGACAACCTGCGTTACTTCGGCAGCAGGACGGTATCAATTACATGAATGACACCGTTACTCGCCCCTACGTCGGCTTTGACCACGGTGGCATTGTTCACGGTTACCTTACCGTCCGCGACCTTCACATCGAGATCACCCCCCTGAACCGTCTTAACCATGCCAGACTTAACGTCCGCGGCCATGACCTTACCTGAAACCACATGATACTTGAGCACGGCAGCGAGCTTTTCTTTGTTCTCCGGCTTCAATAGGTTTTCGACCGTACCGGCCGGAAGTTTCTTGAAAGCCTCATCCGTCGGCGCGAACACCGTGAACGGTCCAGGACCTGAGAGCGTGTTTTAAATGTCATGGGAACTGAATCATTTGGCCAGACGACGGAGTTGAATTCGTATCATTGCCAGGTAGACGAAACCCTCGGCGCTGGAGTCGGTGGCTTCGTAGTCGCGAACCAGACGACGGTGGCGCATGAGCCAACCGAAGGTTCTCTCCACGACCCAGCGGCGGTGGAGCACCTTGAACCCTCGAGCGTCGTCCGAGCGCTTGACCACCTCGATCTTGAGTTTGGAGCGGAGTGTTTTGACCCAGTTGGCGAAGAGATCCCCGGTATATCCGCCGTCGACCCAAATGAGCCGCAACCAAGCGAACCAAGGCAGTACGCGCCTCAGCAACGCTTCGGCTCCTTCCCGTTCTGGAGTGCTGGCAGGCGTCACATGGATCCCCAGCACCAGACCCAGCGTGTCCACCAACAGATGGCGCTTGCGCCCCTTGATTTTCTTGCAGGCATCGTAGCCCACCGCGCCCCCGTGGGGATCAGATTTGACACTTTGACTGTCAAGAATGGCTGCCGTGGGACGCGAGCGCTTG
>JBDKKE010000166.1:0-9207 GCA_039796255.1 Verrucomicrobiota bacterium | reverse complement strand
CGCTCGATCTTGAACTTCTGGCCCTTCGACTCGAAGTAGGCGCGGGCCTCCTCCCGGGTCTTGATGGATTTCTCGAAGACCTGGTTCTCCTTGATCACCTTCCGCATCTCCTCCTCGATCTTGGCGAAATCGTCGGGCGAGAAGCGGTGGGTCAGCTCGAAGTCGTAGTAGAAGCCCTCCTCGGTGGGCGGCCCGATGTCGAGCATGGCGTCCGGCCAGAGCCGCAGCACCGCGGTGGCCAGGATGTGCGCGCAGGAATGGCGCAGGCGCATGAGCTCATCCATCTGCTGGCGCTGGTCGAGCGTCTTGCGCTGCACATCGGACTTCGCCGCCTCGAAGGCGGGTTGGGCATTTTCAGATTCCATAGAATAAAAAAGGGGGTGGGGTTAACAACAAAGGCTCGAAGACGCAAAGGCAGGCGAAGACTTGGAAAACCCGCATTTTCTCCCGGCCTTTCTTGGCGTCTTCGCGTCTTCGTTGTTCATCTCGTCTTTGTTCGACCACTCGGGAAACAAAAACGCCTCGGACCGGTTCAGGCGCGAGGCGTGGGAGCGTCTGCGGCAACGGGCCACAGACGCTAGGGCGTAGTCGTCGTCAACTGCACTGCGAAAATCACTGGGGAATAGAGCCCAAATGCGACCGACGCCGCAACCCGATTTTCGGGGAACCACGGAGGAGGAGAGGTTTGACCTCGGATAGCACGGATCAACACGGATAGAGGGAAAGAGGCATTTCTGAAGAAGGATGTGTCACTGCTTATTTCAATCCCGAAGCCTGGTGCACTCCTCGGAAGACTGGAGAACTGCCCACCCTCACCTTCACCACTCGACGGGCGTCCGACCCCTCAACGTTTCCAGTCCAAGCCGTCTTCTTCTCTCCCCATATCCGTGTCCATCCGCGCTATCCGTGGTCAATCTCCCCCTCCCCGTCGGTCTTCCCCCTATCCGTGTTGATCCGTGCTATCCGTGGTCAAACTTCCCCTCCCCTTCCCATCCGTGGTCTTGACCGCAGTGGGCCCCGGCTCACACCGTGGTTCATGCGTTCCCTGATTCCGCTGTTGCTGGTCGCCCTCCTTCCCTCCCTCGCCGCCGGCGCCGAATTGGAGGACAAGCCGGACGCCAAGGTCTTCGCCCGGTTCTCCCCGATCAAGGCCCCGGCGCCGACCGGACTGATGCTCAAGTCGGGCGACCGACTGGCCATCATCGGAGACTCCATCACCGAGCAGAAGATGTACTCCCGCATCCTGGAGTCCTATCTGACCGCCTGCATGCCGGAGCTGAAGGTGACCGTTCGCCAGTACGGATGGGGCGGCGAAACGGCCGAGGGATTCAAGGGACGCATGACCAACGATTGCCTGCGCTTTCATCCCACCATCGCCACCACCTGCTACGGCATGAACGACCACCGGTACACCACCTACGATCCCAAGAACGGCGCGTGGTACCGGGAGAACCAGGAGGCCATCGTGCGCGGATTCAAGAGCGCCGGCACCCGGGTCGTGCTCGGATCCCCGGGATGCGTGGGACCGAAGGTGCCGTGGAGCAAGTCGTCGTCCGAGGACATGAACCTCAATCTCTGTGAACTGCGGAATATCGACCTGGCCCTTGCCGCCCAGGAAGGAGTGACCTTTGCCGACGTCTTCTGGCCGATGCTCACCCTGGGATGGAAGGCGACGAATGAATTCGGGCCGGACTACGCCATCGCCGGCAAGGACGCCGTCCATCCGGGCTGGGCCGGACACGTGGTCATGGCCACCGCCTACCTCCAGGCCCTGGGCGTCGACGGCGACCTCGGCACACTCACCGTGGATGTCGGGTCCAATCAGGCTTCCGGCACCGGCGGCCATGAGGTTGTCTCCTTCGCCAACGGCGATCTGGCGGTGAAAAGCAGCCGCTACCCCTTCTGCGCCCCGGCGGGCGAGCGCAAAGACGACAACACCGTCCGCTCCGGCATGGCGCTGACCGACTTCAACAACCGCTTCAATCGTTTCCGTCTGGTGGCGAAGAACGGCACGGCGAAGAACTACGTGGTGACCTGGGCCGGACAGTCCCAGCGCTTCACCGCCGCGCAGTTGGCGGACGGCGTCAATCTGATGGCCGAGTTCGAGAAGACCCCCTTCGACGCCGCCTTCAAGCGCGTGGACGATGCCGTGGGCAAAAAGCAGTCCTACGAGACCAAGCAGATCAAGAGCCTCTTCCACGGGGAAGAGGGCGCCGTCGACATGGAGGCCACCGTGGCGCTGACCGAAAAGGCCCGCGCCCCTCTGGCCGCGGCCGTCGCCAGCGCCGTGGTTCCCGTCACCCACACGATCCGGATCGAAGCGCAGCCCTGATCCCCGGGTAGGGATGCGTTCCACCCGCGTCCCACTTCAATCCCGTACCGTCCGTGGACACCCCTTGGGGAACGCGGGAAGCCCACGCGCCCAACCCTTCCCCCGCCCTCACCCCCTCCACGCGCGAAGCGGATCCGATCAGGGGGGCGGGTGGAACACGCCCCTACGGAGCGCACGCCTCACGCTCCGCTACTGCTTCGATCCGAAGTATCCTCGTCGAAGCCGATGGCCCCGGCCTCAATGCGGGCGCGGGAGGCTTCCACCTTGATGTAGTGCAACACCACCGGGGCGAAGATCATGCCCGGAATCCCCATCAGGCGCTCACCTACCACCAGTCCGATCAGGGTCAGCCACATCGGATTCTTGATGCGGTCGCCGATGATCTTGGAATTGAGGAAGTACTCGAGCTTGTGGATGGCCACCAGGAAGATCAGCGCGACCAGGGCCAAACGCGGGGAGATGCTGATTCCGACGGCGATGATCAGCGTGTTGCTCATCAGATTGCCGATGATGGGCAGCAAGCCGCAGAGGAAGGTCAGCATCACGATGACCGTCACGTAGGGATAGCCATTCCAGATGAGGAACGAGGCGGTGAGCGCGGTGTTGATCGCCGAGATGACGATCTGGGCGCCGATGACCGTGGAGAAGCTGCGGAAAAAGGTCCGGAAGCGAAGTCCCAACTCGCGGCTGACCAGGGAGTAGAGGCTGCCCTTCACTGCATGAGGATCGCCCTCCATCTGGAACCGGGAATTAAGGAACAGGCTGATGGGCAGCACCAACCCCACGATGAACGAGGCGATCTCGAACATGCCGGCCCGGATGTAGGTGCCCACGTTGGCAAACTTCTCCTTCACCTCGCTGAGCGCGAGACTCTTCAGGCTGGCGATGTCGGTGAACGGCAGTTCGACGCCCTGTTTCTCGGCGTACTCCACCACCGCGGGTATGGAGGTCGCGGCAATCTTCGGCAGCGCCACATAGGCCTGCTTTGAAAAGTACACCAGCCCAATGAACATCCCGCCGACCAGCACCACGTACAGGGTGATGGCCATCCACTTGCGTCCCCAAAAATTGAGTCCGCGGATGGCGAAGTATCCGAACAGGGCGGTCAGCACCAGGGTGGCCAGATGCAGCCAGCCGATCAGCACCAGCATGGCCACCATGATCCCATAGGAGACCCGCACCGGTGCGCTGGTGATGAACTTCGGAGGTTCGGACATCGGGCTCAACGTATCCGGCTCTGCAGCCATTCGACCAGTCCCGACACCGGAATACGCTCCTGACGCCCGTCATCACGATGCCGCAGGGTCACCGTGTCCAACAGCTCCGGCTTCTCTCCGAGGGTGTCGAAATCCACCGTCACGCAGTACGGGGTGCCCGCCTCATCTTGCCGGGCATAGCGGCGTCCGATCGATCCGGCATCGTCATAGAAGGCATTGCAGAGGGTGCGCAGACGCTCCCGGATCTCCTGGGCCTTGCGGACCAGTTCCGGCTTGTTCTTGAGCAGGGGCATCACCCCGACCTTCACCGGGGCGATGCGCGGATGGAACTTCATGACCACCCGGGTCTCTGTCTTGCCCTTCTCGTCGGTGGTCTGTTCCTCATGATAGGCATTGGCAATCAGCGCCAGAATCAGGCGGTCCACACCGGCGGACGGCTCGATCACATGGGGAATGAACTGGCCCTTGGCCAGTCCCTCGGACTCCTCGCGCGCCTTCTTAGCAATGCCCTCCGGAGTCTCGCCAGGACGCGCGGTCTTGCTCAGGTACTTCAGCCGTGCTTCGTAGTGACGCTCGCGGAGTTCCGTCTGCTTCTCCGGGGGAAGCTTGCCCCAGGCGGTACGCAACTCCTCGTCAAAGACCCCCATCGACTTGCCGGAATAACGCTCGTGCTGCGAGAGGTCGAAGTCGCTGCGCGCGGCAATGCCCTCCAGTTCATCGCCCGCCACGTTGCCCGCGGCGTCGCGCTTGCTGAAGGGGAACTTGAACAGGATGTCCGTGGTAGCCCGGGCGTAGTGGGCCAATTCCTCCGGAGTTTGGACGTGGAATCCCAGCGTCTCGCGGCCGAGTCCGATGCCCTCGTAGAAGCGGACGCGCTCCTCCACCCAGTACTGGTGCCACATCTTCCAACCCCAGTTGGGCTGCGGATCGCCGGGATGTCCGGGACTCGACGGCACCGCCACCGTCCCGTGAATGGCCTCCACCGCCTCGTCCGGCTTGATGAAGAACTCCAGTTCCATCTGCTCGAACTCGCGGGAGCGGAAGATAAAGTTGCGCGGCGTCACCTCATTGCGGAAAGCCTTGCCGACTTGGGCAATGCCGAACGGCAGCTTCTGGCGGGAGGTCTCCAGCACATTCTTGAACTGCGCAAAGATCGCCTGGGCCGTCTCCGGACGCAGGTAGGCCACATTCTCCTCCGACTGGATAGGGCCGACATAGGTTTGCAGCATCAGGTTGAACGGGCGGGGCTCGGTGAGCAGGGCGCCGTTCTCCGGGTTGTAGCGGGTGCTCTCCTCCACCTTCTCGGTGCGTTCTCCCAGCAACTCCACCGACGCCAGACCGCGCTGCTGGTAGAACTGGGCAGCCGTCTTCCGGGCGCTTTCCGGCGGTTTGCCAGCGGCGAGGAGTACGGAAAAAGCGTCGTTGATCTCACGGCCAGAAGCCGGGTCCTTCGCCCCAGAGAAATGGTAGGCAACCCCGCTCTGCGGTTCCACCTGATCTGCGCGAAAACGCTTCTTGGTCAGCAGACAGTCGCACATGGGATCACTGAAAGTGTCCACGTGCCCAGACGCCTTCCAGATCTGGGGCGACATGATGATGGTGGCCTCAAGGCCCGCCACGTCATCGCGCAGACGGGTCATGGAATTCCACCACAACTCCTTCACATTACGCTTCAGCTCGGCGCCCAGCGGGCCGTAGTCCCAAAAACCGTTGATGCCGCCGTAGATTTCCGACGACTGGAAAACAAACCCACGTCGTTTGCAGAGGCTAACGATCTTCTCCATCAACTCGTTGACTTTCGGCTCGGCCATAAGGAGGGCCGACACTCCGAATTGCAGACCCAGGTGTCAACCCGATGACAGGAACTTCTTGGGGTCATTGGCTCGTGGTCCGTGGCTGCCCCTCGCCCCTCGCCCCTCGCCCATCGCCCATCGCCCATCGCCTATCGCCTATCGCCTATCGCCCATCGCCTATCGCCCATCGCCTATCGCCTATCGCCTATCGCCTATCGCCTATCGCCTATCGCCTATCGCCTATCGCCTATCCCCCATCGGCTATCGGCTATCAGCTATCGGCTATCAGCTATCGGCTATCGCCCAGGGCGTTCCTCGCCCGCATCGGCGTGTAGTCAAACCAGGGCAACTGGATCATGGGCTGATTGCACCATCCGCGCCCGTACTCGGTGATGGCGGCGAATTCGGAGACCACGACCAGGAAGGAAAAGACGAACCAGACGGCGAAGACCGCCGCCGCCGCGGTGATTTGGCCGGTGCGGGTGGCCAACCAGGCCGCCAGTCGAACGAACCACCGGCGCTCCGGGAGCGGCGCCGGCACCAGGAGTTCCAGCCGGCGCAGCGCGTGCCATTCGACGTCGCCCAGATCATCCTCGGTCAAGGCTCCCGACTGGTAGCCCGCGCGCAAGGCATGGGCGTATACCCGCGCTGCCAGTAGCCGGAGCATGACAAAGAGGGGGAAGAGCCCCAGCGCCATCACCGCGAAAAAGCGCTGCGATACAGAGACCACTTCCGCCGGCGGACGATCCATCAGCGAGGGAATGTACTGGGTGATCTGCGGCATCAGCTTCACCAGCAGCACCAGACCGGACGCCCCTGCCCACACCACCGCCAGGGCGAGGCTGGCCAGCCATTGGCGGCGAACCAGGCGCCAAATGAGACGAAAGTCATAGAACCGCCGCCAATCACCGGTGCTCGCCTGTCGCGCCTGCGCCAGGGGCACGTAGCCCATCGCCGCCGAGAACAGCAGCATGCCGAGGAGAAACACCGTCGGACCAAACCACGCATGCTCGTAGCCCTTGTTGAAGGAGTTCTGCCATCCGGCGAACCAGGCCACCGCCCACAGCAGGCAGCCGGGCAGGGTCAGCACCCAGGTATTGAAGATCATTTGAATCCCCAGCCGCGCGTTGCGCCCCAGTCCACCCAGACGTCGCCGCAGGAAAGCGCGGAGGTGTCCGGCTTCGGACGCATCCCCGGGGGCGGCGCTCGCGAACCACGTGGGCCAGGCCACATGCCCGCACGTCGCCGGATCCTCCGCCGCAAACTCAGCAAAGGACCCGTTGCGCTGACGCACCGGACTCCGCCGCCACCAACTCTTCAGCACTTCGCGCTGCGCGGCTTGTGCGGTCCATCCCACCACCAGCACGCTGAACAGCAGGAACGTGCTGAACAGGGATCCGATAATCCACTGCCCCGCACCCACCAGGTACCGCCCAATTCGACGGTTCGGACGAACCTGTCGGGCGATTACCTCCCCGGAGTTCGGGGACACGGAATCCGGATCCGTGACTTCTCCGGACGCCGGATTCTCCTGAGAATTTGGGTTCATGCGAAGACCTCCTCCAGCACCGCATTTTCCGCAAAGGGCGTTTTCATTCCCATCAGGCGCCCGACCGTGCTGGCGATCTGCGCCTGACTCACCGTTCGATCCACCACCTTCCCCTGCGGAACCCCCTTGCCGAAGACCAGCGCGAAGATTTCATGGGAGGACCGGGTGCCGAAATGATGCTGGCAGGGAACCGAAACGTACGGATTGTCGTCCCGACCGCAGTCCGGAACCACCACCCAGATCGTATTGTCGCGATACTCCGGATCCGCCTCCACCAGGGACACCAGCTTCTTCACCTCATCGTCCATAATGGCCATGCCGCGGGTGTAGTGGTCCAGGTAGCCCCAGTGCACGTAGTCCACGTCCTGATAATTCACCATCACCAGCTTCGGACGCAGCTCCCGCACGGCCCGGACCGTCAATTCGGTCAGCAACCGATCCCCCCGCGGATTCACCAGCCCGGTCTCGCCATAGTGATCCCGCCAGCGCGACCAGAACTGCTCCAACTCCGAGACCTGCCCGGTCTCCCGCGCCGCCCGGTAATCCAGGGACTGCCACTCCCGGAGCTGCTTCTGCTGCTTCTCTTGCTCCGATCCGGAGAACTTCCCCGCCGCCAACTGCTGCTGAAGCAGCCAGGTCTTGTACCGGCGCAGACTGAGGGTCTGGGACCGGTAGTTGACGCCGAACAAGTGATGATTGCTGAAGTTGTAGAACTCCTCGTCCCCCCGGTCCTCCCCGTTCACCAACAGCGCCTGATGGGACGGCACCGCATACGCCTCCCGCAGATACTCGAACATCGTGGGCACCGCGGCCTCAAACCGTGCGCCCAGGAACTTCTTCTCGGATTCGGCCCTCGTCTCCGCCACGTCCCGAAATCGCTCGAAGCGCCCGGTGAGAATATAGAGCGTCCCTTCCCCGTGGCTGGTCTGGTAGTCGTGAAACTGATCAATCTCCATGCGCGGATACAGCACCCCCCTACGGGTCAGTTCGTGCGTCAGGAACGGCGCGCAGGTGTGTTTTGGATCAATTGACTCCCGCCGCCGCGATCCCCCGCCCCAGCGGATGATGAACACATTCGGTCCCCGGTAGTCCGGCCGGACCGCCGGCGGCCCCTCCTCGGCAGCACTCAGTCCGGAGAAACCCGAAAAACCGGATAGCATTCCGGCACCCGCGAGTGAGGAAGCGCGAAGAAACGAACGGCGATCCATGGAAGTGATCATTGGATTCATGGGGGGAAGAGTTGACCGACATCCACATCACTCTTCCCCCACCGCAAAAGTTTCAATAACCCACGGACGAACTTCGTGAGTCCCCATCCCACCCCTCGGAGGGACGAACTTCGTGAGTCCCCATTTCGCTCCCCTCATGATTCCCCGTCTCCCCCACCTTCCAACCCATCCCCAACCGATCGAACACGAGCCCCCTGCGCTCTGAGGGCGCACAGCAATTCCTTGTCGGTAAAGACGGGCCAACTGGCGAAATTCTGGGACTTCGACACGGGACCCGTCCGACGCCGGAAATTCATTCTGATTGCCCCGGGAATCCCCGCTGACTAGTTTCCGACCCGTCCGCACCGTGCACGGGTAGCTCAATTGGATAGAGCGTCGGTCTCCGAAGCCGAAGGTTGTGGGTTCGACCCCCGCCCCGTGCACCATTTCTTTTCCCCTGATAATCAATGACTTAAGTGCGGTTTTCAAAAACCCGCTTGCCTGATTCGGGACAGATTCGTGACAAAATAGGGCATGGCTACGAACCAGCCCAAGTCACGAAAGAAGGCGGATGAGGGATTCCCCCTGTCGGTGCGTCAGGGGAGTGCGGAGGTCAAAATCTACTGCACGCCCTTCTCGAAGGGTGGGCAGTCGTATCACCAGTTCACCGTCGCCTACTACCTCGGGAATCGCCGAGTTCGACAGACGTTCGCGGATCTGGAGGTCGCCAAAGCCGAGGCTCAGGCCGCCGCCATCAAACTCGCCAATGCCGAGCACGAGGCGCTGAAACTGACCGGGGCCGACCGGGCGATCTACGTCCAGTGCCTCGGAGCGGCAAGGACCGTCGGGAAGCCGCTCAACCTGATCCTCGCCGAGTACACGGAGGCGGTTGCGCTGCTTCCGACCGGAACCTCCCTCAAGGACGCCGTCCGGGAATTCGCCCGGCGATCCGCGGAAGTTCGAAGCGTCCGCACCGTGTCCGAGTTGGTGGACGAGTTCGTGGCAGCGAAGGAAAAGGCCGGGATGAGCGCCCGGCACATGAAGGACATCCGGTATCGCCTCGGGCGGCTCGCCAAGCGCTTTGAATGTCCGGTGGCATTGATCACCG
>JBDKKE010000165.1:0-9351 GCA_039796255.1 Verrucomicrobiota bacterium | reverse complement strand
CTCCTCTTCCACGTCTTCTTTTCCCCATCCGTGTTGATCCGTGATATCCGTGGTCAAAACTCCTTCCCCCTCCGTGGTCTAAAATGGGCCAGGGGGCCACTCCAGGTCAAATCACGGATGTTGTACCACGGATATCACGGATGGGCACGGATATGGAAAGCAGGGAAAAACTGGGGGCGGAAAGGAAGACCCAAAGGCGCAAAGCCCCGGAGCCAACCTGGAAAAGTTCTACCGTCGAGAACTCAGCGATGCCTACTTCCGTCCCTCTTCCGTGTCTTCTTTTCCCCATCCGTGTTAATCCGTGGTATCCGTGGTCAAAACCCCTTCCCCCTCCGTGGTTCACAGGGGGCCGAGTCAGGGCCACTCCGGTTCAAATCACGGAAGTTGAACCACGGATCTCACGGATAGGCACGGATAGAAAATTCAGGGAAAACTGTAGGAGAAAGGAAGACCCAAAGGCCCGAAGCCCCAGAGCCAACCTAGAAAAGTTCTACCGTTGAGAACTCAGCGATGCCCACTCCCCCTCCTCTTCCACGTCTTCTTTTCCCCATCCGTGTTGATCCGTGATATCCGTGGTCAAAACTCCTTCCCCCTCCGTGGTCTAAAATGGGCCAGGGGGCCACTCCAGTTCAAATCACGGAAGTTGAACCACGGATATCACGGATGGGCACGGATATGGAAAGCAGGGAAAAACTGGGGGCGGAAAGGAATACCCAAAGGCGCAAAGCCCCGGAGCCAACCTGGAAAAGTTCTACCGTCGAGAACTCAGCGATGCCTACTTCCGTCCCTCTTCCGTGTCTTCTTTTCCCCATCCGTGTTGATCCGTGATATCCGTGGTTAAAACTCCTTCCCCCTCCGTGGTTCACAGGGGGCGGAGGCGGGGCCACTCCAGTTCAAATCCCTGGGTGCGGAGGCCCTGCTGAAAGTCGGCCAGTCTCCGGGCGTCGCGACGGATCTGTCGCGGCGGCTCCTGAGTTCGCAGCGCCTCCGCCACCAGCGCACCGGCGGCCTCACCGATATTCCACTCCACCGGATGCAGCCGATAGCACCCGTTGGTGATGTGGGTCACTCCGAGATTCTTGCAGGCGGGAATCAGATTCTCGACGCGGCGCGGCAGGAGGGCGCCCAGGGGAATCTGGAAGGGAAGGCTGCTCAAATCGACGTAGTTGTCACCCGTGGTTGAGGGATGGAGATCGATCCGATAGGCCCCCACGCCCACGGAATCCGGAAAGACAGCCGCGGCAACTTCCTCGCGGGGACGTCCGGTCTCCTTCATCCGCAAGTCGGTGCTCACGTGCTGCTCCGTCACGGTGAACTCCGCGCGAATCCGCCGCGCCTCCCGCACGTACACCGCCTTGGCCAGACCATCGGCCGTCCCACCCACGACATCTCCGCGCAGCCGAAGCCCCTTCCATCCCGTTCCACCATCCGGACGCGGCGCCTCGGTCTGCATCCAATACAGCAGGGAGCGACTGACCTGACGCCCCCGCGCCAGATGGCGGGACGCCTCCTCCGGCTCCACGCCCACCAGCGGACCGAGCCAGTAGTCATTCTGCGGCCAGTTGATCAGCGAAATGCCGCCGGCATAGGTACCGGGCACGAAGTTGTCCGGATCCACCAGCCGCCGATACTGGAAGAGGTTTAACCCGCCGGGACCCGGTCCGGTGGGATCGAAGGTCACGTTGCGCGGTTTCAGGGATATGGGATCGCTCATGGACCAACTGAGCAGACGTCCTGCCCACGCGGGCCGCAGCGCGGGCACGTAGTCGCGCCAGAAGGCATACTCATCGGGACGCCCAATCGTGTGGTCCTCCCCAGGGCGATGATCCACAGCGAAGCACCAGGTGAAGGCCTGCTGATTGAGCGGTTGGGCCTTCTCCGGGGCGTGTGGCTCCCCCGTCTCGTCGCGGCCCTCGGCACCGGCGACAAACTCCGTGCGGGTCAGCGGGAGCAGATCCCCGAGTTCGGTGGCATCGATGAAATAGGGCGCGCGCAGGATCCGCTCCCGGCCGGCGCGCAGATCCTTCACCGTCACGGCGCTGACGCGATCCCCGTCCATGTCGGCAGCGGTGGGGACGCATTCGAGGAGAATTTGGAGACGTCCACTGCTCACGTGCGGTGCCAGCATTCCGGCGAGTACCGCCAGCGCAACCCGCGGTTCATGACACAGGCGGGACACCGATCCATTGCCGGGATTCAGCCGCGGATTCATCCGCGCTTCTGGGGTCAGCGGATAGTGGTCCCGGTAATACTGACGCACTCCGTTGCGAAACTCGCGATAACTGCGGGTGCATCCGAAGCTCTCGATCCATGGGTGCTCATCGGGAGGCACCGCCTGCGAGGTCAACTGCCCGCCGATCCAATCCGTCGGCTCGGTGAGAATGACGCGTCGTCCGCTCCGGCAGGCAGCCAGGGCGGCCGCAACTCCGCCGACCCCGCCCCCCACAATCACCACGTCGGCCGCCAACTCCGCACCGCCGTCGGCCCTCGCCCCCAGCAGGGGCCAGGTGCCGAGGACAGGGGCCAGCGTTACGGCGGACTTGAGAAAGGCGCGGCGGGAATTCATAGGCGTAACGCCGCGATCCTCCGGCAGGTGGCGACACGACTGCAACCCTGCGGGCGAGCGCCGGCTCAGCGAAACTCGAGGACCGCGGCGCCGAAGGTGAAGCCCCCCCCGAACGCGCAGAGCCCTGCCGTCCCCCGGGGGGCCGGCGTTCCGTCCAGCAATTCCGCCAAAACGAGCGGAATGGAACTGCTGCTGGTATTGCCACTGTGCCGGACGCGATTCACGAGGCGGCCCTTGGGGAGCTTCAGGCGCTGGTCCACGGCTTCGAGAATCCGTCCGTTGGCCTGATGCGGAATGATGTAGTCGAGGTTCTCAACGGCAATGGCACTCTCGGCACTCGCCTGTTTCAGGAGCGCGATCAGCTGCCGGACGGCCATGGGAAAGACCTTCAGTCCGTCCATGTTGATGTTCGGATCCCCGCGCCGGCCGTGGTGTAGAATGGTGCCATCCTCGCCGCGTGCGCTCAGCACCGGACGATGCAGCAGCGCGCGCGCTCCGGCGAATCCCGGGGAGTTGGGCCCGTGCACCAGGGTGGCCGTTGCCGCATCGGCAAACACGACCGCCGTGTCGAAGTCGTCGGGATTGGTAAAGGTGCTCATGGCCTCCGCCGTGACTACCATCACGGTCGCTGCGGGCTGCGACTGACAGAAGTCAAAGGCCGCCTGCAGCGCGTAGAGGTATCCGGTGCAGGCCGCCAGGATGTCGCTGGCCGGCAGATCCCGAGTGGCTCCATCCTGGCTCAGTTCATGGTGCAGCAGACAGGCCAGACTGGGACTGATGGAGATGGGGGAACTAGTGCTGACGAAGAGGGCGTCCAGGTCGGCAAGCGTGAGCCCCTGTTGTCGGAGCGCGCTGCGCGCTGCCTTGGCGGCCAGCGTCAATGCCGACTCTCCGGGAGCCAATCGATGGCGGGATTCGATACCCGTGCGTTGAAAAACGTCGTTCGCGGATCGACCGGCGAATCGGCGCACCAACTCGTCATTGGTCACTACCCGGCCGGCAGGAGCTGCGGTTATGGAGGAAAGTCCAACCACGTGGCGTCCCGCAGAAGGCGTAACCTCCGGGCGATGGCTCTCCACCGGCGCAGCGGTTGCCGTCCGACTGGCCACTGCGCGTGGCGTCAACCGCGGCTTCGGATCCGCAGGGACTCGTTTGGGGGTGGCGATCTGTGATTCCGCGGTCCGGATGGTCGCCAGCCTGCTGCCGACCGGAACCTTCTCATCGGGAGGCAGAAGATCCGTGATCACACCGCTGACCGGCGCCCGCAGTTCAAAGGTGGCCTTGTCCGCCTCGCAATCGGCAATGAGATCACCCGCTCCAATGCTCTGCCCCGAACGAACCTTCCATTCCACCACTGAGACGTTCTGGTCCGCCGGACTGGATCCCACCGCCTCCAGGACAAACAACCCGGCGGTGGGAATGGCCTCGGCTTCCCATTCCACCGGAACCCCGGTCATCTCCGCCGCCGCCTCCAGAACACGCCTAAAGCTGGGAAGCACCTCCAACTGGTTGGCGTAGTTGCAGGGCACATAGGTGTCGGGACGCGCCACCCGGCGGGCCTGGATGGGGCGTGTGACCTGTTCCGATACCGTCGCCAGCACTTCGGCGCCGAAACCGCAGGTGAGGTTGTCTTCGTGCACCACGAGGAGGCGTCCGGTGCGCCGGACGCTCGCACAGACGGCCTCCACATCCCAGGGGCTGATGGAACGCAGGTCGAGGAGATCCGTTCCGACACCCGCCTGCTGCAGCGCCGCGACCACCTTCCCGCACAGCGGCACGGTCGCCCCCCAGGTCACCACGGTAAGGTCGTCACCGGTGGTCACGCTCCGCGCCACCCCGGGCATCACCCACTGGCGGTCCACGTCCGCACTGGTCGCCAGGGCGTCGTCGTTGAGGCAGACCTTGGGATAGAGGAAGACGGTGGGACGCCCGCCCTCCAGCGCGGAATTCATCAGTCCGGCGGCATCGGCCGCGGTGCTCGGCATCACCACGTCGATTCCCGGAATGTGCGCCAGAACGCTCTCGAAAGTCTGCGCGTGAAACGGCCCCAGGCCCGGCCGATAGCCGCCGCAGGGCATCAGGAACAGCACCGGCGCGGTCCATCCCCCGTTGGTCCGCCAATGCATGGATCCGAGTTCGCTGGCCAACTGATTAAAGGCGAGCGGGACAAAGTCGGCGAACTGGATGCAGGCAATCGGGCGTCCACCGGCCAGCGCCCGTCCGATGCTGACGCCCGCGATCGTGCTCTCGGTCAACGGCGAATTGTTGACGCGCCCCGGGAAGCTCCCGGACAGACCGCGGGTGAGTCCGAAGACATCGCCCTTGGGATCCTCGATATCCTGTCCGTAAAGAGAGATCCGCGCGTCGGCCGCCAACCGGTTCCGCAGCACCTCCCGCATGGCCTCCAGCATGTTCAGGCGCGGAGCATCCCCGTTACCGCGATACTCAACAGTGGCGGTGATCGCCCCCGGCAAGGCGGGTCGCGCCTCTCGGTTGGGCAGCGGATTGGGCGCCATCAGGGCCCGGTCGGCAGCGGCCCGCACCGCCTGAGTCACCCCGGATTCCAAGGACTCCAATTCCGTGGGCGTCGCACCGGCGGCCAGCAGCGCGTCGCGCAGGACGCGAACCGGATCCGCCTCGCCGCGCACTCGCCGGATCTCCTCCTCCTCGCGATACACCCGTTCGTCATCCGCATTGGTGTGATGCGTGAGTCGCTCCACCCGGAACACCACCAGACCCGGCCCGCCGGAACGCACCTCCCGGACAATGGATTCCAGGCGCCGTTCGCAATCCAGCGGATCCCGCCCGTCCAGACGGTGAATGGGCAGTCCGTAAAACGAATCGGCGTCCCCGGTGGGAAGGCTGTAAAGGGTCTTCCCCGCAGTTGCGGTGGAAATCGCCAGTTGATTGTCCTCGATCCAAAAGAGGACCGGCAATCGCGCCCGCACGGCCTCGGCGATGGCCTCCAGAAACTCCCCCTGCTGACTCGTCCCATCCCCCACCGCACACACCACCAGCGCCGATGGAGAACCATCGTTCAGTCCCGACGTTCGGCGACGCGACGCGATCTCATGAGCCACGCCCACCGCCTGCAGGGCATTGTTCCCTACCGGACCGACCAGACTGAGAATCTTCAACTCCGGCGCACTGAGGTGCGCACTCATCTGGCGCCCGGCGGAATGGGAGGCTGCCGTGCATAGAAGGCTGTGGAAGAACTGCTCCAGAGGCAGACCGCGGGCCAGCATCAGCGCCTTGTCGCGGTAGTGGAGGTGCAGCCAGTCGTCGCTGGTCAGGAATCGATTGAGGACCGCGCAGGCTTCATGGCCCGCGCCTCCCACGTGGAAAAAGGCCTCACCGCGGTTGACCAATTCCATCTCCACCTGGTCCACCACCCGCGCGGTAAACATCGCCCGATACGTTTCCACTCCCCGGGACAGGTCGAATCCTCCCGAAACGGGAGTGCCATTGGACGAAGCCACGATTGGATTGGAGCGCGAAACCAGACCGGAATCCACAGCTGACAAACTGACCGATTTTGCGGGAAGGCGGAAGTGCAAACCGTGGTTCGACGGTCCCCGCCTACCCGGGAAATAAAATGGAGCGGGTGAAGGGAATCGAACCCTCGTAACTAGTTTGGAAGACTAGCGCTCTACCATTGAGCTACACCCGCACCGAAGACGGAAGTAAGCAAAGCGATTCCGGAGGCAGACCGCAAGCCTCAGCTTTTGCCGAGTGACGCATCGGGCGTGAAGCGGAAGTGCCATCGCCACTCGTCAAGCAGCGAACCGACGGCGAATGACCGGTGACCAGTGACCGGTGACCAGTGACCAGTGACCAGTGACCAGTGACCAGTGACCAGTGACCAGTGACCAGTGACCACCGACCACCGACCACCGACCACCGACCACCGATCACTGCCCCCTGCCCCCCTTCTCCTCCTCAGTCGTTATTGTCCCTCTGCGCCCGACCAGTCTACCGTCCGCGCGCCATGAATGCGCTGCTGCTGCGGGGGGGACGGGTCATTGATCCGGCGTCCGGACGGGACGAAATCGCCGATGTCCTGCTTTTCGATGGAATCGTGAAGGGCATCGGACCCGCGCTCGAGGCTCCCGAGGGCGTCGAGGTTCTCGATGTGCGTGGGCGAATCGTCTGCCCAGGACTCATCGATCTGCACGTCCACTTTCGCGAGCCCGGCCAGACCAAGAAGGAAGACATTCTCACGGGTGCCCTTTGCGCTGCCCGCGGAGGATTCACCACGGTGGTCTGCATGCCCAATACGGTACCGTCCATCGACAACGCCGGAACCGTGGCACTGATCCAGGAGAAGTCCGCCGCCGCGTCGGTGCGGGTGGAAGTCAGTGGCGCCCTGACGCGATCCATCGCCGGCGAGGAGCTTGCCCCCATTGGTTCCCTGGCCAAGGCCGGCATCGTGGCACTCACCGATGACGGTCACTGCATCCAGAACAACGAACTGATGCGCCGCGCCTGTGAGTACGCGCGCATGTTCCGCCTTCCGGTCATGGATCACTGCCAGGACTACGGACTGGTCACTGACGGAGTGATGCACGAGGGACTGCACTCCACCATCCTGGGATTGCGCGGATGGCCCTCCACGGGCGAGGAAGTCATTGTTGCCCGGAACATCCTGCTGGCGGAGCAGACCGGAACCCACATTCATTGCCAGCACCTCAGCTCGGCGGGCAGCGTCCGCCTGCTGCGGGAGGCCCGGTCCCGGGGGGTGCCCATCTCCGGCGAGGCATGTCCGCACCACTTCACCCTGACCGATGCCTCGGTCGCCGGCAGCGAGGTCTTCTGGGCGGCGGATGGCGCCGAACTTTCCGCCCGATTCTTTCCGGGAACGGCCCTGCCGGTGTGGCCCTCCTACCACACTCACTTCAAAATGAACCCCCCGCTTCGCTCCGCCGCGGACCGGGCGGCGATTCTCGACGGACTGGTGGACGGCACGCTGACCATCATCGCCAGTGACCACGCGCCGCACACCGAGTCCGAGAAGGAGGTGGAGTTCGACGACGCGCCCTTCGGCATCGTCGGACTGGAGCTGGAACTGGCCCTCTCCCTCATGGCCCTGCATCACACCGGTCGACTGCCCCTGCCCGACCTGCTCGCCAAACTGACGGTGAATCCCGCCCGTCTGCTGAACTTCAAGGACGGGCGCGGTGAACTGAAAGTGGGTGGACCGGCGGATGTCACCGTTTTCGATCCGGATCGCGAGTGGACCTGCGACCGGGCCGACACCGCCAGTCGGTCCCAAAACAATCCCTTCCACGGATGGAGACTCCGCGGAAAGGCCACCACCACCATTGTGGGGGGCCGGATTGCCTGGAAGGAGTAGTCCGTCAGCCGATCAACTCCAGGGCGGCCTCGGCCATTTTGGGTCCGGTCAGGCCGTGCTTCACGTAGAGTTCCTCCGCCAGATAGGCGGACTGGCCGAATTCCCCGTGAATTCCGAGGGATTTGACCCGATGGGCAATCCCCGCCTGGGAAAGCGCGTGCGATACCTGGGCTCCCATCCCGCCCACCACCTGGTGATCCTCGATGGTGACCAGACGGCCTCCACAGGCCTTCACCGCGGCGCCAATGGTCTCGAGATCCACACGGTTCACGAACGGATTGTTAATCACCGTGGCCGAATGCCCCTTGGCAGCAAGCAACCGCGCGGCTTCCAGACATTTGCTGAACAGCACACCGGAGCCCACGAGAACGACATCCTTGCCGGACTCGATCACCTGCGCCTTGCCCCACGCGTAGGTGGCGCCGGGAATCCATTCGAGCGGATAGTTCTCGCGTCCGACAAAGAACAGCACCGATTCCCCGTCGCGACCGGCCTTGCGCTCCTCGGCGATGTGCCGGATGGCCTCATGCATGAAGGTCTCGGCCTCGTTGGAGCAGCTGGGAGCGATCACCACGGTGTGGGGAATCGACGACACGGCCGCGATATAGGTGGTGGCCTGGTGGGAGGCACCGTCGGCAGCATCCTGGAACCCGACATGGGAGAACATGGCGATGACCGGCGCCTGGGACAGTGCCGCCATGGTCAGGGGCAGGTTGCCCTTGGTGACCCCGAACTGACCGAAGGTGTCCACGATGGGGATGAACCCCGTCTTGCTCAGCCCGATGGCCGTGGAAATCATGTTCGCCTCGGCAATGCCCACTTCGATGAAGTTTCCGGTGGCCTTCTGGAAGGCACTGATTCCGGTGGATCCCTGCACATCGGAGGAGACCGAATAAACCGGGTATCCCTCCTGGGCGGCGCGGATGGCCCCCTTGGCCAATCCGGCCTGCACCTTGTCCTTCTTGACCGCCGGTGCTGCGGGAGCAGGAGCCGGATTCGCCGCCGCGGCGGCCGCCTTGGCCTTCTTGTCCGCTTCCTTTCGTTCCCAGTCCTCGCGCAGGGCGTGTGCCCATGCGCTCAACTCCGCCGGCGGAGTGGCCCCGCTGAAAAGTTCAGTGACCCAATCGATGATCTTCTCGCCGTTGGCCAGCGGGAAGCCGTGTCCGCCGCTGGAGCTCTCCTCAGTGGACTTGATGCCGTATCCCTTGATGGTGTGGAGCCAAACACAGACGGGCTTGGCCGGATTGGCCTTCGCCTCGGCGATGGCTTTCTCGACGGCCAGATACACGCCCGGGAGGTCGTGTCCGTTTTTGATCTCGTGGACGTTCCACCCCAGCGTCGCCATCGATTGAAAGGTGGGCTCCATGGAGAAGGCGTCTTGATCGATGCGGCCGGACAGCTTGGTGTCGTTGTCCGAAATCACCATCACCAG
>JBDKKE010000164.1:0-8760 GCA_039796255.1 Verrucomicrobiota bacterium | reverse complement strand
TCAAAGCGGTAGAGCGTCTGGCCGGAGTTACCCTCGGACAACGCGATTGGCCGCACCCGGGCCACCGGAAGGGGATCCACGCTATTAATGGTGCCCGTGGCGCCCGCGAGGCCCGGCGTCGCGTTGACGACATTGCTGAGGACCACGGTGAACGACTCGTCCAGTTCGTACAGTCCGTCCGCCACCACCGGCACGCGAACCGTCTGGCGCACCGTCCCCGGCGGAAACTCCAGAACTCCCGCCTGCGCCTCGAAATCGGCGCCCGCCAGCGCGGTTCCGGCCACCGTGGTGTAGGTCGCGGACACCGTCCGCGTCGACGGGGCACTCAGCATCACCTCAAACTCGGCGGTGGCCGGTTCGACCGCGGTGACATCGCCCGCCAGACCGAGGGTCAGGGTCACGGCGTTGGCTGAGATCTCCAGGCGGTTGTTGCCCACGGAGAGTTCCCCCTCAGCGCGGGCCACCGAGGCGGTGACCGCATACGGTCCGGCCACCAGGGGCTTGAGAACCACGCGCACGACGGCATTGGATCCGGCGGGGATCGTTCCCAGATTGCCGCGCAGGACACCCGCGAGGTTTTCCACCGTCCCCTGGGACGCCGTGGCGGAGACCACCAGCAGACCGGGCGGCACGGCGTTGACAAAGGTCACTCCGGTCGAGTCGGAGGATCCGACGCTGGAGATCACCCAGGGAACTTCCCAATCCTCACCCAGCGGAATGAAGCCGCCCGCCGCGGAGTTCAGAACGAGGTCCTCCACACACTTCGGAGCGCCGCCCGCCCCAGACACGGCGGCAATCTCCTCCGCGGTCAGGACCCGGTCATAGAAGGCGATTTCATCGAGATCTCCGAGGAAGGCGTTGCGACCCGAGGGAAAGATGCCGCCGATCCCGTAATCCTGATTCAGCTTGAAGGTCTCGGTGTAGGGCTGGGCGAGGGCCAGTTGCCCATCCCGATAAAGGCGCACCTCTCCCGCACTGCGGGTCACCGCGACGTGATGCCAGGCAAGATCCGTGATCAGGGCGGCGGTGGTGACCGAGGAGATGTCGCTGCGCCCAAAGGTGAGGGCGCCCGTATTGAGCAGGGCGAAGTTCCATCCGTCGGTGTCCGCGCCGAGAATGGTTCCCCCCGCACTGTTCGGTGAAACCGTGGTTGGGGATCCTCGACGGATCCAGGCCTCGATCGAAAACTCACTGCGCTGCAGGGTGGCCGGACTGCCCAGGTTCACTGCGGTTCCATTCTGACCGTCCAGACGAAAGGCGGATCCAATGCGTCCCTCCGCATAGGACACGCCGGTCGACGCGCCACCCGCGATTCCCGAGATCGTATCGAGGGTATTGCCGTCTCCCTTCCACCAGGAGGCCAATCCAGCGGGAACCGGAGAGCACAGAGGCCGCACGTGTACGGATGCCGACGTTGATACGGGCAATTCGGCCCCGGCGTAGGCTGCGGTGGACTCCAACCGCTGAACTCCCAGGGGTGCGTTGGTCACCGAGATCCGCAAACTGGCCTGCGCTCCGGGGGCGAGGTCGCCAGCGATGAAGAGGACCCGGGATCCCGCCTCCTCCGGGATCACCACAGAGGCCCCGGTGGCAGACTCCGTGGCGGTGACTCGAAAACCGGCGGGCAGGGCATTGGTCACGACCACTCCGGAAACCCTCTCGTCCTCCTGGTTGATCACCGTGACATCGAAGGAAAAGGCGCCGTCCACGACCACTTCCTCCGGGGCCTGAATGGTGAGGCCAAGTCCGCCGAGACATTTTCCCGAACTGCGCCGCGCCCAGATCTTCCGGATCTCCTCGGACGATAGGGGGCGGTCGTACACACTGAGTTCATCCAGTCCACCCCAGAAGGTGTAGCTGATGCCTCCGAAAGGGACACCCAGTGAACCAATGGCAAACGGCGTGGAGAGATCAAACTCGAGGGATCCGAGATCAGCAGTCCCGGCGGGATTGCCGTCCAAATAGAAGGCGACCGTACCCCCGGACTTGGTAACGGCGATATGGTGCCATCCCAGGTCGCTGATCTGACCCGAGGAAAGGTAGTATGCGCCGCCGACATGATTGAGGTACAGCAAGCCATCGGCACGTAAGGACATTCCATAGGACGAAGTGCCGCCCGAGTAGATGGCGCCATCCGGCGGCGACGCCTGGGAGGAGGCCGCGGTTGAAGCGCGCTGGATCCAGGTTTCAATGGTGAAATTCTGGGATTTCAGCTTCGGATCCGTGGGAAGGATAAAGCCGGGGTTCACTCCATCGAAAAAGGCCGCCTTGCGGACGTATCCAGGACCAAACGCCGCCGCGGAGGTTCCGCCGGACAGACTGGCGTCCGCCAGATTCCTGGCATCGTCATCGAGAGGGAACCATCCCACGAGTCCGGTGGGCTGGGGTTCACAGGCCGGGACGCTGGGAACCACCTCTGTGCATTTGCCCCCAACTGCTCCGGCGAGGGCAACGATTTCACTTTCGGCGAGTTCGCGCGGATAAAGGCTCAACTCATCCAGCGTTCCCCAGAAGGCATAATACTGATCGTTGATGAAGTCAGGCAGCGCGCCGATGGTGAAAGGCCCCGTGGTCAGGATATTGCCGGGCACATTTACCTGCCCCCCCGGCAGACCGTCCACATAGAGGCGGAAGAGCCCTCCGCTCCGCACCATGCACAGATGATGCCACTCAAGGTCGGTGATGCTGGCGTCGAAATTGTAGGACAGGATATCCACATGGCTCAGGTAGAGGCGTCCATCGATGCTCATGGTCAGGCTGTAGCTGGAGCGGCCTCCGGCGAAAATGACCCCCGAACCAGAACTTCCCTTGGATGCCCGCTGCAGATCGGCGCGGCGCACCCAGGTCTCCAGAGTGAATGCACCCCGCGCAAACCGCTCATCCGCCGGAAGGTTCACTCCCGAGAGTCCATCCAGGGCAATGCCGCGGCCGACCTTGCCCTCGGCGTAAGTGGCGGACGCCGGCACAACCCCGGTAAGGCCACTGAGATGATCCTGAGAGGAGTCCTCCAGGCGAAACCAGACGGATAATCCGGGGGGCGCTGGAAGACAGGCGGCTCCGGCACCTAGGACGGCCAGTAATGAAGTGATCAGTGCCACCAGGACGGGTCGACGAGAGAGACTCATGGAGAATGGGTTGTCGGTGAACGGTAGTGATCGGTACCAATGGCCCCGGGAGGTGTCCAGTTAAAGTTGTAAACAGATGGATTCATTCTGTCGGAAGCGGCGAAACTTCGTCCTTCCGGCGACCGGCGGTGGTCGCCACGATGTTCCCATGGACACGGTACCCACATCAGAAGATCCGGCCGTTGATTTGCTGGCCGAAGAGGCGGCCGCCTTTGACCAGCGAATCACGGAGCGGCGCCAGGCAGGCTATGTCCCCGATCTGCGCCGGGCGGTGAAGTGCGACTATTTCTACAAGAGCTTCTGGAGAGATCCCCATTTCGCCCGCCTGTATCTTGGGGGATATCTGGACATCATGCTGGGATTCCTGCGTCGGCATGGGAAACCCGCCCTCCGAATCCTCGATGTCGGCTGTGGTCCCGGGTATTATTCCCTGGAGTTCGCCCGGGCCGGTCACCACGTCACGGGCATCGACATTTCGTCCAAGGCCATTGAGGCGGCGCGCACCGCGCTGGCCGCGGGACCGGTTGAGCCCGGTTTTGGGTCACTCGACTACCAGGTTCTGTCCCTGGAGGATATGAAGGGCACCTTTGATGCGGTCACCTTCACCGGCGTCATTCACCACTTTCCGGATCCGGACCAGGTTCTGCGTCAGGCACGTGAACTTCTGGTGCCGGGCGGCCTGTTGGTATGCCTGGAGCCGTGTCACGAACGGTGGGAGGATCAGGATGCCGCGGTGGTCGCGCTGATTCGCGGTCTGCTCGCCGCCACCGGTCATTGGTATGAGCCTCAATTAGTGAAATCCCTGGGCTCGGACGCCGGATGGCAGGCGTATACCGATGAGGTTCGAACCGAGTATGTCACCGAGCGCGATCCGCAGGAGCGAGGGCAGTCGCCCAACGACAATGCCTGCTCGGGAGTTCAAATTCTCGAGAGCCTGAAGCGTCACTTCAGTGAGCTGGAGTATCAGGACGGGGTCTCGTTCATGTATCGGGTGCTGGGGGGACTGAGGGGACCGGATGCGGTGGTGCATCCCATCGCGGATCTTCTGGCGGGTTTTGACCGCTATGCGGTCAAGCGCGGATTCCTCCGTCCGAATGCTTACCTTTGGGCCGGGCAGAAGCCGTAGGTATTCCCTTGGATGGCGAGAGCGTCGACAAAGGTCGGTGCGGCTCCACGAAGAGCCCGTTCCCTCAGAACCCTGATCACTGGTGAAGGAACCGGTCTACCTTCTGTTTTCCCAGGTTCTCGAACCACGGTGGCAACTGCCGGACCACGAGTGCGCCCGTCAGGATATCAAGATGCCGTTTCACCGTCTTGCGGTCCCCCCCCCGAGCGATTCCGAACCACCCTTCACCAGATCTGGCGACGCATTACCCAACAGCAGGAAGCGCGCGGGCAGCGGATCCCGGTCCGCTAGCACGCGAAGGACTGGATGCCAACCTCCGTGTATTTTGAGCATCGACCACTCAAAATACAAGGAAGCGGCAGGTGGTTCAGCGTATCGAGTGAAGGGGTCGTGCCTTCAAGCGCTCAAGCGCCCGCTTCGAGCACAGGAAGTAAATCGAGTGGAACCCAGTGCCAGGTCACTCGCTTTGCTCATCCCGTAGGAATCCTTTCAGTTCTCAAACTTGCTAGACCAGCAGGGTCTGGATCGCCGGGTAGTCGGCAACGGTGGCGTGGGCTTCCCGCAGTTGGTCGGCGGATACCGAATTGGTGATGCCGATCACCTTCATCCCGGCCGCCCTGCCCGCGGCCACTCCGGCCACGGAGTCCTCGATCACCACGCATTCGGCCGGGGCAACGCCCAGCAGTTCGGCGGCGCGGAGGAAGATGTCGGGAGCGGGCTTGCCGCGCGGCACATCGTCCGCACTCACCACGGCCTTGAAGTGCGGGCGCAATCCGGCCAGGTCGAGGACGGCACTGATGACGGCGTGGTTGGATCCCGAAGCGAGGGCGATGGGGCACCTGGAAGCCAGCGCGCTTACCAACCCGGGAATGGCCGGGAAGATCGGCTGCTCGGCGCGGAGCAGGGTGAGGAACCGTTCCTGCTTCATCCGGCTCAGTTCGGCGAGCGGCTGCTGCGGACGATGCGCCGCAATGAAGTCGAGCCAGACGGCCTGATCTGAACGGCCGTAGTAATCCGGGAAATGGATGCCGTGGCTGTCCGCATAGCCAATCTGGGCAAAGGTTTCAAGAAAGGCGCGTTCGTGAAGCGGTTCGCTGTTCACGATCACGCCGTCCATATCGAAAATCACCGCCGAGTAGGGCTTCATCGTTCGTCATCAGAGTGTCGGGAGATGGGAATCAAGTGACAGGTGAATCGGTCTGCTGTTCGTCGCAGTTGGGTGAGGCGGTCAGCGGGGTGAGTTGTGAGGAGTGGGGGCGACTGAGTGCAGGGGACGTGGCGTTCAATCGTTGCGGATGAATGGGCACTGATGTGATCCGCAGCGGTGCTGGGGATGGAGATTGGAGCCGCGCGGCAGCGCGGATCCACCGGGGATTCATCGGGGCCTCAGAGTCCGAGGCGGGTGCGGAGGTCGCGGGCGATGGGACGGTCGGGGCTGGCTTCGATCAGTTGGTCCAGCAGGCGGCGGGCGGCGGCGGGATCCGACTTGGCGCGGAGGGTGGCGCGGGCCAGTAGTTGGGAGTAGCCGCTGGTGAAATCCGGACTGAGGCGGACGCTGTCCAGGAAGGCGGCTTCCGCCTCCGTTGGACGGCCATTCACCTCGGCGATGAGTCCGCGCAGGTAGCGATCACGCGCCCTTTGATAGGCTTTGAGCCGGTCCAGCCAGGGACGATCCGCCGGCGGGTTCGGCGGCGCGAACAGGGCGTCGGGTGCAGGACGCGGACGGTCGAGCAGACGCTCCAGCAGGGCATGGCCGGGCGGGGGGCGACCGCTCAGGGTCCGCGGGGCCTGAAAGATCACCACCGGGTGGTCATCGGTGTTGAGCGGCGCGTCGCCGGCCAGAGCGCGCAGCCAGGCCGCATCGGCGAACCAGGTACCGAAAAAGGGCCAGGGCTCGGTGAGCACCAGCGGCTTCAGGGCGTCGCGTAGGACGGGGTCGGTGAGGCGGCGTCCGAGCCACTCGGTGTCGAACTTCAGGGGCTCCGTCGTCCCCACCAGTCCCAGGACCGGCGTGTCGGCGTTGAAGCGCAGCAGGAAGGCGTTCGCGTGGGGGAAGACATCGAGAAATGTGCCAACGATGGTTCGCAGGGTCGGCTCATCCAGTTGGAACAGCGGCAGCCACTGGCAGAAGAGTCCGCCCGGAGCGAGCCGATCCCGCACCGCCTGAAACTGCTCCCGGGTGTAGAGGCTGCCGGCGCCATCGCGGGCCGGATGGAAAAGGTCGGCGATGATGACGTCGTAGGGGGCGTCTGAGGCGCGCACGAAACGCCGGGCGTCGGCGACGTGCACACGGAGGTCGGGTCCGAAGGCGTTGTGGGGTGAGAACGCGCCCAGCAGCGACACCGATTCGGGAACCAATTCCACGCCGTCGGCCGTGAGTCCCTCATGGGCATCCAGCGCCGCGTAGGAAATGCCGGTGCCCACGCCCAGGAACAACGCGCGACGGGGATGCGGATGTAACAGAAGGGGCAGGTGTCCGTGGCGGCGCTCGGCGGCGGCGGACGCCGTTCCGCCCATGGTGAAGCGATTGTTGACTCGGAGGGAACGCTGCCCGTCCGCGGTTTCGACCACGGTGACCGTGTCCCCCGCTCCCTCCTCTAACGCCACCAGTCGCGTGCCGGGCGGGACGCGCTGCAGATGCAGCGAGGCGGGCAGCAGGGCCAGTCCCGTGACGGCGACCGCGAGTCCGATCCACAGCCGGCCGCGGATCCGGGGAAGGAGGGTCAGGTAACCGGTGGCCAGCGCCACCAGGGTCCAGCGACTGCCCAGCGCGGGGAGCAGTCCCAGACCCACCAGGGCCGGGGCGAGGGCCGCTCCCAGGGTGTTCCACGCCACCGCGGTTCCCAAACGCCGGGAACGCGTCCGCTCCGCCTGCGTCAGCACGCTGAAGAGCAGTCCCATCAGGAAGGTCGGCAGGGCCACCACCGCGGCGGCAGTGATCAGTTCGGAGGCCATGACCGCCCCGGTGCCATCGCCCAGGAAGGATCGGAGTGCGGCGTGGGCCGCGGGGGTGGTGGTCAGCACCCAGCCGCTTCCCACCAGGGATCCAGCGAGGGCCAGCAGCAGGACCGGAAGCGCGGTCTCGGCGCGGGGCGCAATCCGGTTGCGCAGGGCCGCGCCCCCGGCGGTGCCGAGCAGGTACACCGCCAGGATGCCCGCATAGGTGTACACGGTGTTTTCCAGGGCCTGACCGAGCAGGCGGACGGTGAGCACCTCGAAGCCCATGCCGAGAAGCCCGGTGACGAACAGGGTGAGGATGACCCGGGTCGTTCCGTGCCGGGGAGTGGAGGTGGGTTGCGAATGTTCCCCGTCTTCCGGGAGCGCGGTGGAACTCCGTCCGGCCCGCCAGAATCCCAGCGCGCACAGGGCATTCATGGCGGCGAAGGCGAGCGTGGTTCCGCGAAGTCCGAGCCAGGGTTGCAGGATCCACACCGCGGCCACGACACCCAGCACCGCGCCGAGCGTGTTGGCGGCATACAGGGGGGCGACCCGGCGTTCGTCCGCCTGCAGGGTGGAGATCCAACGTTCCATGGCCGGCAGGGTGGCGCCCATGGCCAGCGTGGCGGGAAGCAGGGCGACGGCCGGCAGCAGGAAGGAGAGTGTCCAGTGCAGTCCGCGTCCCGGGGCCGGACCCGCGAGTTGCCAGGACAGGGCGGCGAGCCCGGGAATGATCCACAGCGTGGCCATCGACGCGACGGCAGTGGCTGCTTCCAGCAGGGCGCAGGACACCGCGGGCCGCAGTCCGCGAGGGGCCAGGCGGTCGAACAGCCACGCACCGGCGGCCAGGCCGAGCATGAAGGTGGTGAGGACGCCCAGGGTGGCGGGGATCTCGTGTCCCAGGCCGAGTGTCAGGCGGCGCGTCCAGGTCAACTGCAGCCCGAGCCCCGCCGCCCCGGAAAGGGCGAAGAGCACATGGAGCCAGGCAAGGGAATGGCGGGGCGGCATGGAAGAGCAACGAACGTGTCGCGGCCAACAATTCAGAACCGCCGCCAAAAGGAAACACCGACGGTTTGACCGGATTGGGATCGTCATGAAACGGAGGGTGCTTCCCTCCGCCCTTTGACCGCTGTTTCATGATGAATCGACTTTGAGTCCCCCTCTGTGTCCCTGGCGACCTTCGCGTGAGGCGCCCGGGGGGAAGAGGCTCACGCGAAGGCCGCAGAGGACGCCCAGGAGCCACGGCCCAATCCTGCCACTGACTTCGGAAGGCTCGGCGTCGCTGACCTTGCTGGAGGCTGCGGTTTGACCTGGGTCCCCCGACTGTGGAACCATCCACGGCTCCAACGGTCTTCGTTTCGATTGCCGCATGAATTTCCCTAAGAGCCGAGTCCAGCAGTTTGTCGTCGCCATGACGCAGGCGACGGCTCCATTGCGAACCGGCCCGGTTCGGCGGACGGCATGAACGAACTGAAGCGCCGTCTCAGCGAACTCGGCCCTGCGCAGCGTTCCCAGCTGCGGGACCGGATGGAGCGTGCCGAGCCTTCCGGGCGGACGGGGGTGGCAATCCCG
>JBDKKE010000163.1:0-5316 GCA_039796255.1 Verrucomicrobiota bacterium | reverse complement strand
CCGGCAGCCGTGTGACCCGGCCCGGCGCCGGGTCATTGATCGAGTTCTCCAGCGAGAACTCTGCCGATGACACCGTCCCCGACGATCCCGTCGGGGCATCCGCTCCCAGTTGCCATACCGTGCGCCCCAACTGCGGCACGTCCCGCACGGTCACCTGAAACGAACGGGTGGCGCTCTTCGATGGCACCCCGCTGTCGGTCACCTGCACCGTCACGGTCACCGTTGCTCCCCCCTGCGTTTCATTGGGAGTCCAGGACACCACGCCACCCGACGTCACCGTCATTCCCGGCGGCCCACTCACCAGCCCATAGCTCAGCGTCTGCGCCGGCACATCCGCATCACTCCCGGTCAGGGTCACCGTCAGCGGTATTCCCTCGTCCACCGTTTGATTGGACACCGGACTGATCTGGGGTGCGGTGTTCCCGGCGACCACTTCCAGGCGGACTTGGTCGTAGATCAGCCAGTAGTCGGTGGCGGTGGTTGGCCCTACCCGCACCATCTCCAGGCTGTTGGCCCCCAGGGTCGCCCCCACCTGGGCCGCACTGAAGTCGATCAGCAGGTTGGTCACCTGCGTCAGCCGGTTGGAATACACCTGCGTCGTTACCCCGGCGCCATTGCGGAAGCGCACCACGTAGTCGTGCTGGGAGAAGCCGGGCTGAACCACCGAGCCGATTCGGGATCCACCCGTCGCCAGGTCCACCCGCAGCCGGTACTGCGTTGCCCCGGCTGCCTGGGACGAGCCCAGGACGAAATGCACCCGGTTGGTCCGGTCCCCGAGCGTGTGAGCCCGCTCCCATGCGCTGAACGGCTCGTCATTGGGAACGCTGAGCAACGACGTCAACCGATTGAACCCAACCGGATACACCCCGCCGAAGTAAAAGTCGTCGTCCCCTCTAGGATTGCTCGCCGCATCGACGTACAGCGGATCCCCCGGCAGCCGGGTGACCCGGCCCGGCGCCGGGTCATTGATCGAGTTCTCCAGCGAGAATTCGGCCGATGACACCGTCCCCGACGATCCCGTCGGGGCATCCGCTCCCAGTTGCCATACCGTGCGCCCCAACTGCGGCACGTCCCGCACGGTCACCTGAAACAAACGGGTGGCGCTCAGCGATGGCACCCCGCTGTCGGTCACCTGCACCGTCACGCTCACCGTCGCCCCACCCTGCGTTTCATTGGGAGTCCAGGACACCACGCCCCCCGGCGTCACCGTCATTCCCGGCGGCCCACTCACCAGCCCATAGTTCAGCGTCTGCGCCGGCACATCCGCATCACTCCCGGCCAGGGTCACCGTCAGCGGTATCCCCTCGTCCACCGTTTGATTGGGCACCGGACTGATCTGGGGTGCGGTGTTCATGGGGGGGAAACCGGGGATGCCGAGGATCCAAGGAATATTCGCGGAGATTCGGGCTGAGTAGAGACGGGAGGGAGTATCCGTGACGCCATTGGCCCCCAGGATGAAGGGATCCGCACCCACCGGACCAACGACATCGCCGGCTTCATCGTAGTACAGTCCGCCGATATCGAAGATGGAGGCATTGAAAGTGGCTCCCGCCGCCGTAAGCCGATAGGCGTATTCAGCATCCACGTTGACGCCGGCCAGCTTCCATCGGTTGTCCACCGGATCCCGAAGGAACAGGCCACCGCCGCTGTCAAAGTTGCCAAGGGTCACCTCGTTGGAATTCGATCCATTGAAGCGGTCAAAATCCATGACCAGAAGCTGCCCGTTGGCAGCAAATGGATCATTGGGAGCGAAGTACTGCGCCAGCTCGATGGTGTTCTCGCCCCACCGCAGGGTTCCGGCGGTGGCCGTGCTCATCCACTGCCATCCACGCAGCGCATCCTCTCCCAGGCCGGCCACATTAACCGCATTGCCGCGCGCCACCCCGCGCCCAAAGAGGACGGCATTCATCCCGACCTCGGCACTGCCCGTATAGAGGGGGGCATAGGACGGGAAGGTTCCGCCCACCTGCCAGACCATCAGATCCGAGCTCGGACTCGCATGCTTGCCGGTGGTGATATAGGTGACGCCATTGAAGAGGAACGTGTCACCCACAGTGCCGCCCAGGTGACCGGCGGTAATGAAGAAGTGGGGTGCAATCGGGGTCCCCGTCGCCCCCTTCCACCTCCCCTGCCATTGCCATCCGCTATTGGTGAGACTGCCGGTGGGCGGCGTGGTGTTGTAGGTGGCGTCCCCGGTAGAACTGAAGATCAACGCCAGCCCGCGCGGTCCCGTCAGCGCCATCAGCAGGCCGATCATCAGCCCAGCAAATCGCGGAGATATCGGTCTCTGGGGCATGGTTCCAGTGATGAAATCACCGGGATGCTGAAAGACGAGAGGATTCTTACCCAGGAGACGAACAGAGACCCGCGTACTCCGGCTTTCCGCTGGATTGGATCGCAGACACCTCTAATCGGCGAGCGGCGCGGTTTCGGGATTTGTCCCAGGCCCTCGACTGGGTAGCATGACGCCCATGAAACAGTCCTTCGGAGGGTGCCGCCTCCTGCTGCCCTTGTTGCTGGTGCTGGTCCGGATGGGCGTCCACGCCGCGGATGACCTTCAGTGGTCCGAGTTTCGCGGACCACACGGGGACGGGGTCTCAACGTCCACGGGACTTCCCCTCCACTGGAGTGAATCCGAGGGCGTGAAGTGGAAGACGCCCATTCACGGACGCGCCTGGTCGTCCCCAGTGATCTGGGATCGGCAGGTGTGGTTGACCACGGCGACGGAGGACGGACGCGAATTGTGGGCCGTGGCGGTGGACCGCGACACCGGGGAAGTGATGCGCGATCTCAAACTGTTCGAAGTCGAACGTCCGCAGTTCGCCCACAAGTTTAACTCCTACGCCTCCCCCACGCCGGTGATTGGGGCGGGCCGGGTGTATGTGACCTTTGGTTCTCCGGGGACCGCCTGTCTCGACACCCAGACCGGAAAGACCCTCTGGGAGCGGCGCGACTTCGTCTGCAACCACTACCGAGGAGCGGGCTCCTCACCCATCCTGCACGAGGGCCGGATTTACCTGAACTTCGACGGCAGCGATCACCAGTTCGTGGTGGCCCTGGATGCCGCCACGGGAAAGACGCTCTGGGAGGTGAAGCGCGGGATTGACTACAAGGACCTGGGTCCGGACGGCAAACCGGAAAGCGAGGGCGATTGGCGGAAGGCGTTTGCGACCTGCCACCTGGCTTCCTTTAACGGCCGCTTGCAGCTGCTGAGCCAGGGCGCGAAGGCGATGTACGGATACGACCCGCTCACTGGAGCGGAGTTGTGGCGGGTCGAGGAACGTACCAGCCACTCGGCCGGAACCCGGCCGGCGGTAGGATTCGGAATGGTGTTTGTGCCCAGCGGTTGGTCGCAGGGCCAGATCCTCGCCATCCGGCCCGGCAAAGGCGACGAGGTGCTCGACGCCAATGGGCCGGATACTTCCAACGGTCAACTCTCCATCGTCTGGAAAACCAAGCGCAATGTGCCCAAGAAACCCGCGCTCACCCGGGTGGACGACCTGCTGTACGGACTGGATGACAACGGGGTCGCCACCTGCTGGGAGGCAAAGACCGGAACCGTGGTATGGAATGAGCGGGTGGGGGGCAACTACTCGGCGTCACCGATCGCCGGCGACGGGCGATTGTACTTCTGCAGCGAGGAGGGAAAGACCGTGGTGGTGTCCACGGGACGCGAGTTCAAGAAACTGGCGGAGAACACCCTGGCCGATGGATTCATGGCGTCACCCGCGGTCTCGGGAAAGGCCCTGTTCCTGCGAACCAAATCCGCGCTCTACCGGGTGGAGCGATAGTCCGGTGCACTTCCGCCCGCCCTTTTCCGAATCCAGATCCGACCCCCTGCGTCTGCCGTTTCCACGCCTCTGCTCATGACCTCTTCACACCTCCTTAGAATCACCACGCTGGGCTTCCTGCTCGGAGTCGCCGTCGTTGCCCGACCGCTGCCCGCTGCGGACACGGTTCACACGGCGGACCGGGGCACGATCGTCTTCGCCGCCGATAAGGCGATGCTCACCGGCGCAGACATGAAGCTCGAAAAACCTGCGGACGGCGCCGTCGTGAGCGGATGGAAAGAACCGGGGGATGCCGTCCGCTGGGAATTGAAGCCGGCCCGATGGGGACGTTACGATATCGAACTGCAATACGCCGCCGCCGGTGCCGGGGCGACGGACGTGCAGGTGGAGGTGGCGGGCCAGGTGCTCACCGTGCGCAGACCGTCCACAGGAGGTGCGGATCGCTGGGAACGGCTGAAGGTCGGACGCTTTTATCTGGCGAAGTCCGAACCCTTCTCGATCCAGGTCCGCTGCTCGCCGGCCGGATCCACCTCCGGCATGAGCCTGCGGTCGCTCACCCTGAAGCCCGCTCCCGAGGGCGAGTCCGTTACCCAGGCCGCGGATGCAGTGATCACCCTGCGTTCGGCCGAGGCCACGACGTACAGTGAGATGATGCGCTTCGAGCCGGCCACCAACAAAAACTGCCTGGGCTATTGGGTGAATCCCGCGGACTGGGCGGATTGGACGTTCACCGTGAACCGTCCTGGAACCTACGATGTTGAGGTGTGGCAGGGCTGTGGACGCGATCAGGGCGGCAGCGAGGTGAACGTCGAAACCGGAGGCGTCACCCTTCCCTTCACCGTGGAGGAAACCGGGCATTTCCAAAACTTCGTTCCCCGCCGGGTGGGTCGGGTGACCTTTTCATCCGCTGGACCGCAGACATTGGCCATCAAGCCCCAGAACAAGAAGGCGGCCGCGGTGATGGACATTCGCCGGATCCGCCTGGTCCCAACCACCACGGCGGCGATTCCGTCCCCGGCAGCCCGGGCGTTTGTCGCCGCCCCCCGGGTGGTCATCCTCGGGGACAGCATCACCTACGGCGGCGAATGGCCGGAGTGGGTGGAGACGTGGCTCCATCTGCAATTCCCCGAGGCCCGCGTTGAGTTCGTCAATCTCGGACTGCCCAGCGAGACGGCATCCGGACTGTCCGAGGCGGGACACGCCGGAGGCTCCTTCCCACGTCCCGACGTCAACGAGCGTCTGGGCCGGGTGCTGGAGAAGACGCATCCCGACCTGATCGTGGCCTGCTATGGCATGAACGACGGGATCTACTTCCCCCTGGGCGAGGAGCGCTTCAAGAAGTTCCAGGAAGGCATCATTCGCCTGCGGGAAACGGCAGCGCACCAGGGCGTCCGAGTCATCCATCTGACCCCGCCCATCTTCGACCCCGTTCCGCTGACGGGCCGCACCCTGCCTGCCGGACGCGATGCCTATCCGTCGCCCTATGAAGGTTACAATACCGTGCTCGACCGCTACTCCGAGTGGC
>JBDKKE010000162.1:0-12430 GCA_039796255.1 Verrucomicrobiota bacterium | reverse complement strand
CATTGACCCCGCGGAGTCTGCCTTCTACCGACTCAACCAGCCCTGATTCCAGGTACCCCTGAGGGAAAAAGCACGGCGCCGGCCTGGAGCAATCCCGGCCGGCGCCTTTTGTTTCGGAGCGGATGCGTTTTCGGAGGTTACTTCGTCGCGGTGGGGAAACGGAACACCGTCGTGGTATCGTACACTTCCCCAGGACGCAGAACCGCTTTGGGGAAACCCGGCTTGTTGATGGCGTCCGGAAAATTCTGAGTTTCCAGACAGAATGCACCGTGCGGCGGGAACCGCAGTCCACCATTGCACTCGTACCCGTCCGCCGGGAAGTGATTGGCGGTATACAGTTGAATCCCGGGGCGATCCGTCAGCACCTCCAGAACGCGTCCGGACGCCGGGTCGGATACCCGGGCGGCGATGGCCACCTGTTTCCCGCCGTTATCGAGCACGAAATTGTGATCGTAGCCGGGCACGTCCAAACCCGTTGCCTTGATCCGCTCCCCCAGTCGCTTCGGCGAGGTAAAATCCAGCGCAGTGCCGGCGACAGGCGCCAGGGTGCCGGTGGGAATCAAGCCCTCGTCCACCGGCGTGTAACGGGCAGCGAACACCTGCAGCACCTGGTCGTCAATGGTACCCCGACCGGCCAGGTTGAAGTAGCTGTGGTTGGTCAGATTGATGGGCGTGGCCCGGTCCGTGGTGGCGGAATAGTGGATCCGGAGTTCATTCGCCTGATTCAGGGTGTAGGTCACCGTAACCTTGAGCGTGCCAGGGTAGCCCTCCTCGCCGTCCGCGCTCACGTAGGTGAAGCGGACCGACGCCTTCTCCGGAGTCAGATCGTAGCCCCCCACCGTCCACAGCTTCTTGTCGAAACCCACATTGCCGCCATGCAAGTGATTCGGACCGTTGTTGGTGGCGAGCTGATAGGATTTGCCGTCCAAGGTGAACTGCCCCTTGCCAATGCGGTTGGCGACGCGGCCGGCGATGGCGCCGAAGAACGGGTGTCCCTTGAGGTAGCGCGGGAGCGTGTCAAAACCGAGCACGACATTCCCCGGCTTCCCGTCGAGGTCGGGAACCAGCATCTCGGTGATGATGAGTCCGTAATTGGTGAAGCGGACGGTGACCCCGTTCGCATTGGACACGGTGAACAGCATCGCCTCGGCGCCTTCGGGCATCTGCCCGAAGGGGGATTGGTCAAGTTTCATGGTTTTGCGAGCGGACCCGGCCGTGCGGGAAAATGCCCCGGCGGGAAAGGGAAGAAAGGCCTCGGAGACGCCGGATGCAGCGCAGAGTCGTCCGCCGAGGGCGGCGAGGGTGCCCAGGCCCACCAGAGCGTGGCGACGGGAAAGAAGGGAGTTCATGGACAACGGGTGTGCGCGAAGTGAGTCAAACCTCCGCGCCAAAGGCAATCCGCAGCTTTGGCCGCCGCGGACTCTGGCGAGGTGGATTGAGCCGACCCAACCGCCTCGCCAACCGCCGCGGGTGGGCGCCAAGGCCAGGATGCGGTCATGCATTTGTGGCGTCTGCTGGCATTCAGCCGAGCACGGGAGACAGGAGTTGAAACCTGACAGGGTATCACCATTGGCTAGCCTGCCACGATGAACGCGAACACTGGCGAAACCATGGGGTCGAGCGGAGGCCAGGAGCCTGAAAAGGGATTGCCGCCGCCCGAATCCGACTGGGTGGCTGTCTGGAAAGCGGCTGGAGCGGTGGCACCTCCCGTCGGTGGCTATCCGTTCATCATGGCGGCGCACACAGAGGGACATCGGCACTACCACAACCAACAGCACCTCGCCGAATGCCTCCGGGAATGGACGCCGGCACGGCATCTCTCCGCGTGGCCGGCCCTCGTCGAACTCGCGCTCTGGTGTCACGACGCGGTTTATGACCCCGCCGCGAGTGACAATGAGGAACGCAGCGCGGATCTGGCCCGGGATTGGTGCGATGCAGCGGGTCTTGCGGTCTCCGTTGCAGCGAAGGTTTCACGGTTGGTGATGGCGACAAAATCCCACCTCCCCCAAGGAGACCCCGACGCCTCCCTCGTGGTGGATGTGGATCTCAGCATCCTTGGAAGGGAGCCAAAGCGCTTCGCCGAATATGAAGTGGGCATTCGCCAGGAGTACGGCTGGGTTCCGGAGGAGGTCTTCTCGGTCAAGCGCGCGGAGATTCTCCAGGGGTTCCTGACGCGGGACTTCATTTACGCGAATCCCTGGTTCCGTCAGCGCTACGAATCCCAGGCTCGGGCCAATCTGGCAGATTCCCTTCGCCGGCTGGCCGAAGCTTGATCCTGAGTCTCGCCAACCCACGACGACTCCGGATAGCCTTTCGCCATGAAGCAATTCTCGCGTTCACTTCGGATTCTGGCGGGCACCCTGGCTTTGGTGGGCATCAGCGCGCTCACCGCGCCGTCCATTCTGGCCGCCGACGCCACCAACGAGTTCCGCAAGCCCACCATTGATCTGGGCATGTTTGTGAAGAATGCCGACCAGACCGCCCGCTTTCTCACCAATGCCATCGGCTTCCGGGAACTTCCGGGTTTCTCCGTCCCCGCCGCCATGGGATCGAAGATCGGCCTGGTGGACGGACAACCCTTCACTGTCCGCGTTTTCGCTCTCGATGATGTCGATCAGGCGACCCGCATCAAGGTGCTGTCCTTTCCCAATACCGAGGGAAAGCCGCCCGATCAGGCCTTTGTCCACTCCATGCTCGGCATGCGGTATCTGACGCTCTACGTGAAGGACATGACCCGCGCGCTGGAACGTCTCAAGGCAGAGAAGGTGCCGCTGATGGGAGAGACTCCCGTTGACTTGGGCGGCGGCACCCTGCTGGTGGCAGTACGGGATCCGGACGGCAATTTCTACGAACTCATCGGCCCCCGCCGCTGAGCCGGAACCTGGGGGTGTCCGGTCAATCAACGGATGAAGGACTTAACGGGGTCGTAGCAGCGCGATGCCTTGGAGACGCTCTGTCAGTTGAATCGGACCGTGGGCGTGCCATCCAGTCGGCGGGAGAGATCCACCGGATCGCCCACCGCCACCTGCATCGGGTCCACCTGATAGGCCCACACCTCGAAGTAGGCGAGCTTGGCCTCGCCGTAGATGGTGGACAGGGCGCCGTCGACCGCATCCAACCCGTGCGCCACCTTGATGCGTCCGATGCGGGGAACATTGAAGCGCGCGTCGAAGTTGAACCAGGAACCGCCGAGATAGACCTCGAAGTAGGCGTGAAAATCCATGGGCGTGCCTGGATCGGCAAAGCCAATGTCCGGCAGATGGCCCGTCACATACCGCGCCGGCAGATTGAACGCGCGACACAGGGCGATGGCGCAATGGGCAAAATCCCGGCAAACCCCGTAGCGGCGGGCGATCACCTCGGACGCCGACAGATCCGGACGCCCGGACGCGAACCGATACTCAATGTTGCGATGAATCCAGTCGCAGATGGCCTGCACGCGTTGCTGGCCATGGAGAACGTTGCCAAACTGCTGCCAGGCAAAATCTCGCAGCTTGTCCGAATCGCAGTAGCGACTGGGCAGTGTGTAGCGGAGGAGTTCCGTGGGCAGCCAACTCAACGGGGTCGGCGTCAGCCCCTGCCCCTGCGCGTCCGGCAGAGATGAGACGGCCACCAGCGCATCATGGCAGATCTCGTTGCTTCCCGGCAGGAGCATGGCGCGGTGGGTGAGGTTGCCGAGGGCGTCCTGAAATTCGTAGGCCGGAAGTCCAAACCCAAAGGTAAGCTTCTCGGAACGGACCATCTGGCGCTCATCAAACCGCGGCCGCAGGACAAAGAGGATCGGCGTCGGCACCGTGGTCTCGTAGACAATGCGGCAACCGATGCGGACGGTGAGATTCAGCGGGGTGAAGTTCATGGGTCTCTGAAGTCGAGGGGTGGAACCCGGGGATTCGCGCCGGAGCAACCCTAGGAACTCGAATTCACACCCTCGTCTTCGGGGAACCCGTCCGCCACGCAAATTGCGGGACAATCCCGCGAAACAGACGCACCAAAGCCCGCAAGAGGCGGCCATGCATGAGCCCCGTTCATTCACCGAGACCGCAGGGAGCGAGAACTCCGGCGGGATCGTGACCTCCATGGACGGTCGCGCTCGCCGCTCGACTTCGACCGGACAGAACCGTATTCATCCGCGCTGCGTTCTATGTCCGATTCCGCCGCCCCCGTTCCTGCTGCCTCTGCGCCCCACGACTTCATTCGCGACCTCGTGGCTGCGGATCTTGCCAGCGGCCGCACCCCGCGGATCCACACCCGGTTTCCCCCAGAGCCCAACGGGTACCTCCATATCGGGCACGCCAAGTCCATCTGCCTCAACTTCGGCATCGCGGAACAGTTCGGCGGCGTCTGCAATCTGCGACTGGATGACACCAATCCCACGCGGGAGGAGACGGAGTATGTGGATGCCATCATTGCCGACGTCCGCTGGCTCATCGACGGCTGGGCGGACGACCGGATTGGGCTCAAGCCTGCCGGAGCGCGTCCTGTCGCCTCCGGGGACGGACCGGAGTCGGACTTTCAGCAGGCTCCGGTCATCGGCGCCGCGCCTGCCGGCGTGGCCCTGGAACCGTTCTACGCCTCCGACTACTTCGACGCCCTCTTCGAGTTTGCCACCCGCCTGATCCGCAAGGGACTGGCCTATGTGTGCGATTTGTCTGCCGAGGAGACGGAGCGGTATCGGGGAAGTCCCGATCGTCCGGGAATGGACAGTCCCTTCCGGACACGTTCGGTGGAGGAGAATCTGGATCTGTTCACGCGGATGAAGGGCGGGGAATTCCCGGACGGGGCGCGGACTCTGCGCGCCCGCATCGACATGACCTCGCCCAATATCTGGCTGCGGGATCCGGTCCTGTATCGCATCCGCCACTCGGAGCATCACCGCACCGGCCGGCAGTGGAGCCTCTATCCGCTCTACGACTTCGCCCATTGCCTCAGCGACTATCTGGAGGGCATCACCCACTCCATCTGCACGCTGGAGTTCGAGGTGCACCGGCCTTTGTACGACTGGATCCTGTCCAGCCTGGACCTGCCCCGCACGCTTCCGCGCCAGTTTGAGTTCGCCCGCCTCAATCTCGGCTTCACCGTGATGAGCAAGCGCAAGCTCCTGCAGTTGGTGAACGAGGGACTGGTGAGCGGCTGGGATGATCCTCGCATGCCAACCCTCAGCGGCCTGCGTCGCCGCGGCGTGCCGGCCCGCGCCGTGCGGGCCTTTGTCCAGGGCACCGGCGTTACCAAATTCAACGCCATCTCCGACCTCGCCCTGTTTGAACACGTGGTCCGGGACGAATTGAACCGGACCGCCACCCGACGCCTGGCGGTCCTGCGCCCGCTCAAGCTGGTTCTCACCAATCTGGCTGTGGACGAGACGCACGAGTTTCCGGCCGTGAACAATCCGGGAGACGAATCCGCCGGAACCCGCCCAGTTCGCCTGACCCGCGAAGTCTACATTGAGCGCGATGATTTTCAGGAGGTGCCGCCGCCCAAGTTCTTCCGGCTGCGCCCCGGAGGCGAGGTCCGGCTCAAGTATGCCTGCATCATCCGCTGCGACGAGGTCCTCAAGGACGCCACCGGACAGGTCATCGAACTGCGCTGCACGGCCGATCTGGATTCAAGGACGGGCGGTCCCAACGCCGGGAAGAAGGTGAAGGGCACGATTCATTGGGTCAGCGCCAGCGAATCGGTGGAGGCAGAGGTTCGACTGTACGACCGATTCTTCACCGAGGAGGAACCCGAGGCGGACGGACGGGACTTCAAGTCGGTGCTCAACCCGAAATCTCTGGAGATTCTCGCCGCGCGCGTCGAACCCGCGCTGGCCCGGCCCGAATCCGGAGTCCGGTTTCAATTCGAGCGCTTGGGATATTTCTGGGCGGATCCCCGCGACTCGCAACCGGAGAGGCCGGTCTTTCTGCGAACCCTCGGTTTGAAGGACACCTGGGCAAAGGACGCCGCGAAGCCCTGAACGGAGCGAAACGGCGTCACTCCACCGTCAGCGCCACGAAATACGGCGCGGCAGCGCCATTCGCAGAAATCAGGTCCAGGGACGCGACCACTCGATCTGGATGCGGATTGGCAGTCACCACGTGGGAGAGTTCCAGGCACTTGGGTGACGACTCACGCTCAACGCCGCTGTTCATCCCGCGCCAGGCGACGCGGGACCTCTGCGGTCGAGTTGGATCCACGGCCGCAACCCATTGGTCGGCCAGGTCGCGCTTCAATTGAAGCGACTCCTCGGCAAACGTGCCGTCCTGATAATTGAAGCGAATTCTGCAGACTTCTTCGGCACCGGAACTTTCGTCCAGAACGGCTCCCATCAGGTGAAGATTTTTCACCGGAAGATTTACAGGGATACCCCGCTCCGCAAGCCGGTAGGGGTTGGACTGGTTATGGAATCGTTTTCCCGATAATTGAAGCACTCCACGAACGTCGAAGAGCACCCCGTCAAACCGGCTTAAACCCGAAGGCAGCTGTGACAGACTGTCCGTCGCCTGGAAAATGTCCTCCAGGGACCAACTCTGCTCCAGATGCGCGTTATAGTGCTTCGAAAGATCCAACTGACTGGGCGAAGCCAGTGGATCCCTTTCCGGGTAGGGCGGAGTCTGGGGTCCGGGAAGAATCACCTGGGTATCGTTGAGTCGCCGAGGCAGCGGAGGTGCCTCCGCTTCACTGGAGGCGAGATTCAGGTTCAGGGAGAGCTTTGCCGTCCGCAACCCCTCCACCATTTCTGCAAAGTCCCAAACATCAACGGAGGCCTGGTCCGTTCCGATCGCCAGCCAGCGGTGCCCAGGACTGAAGCTGAGGGTGGTAAAGGCCGCGGGCTGAGGACTGGTGAGGTGCACCAGATCACTCCACGACTTCACATCGCGGATGACAATCCGATCCAGGTCATCATACAGGGCAACGCGCCGGGAGTCGGAGGACCATGCCGCGGGCGCCAGGTAGCGTTCGGATCCGCTCGAAATCGGTCGTCGAGGCAGTGGATTCCATTCAGGCACAGAATAGAGGTGGTGATGCTGACGCCCTGACCCCAGCAAAAAACGGCCGTCCGGCGAAAATCTCGGAATGAAGTCCTCGCTGTCATAGGGGTAGGTCACCACGCCATCGGCCTCATTCAGCAACCCGGGTGACTGCCCGGAGCCGCGCCGAAAAACAGTCCAGTTGCCCATCCGGCTCATGCCGCGAAGGAAGGCCAACTCCTCACCGGCCCGGCTCTCGCGGAGTCGGCCATCCAGAAGCCCGTACATCTCCAGTCCCTGGCCGAAAATGGGAACCACCCACTCAGAACGGGCTCCGGAACTCATGCCCGGCAGAAGCCAGACATCGCGATCCCAAGTGCGTTTGCGTTGACTGCTGGCAACCACCACCCCGTTGGATTTGGACTGGGTGAGGGCATACCATTGGATGGACATTCGTCCCTGCACCATCAGGAGGTTGGTGTTCGGGGCAAACGCGCAGGCCACGGCGCCGAAGAGGGGAATGAACACCGGGGGATTCACCGACCGCAGGTCCATCAGGTGGACTCCCCCCTGCTTCACGACGGCCATCAAGCGCGCCTCGGCGTCGAACGCCACCTGACGGACCACCGAATGCTCGCCATCGGGGAAGTGATACTGGCGACGTCCCACGGGGGCCAGAAAGCGGGTAACCCCCCATTCGGTGGGGGTTCCGATCAACAGTTGGGTCCCATCACGGCTGATCTGCTCGGTGACAATGCTGCTGCTGGAGAGAACCGAATCGCCGGAATCGGTGTCCCAGCAGGACGTCAAACCATCCTTGGTGACCACCATCAACAGGGGTGTGCCCGGAACAAACTGCAACTCGCGAATGTCGCGGATATGCTCCCGGAGGGTCACCGGCCGCCGCGACGGCAGACGCCAGATCACCACATTGCCCAGATCATCGACGACCGCAATGCGCTGATCGTGCCAGGCGATCAGGTACAGCATCGCGGAGTGGTGCAGCGTATTGAGGACCTCCGCTGTCTGCCAGTTGAACAGTTCCACCGCGGGTCCACGAAGACGGGCCAGCAGTGGACGCGACGGATCCGGACACAGCGCAAACTCCGAGGCCAAATTTCCAAAGTCGGGAGCAAAAGGTAGCAGGGTACCGGTCGCCGTTTCGAAGCGCCGTGTGTCCGACTTGGGTTCACGGACCAGCATCCAACTGCCATCCGGACCAAACGTCACCGGACCGGAAATCGCGTTGGACCACAACCGGGCGCCGTCGTCGGCACGGAGCAGGTTCACCCGCCCATCCCGCACCACCGCCAGGTGCCGTCCATCGGGCGATACCCGGAGTTGCCCGGAGGAGTGGGAGGGAAGATTGGTCTGGATCCAGAGCACCTGGTGATTGGATGCCGCACGGGCCTCAATCGCGCCTCCGCTGAGCGCCTTGAAGTAGACGGAGAACTCCGGATTGAGAACCACTGGGAGTCCGCGGGCAGCGCGGGCCTGACGTGGGTAGCGTCCCGAGATGTCAAAGCGGGCCAACTGGGCCACCGCCTCGTTCAGCACGCTGAGATTGGTGCTCAATGCGGTCGCATCGGCAACGACCTCCAATCCCTCTTCGCGGTGAAAGGCGGCCCCCCGAAGGCGCAAGGCGCTCGTTTTGGAAACCAGAGCACTCTGCGCCTCGCGGAGGTACTTACGGTTGAGATTGGCCTTCTGGTCGCGCTCTTCGGCGAGCCGGAAAGCCATGGCCGGACCGCCGATCGCCAGGGTCAAGACCAGGACGGCCACCGACAATCCCAGGGTGGCGACGGTGGGGCGGCGCCGCGCCCAGCGCCAGACGCGCTCACTGGAACTCACCGGCCGGGCAAGCACCGGTTCACCCTCGGCGAAGCGCTCAAACTCCTCCGCCAGGGCCAGGGCCGTGCCATAGCGGCGGGCAGGGGTCTTTTCCAGGCACTTCAGGACGATCGTCTCCAGGTCGCGATCAATATCCGGATCCAGTGCCCGCGGTGCGATGGGATCCTGATCCCGGACTTGAATCACCGTCTCCACCGGCGAACCCGCCTCGAAGGGGGGACGCCCGGTAAGCAGCTCGTACGCGATCGCCCCCAGCGAATAAACATCGGCTTCCGTGGTGACATTATGCGGATCCACGGTCTGCTCGGGGGGCATGTACGCGGGCGTGCCGAAGACAATGCCCGAGGCGGTCGCTCCCTCCTTGCTGCCCACCAGTCTTGCGAGCCCGAAGTCCGTGACATGGGGGCGTCCCTGGGGATCCAACAGCACGTTGGCGGGCTTCAAATCCCGGTGCAGCACCCCGCGTTGGTGCGCGTAATGAACAGCACGAGACACCACCGCCATGAAGCGGGCCAGTTCACGCTGTCGAAGGCGAAGCAGCGGACCAGCAGGCAACCCGTCGTGCCGGGCCTTGTTCAGCGTTGCAGGCAGTGCAAAGCCGGGCATCGCGACTGCCAGACTAGGCCCCTCAATCAACCGCATGCTGAAGTAGTGGCGGCCTTCAAACTCGCCGACTTCATACACAGGCGCGATGCCCGGATGCTCCAGTCGTGCCACCGCCGCAGCCTCCCCACGGAACCGACGGACCTGCGCGGCATCCGCGAACTGGCCGGCCAACAGGAGTTTCAGGGCCACCGGACGGTCGAGACTCAGTTGGCGCGCCCGGTACACGACGCCCATTCCGCCCCGGGCGATCTCCCCTTCAATCTCGTAATCCCCCACCGTCAGATGAGGCGGCAGTCGCCCATCCATCGGCCTAAGCCGGTCCGCTATGGGACTGTCCGCAATCGCCATCACCCGTGTGAACCCCAGCGAGCGCCGAATGACACAGGCGGGACAGAGACCGTCGAGAACCGTTGGACGCAGAACGGCTCCGCATTCAGGGCAGGATTCGAGGGCCGACATAGCGGATGACGACAACATGCAGGACTGCTGGGAGAATTGAAGATCCAATTGAGGATCCCCTGCGGCTTTCCGCGCAGCGACGGGATTAGCCAAACAGATCCACCAATTCCGCCTCCAAACTTGTGGGCGTGGTCACGGTGTCGCTGACCACCCGGCGGACCTGGGCGCGGAATTCATCGCGAAGATTGTCCACATCGGAGGAATCCACCGCCGCATCGATATCGGTAATCCGCCAGTCCGGCACACGCCGTGAAAGGTAGGGAAGCAACGGCTCCACGCGTTCCCCGGCATCGGCTTCCTGCGCCCGGGTACGCAAGGCGGTCAACGCGAGCTCCAGGATCACCGTTCCCCATCGCCGCCGAAAGGGATCCGACTCCTGGATCCCGGTGCCATAGGCGTCCCGGGATTCGGCCCAGCCAATGTTCACCGTGGCCTCAACGGAACCGTCCAACTCTCCGACCATCGGGCCGGCTAACGTGCGGACGGCCATCAACTCCGCCTGCACCACCCGGCGCAGACGGCCGTCGTGATCCTCGTGGCGAAGCAATGGGGAACCGTTGGCCAGCCGGGCGAGCAGCCGGCTCACCAGCACCGCGCTGGTTTGGGGCGACAGCCCGTCGTCGCGGACACTCCCGTAGACGGGCCACCAGAACCGTCGGGCCACTTCAGCCACGGAGACACCTCCCTTGGCGGCGGTGCGGAAAAGGTCAGAACCCACGCGGGCAGGGTAGCGGGGCCGGGCGACCGGCGTCCACGCCGCGCTGCCCTTCCCCGCCAGAAACCAGGCCCCCTCAGTACCGGTGGAATCCACCCGCCGCCAAAAGGTCGAGTTCGGGATCCCGGATCGCATCCCGCCTTACCAGCATTCGACGCAGTTTGCCGAGGGCCGAGTTCTGAATCTGGCGAATCCGCTCCCGGGTCACCCCAAAGCGCTCCCCCACCTCTTCCAGGGTCCGCTCGGATCCGCCATCGAGCCCGAACCGAAACCGGATGATGGTGAGTTCCCGCTCATCCAGCTTCCCGATGAGTTCGCGGAGCAGCTCGTGCCGCGTCTGCTGCTCGAAGTCCTCGTACGCCGTCTGGACATTCTCGTCCCGCACCACGTCCTGCAGTTGGGTATCGCCATCCTCGCCCAGCGGCGCGTCCAGTGAAGCGGGCCGATAGCTGGCGGTAATCAGTTCGGTGACGCGCTCGGGTGTCATTCCCATCACCTCGGCGATCTCGGCGTCGGACGGCTCCCTGCCCAACTCTTCATGGAGCTTGATGGCGGTGCGGCGAATCTTGGAAACCCGGTCCACCAGATGAACCGGCAGACGGATGGTCTTTCCCTGATTGGCCAGGCCACGCTTGATGGCCTGCTTGATCCACCAGGCGGCATAGGTGGAAAGCTTGGCCCCCTTGGTGGGATCGAACCGCTCCACCGCCCGCATCAGTCCGATGTTGCCCTCATTGATCATGTCCAGCAGGGGGAGTCCCATGCCGTCGTAATCCTTGGCGATCTTCACGACCAGCCGAAGGTTCGCCTTGATCATGAGCTCGCGCGCAGCATCGTCGCCGGCCTGGATGCGGCCCGCCAATTCAATCTCCTGCTGGGGGGTGAGCAGCGGCGTCTCACTGATCTCCCGGAGGTACGAGCGGAGACAGTATTCCCCTTCGCGGGCGATGCTGCGCGCCACCTTCTCCGGCGGCGGCTCCACGTCCACTCTGGGAACGGACACTGGGCCAAGCGGAAGGGCTACCTGCGCGTTCTCCGCCAGGGCGGTGGGCCGGTCGGGATGGTTCCGGTGGACCGGTGGGACGGTCACCACGGGATGAACGGTGTGAACCGCGGCGCGCAGGACCGTGTAGTTGCGGACTGCCGAGCGCTTTCCGGAACTGGCTTGCGCCGCACGGACGTGCCGGGTCTTGGCCGTCGAAGACTCTTTGTGAAGGGTAATCATGATCTCAGGGATGTTGGATTTTGGTTGGGTTCGCAGGTCACCCGGCCCCCTCGGGATCGGGTCACTCATTTTGAATCTGAGACCGCAGGAAGCGTGACAATCGCAGGAGAAACTCCCCGGAGAATTCCAGAATCCCCACCAGAAAATGGCATCGCAGAACTGCGAAGCCTTCTCAGATCTGCGAGCTCACCCGCGCTTCACCCAGACCAGTTCGGAAGGGGCTGCGGTGAGCCGAACCGTGACTCCGGTATCAACGCCGGGGCCAACGCCGGAGCCATTGGTCCGGAAGTGCGCCCGCCAGTGGATTCCGCCAGGAATCTCGATCACCCATTCCTCCATTCGGCCAAAAAAGACGCTCTCCCGTACGGTGGCCAGGAAGCCGTCCGCCGCCGAAGACGCCAGCGTTAGTGACTCGGGACGAAACCCCAGCCACCCCGGTTCTCCCGGATTTGTGGCCTCGCCCGACTCCACCCGAAATTCCCCCAACCCGGTCGTTACCGAAAATCCGTTCCCATCCCCGCACCGCACCACCCCCTCCAACCACTGGATATCACCAAAGCATTCCGCAACCGCCCGGGTGGCGGGGCGTCGCCACAGGGTCCGGGGATTCTCCATCTGGACGATCCG
>JBDKKE010000161.1:0-3232 GCA_039796255.1 Verrucomicrobiota bacterium | reverse complement strand
GGCAACGTCGTGGGCTTGGAAATCCTCAACGCCAGCCAGCGCGTGGACAACCCCCGCGCGATGGACTACGCGATGACGGCGTAGAGTGCTTTTGTGCCGGGGCTCTACGGGTTCACGGCGGAGGAGTTGGATTTCATCCTGAAAAGGGGGCAGAAAAGGGGCCAGTGAAAAGGAGAAAAAGGGGTCAGTTCTTGATATTGATACATAAAGCGGCCAGAGCCCCTCCCCCGGCATGGCCCGCAAGTTGAGAGTCGAGTAGGCTGGCGCAATTTATCACGTCATGAATCGCGGTGATCGGCGCGAACTGATCTTCATGGATGATGCGGATCGCCAGCGCTTCGTTGAGACGCTGGGCGAGGTTTGCGCTAAGACGGGTTGGCAGGTTCACGACTCTGTCCTCATGCCGAATCATTTTCATTGGGTGGTCGAGACGCGCCGCAGCCCAATCCTCGGCATCGTTCCGAAACCCTTGGAAAGTTGCCGGTTTGAAAACCACGGTTTTGCCGTGTTCTTGGGAGCGTTTTCTCCCGGATTGAGTGCCAGCGCTTCTTCCTTCTTCGAATGGATGCCACGAGCGTTCAACGCCGAGCAGGTCTGATCTGGATTCGCTTTGACACCTACCAAGACCGGGCGGGATGAATGCGCCGACAGGTTTCTGAAAAACGTGGTTTTCAAACCGGCAGGTTTAGTCGGTTTTCAAGCCGTCGCTGACATCCGCGAAGAAGCCAAACGCTTCGGCAAATCCCTGGTGAGCCTGAAACAGCTCGCGATGACGCACTGAGGTGCCCACCAATCACACGAATGCACGCTAAATCTAAACTCAGACGGGAGTGTGTCCGGCCTGTTTCAATTCGTGAAGATTCGTGCGATTCGTGCGATTCGTGGGCAACTCTGCCGCTCCGTGGGCACACAACATTATCTTGGAGTGCACTTGTGCTCGACGAGGGGGTGTGGTAGAAAATTAACCACACACATCCGTGATTGCGGGTATTGTGGAACAATCTGCGAAAACTGAACGAAACGAGCTATTTATGACCTTTGGAGCACTTCTCAAGGAGTTGCGGATCGTGAAGGAGCTGACGCTGCGGCAATGCAGCGCCGACCTAGATGTTGATCCCAGCAACTGGAGCAAAATTGAGCGAAACATTACTCCCGCCCCGAAAGACCTCGCCGTGCTTGAGCGGTGGGCAGCGTTCTTCGCGCTTTCCGGCGATAAGAAGTCGGAATTTCTCGACCTCGCGGCATTGGCCCGCAAGGAAATCCCCGCTGACATGGCCAGCGACGAAACCGTTATTGGTGCGCTGCCCGCATTTTTTAGGGCGGTTCGCGGGCAGGAACTGAGCGGTGCCCGACTTAAGGAGTTCTTGCAGGATTTGAAGGCAGTCCACAGCCCAGACAAGGAATGAACTGTCAGCGACGGCTTGAAAACCGATTAAATGTGCCGGTTTGAAAATCACCGTCCCCAGAAACTCAATGGATCATCGATCCGGCATCGGCTTGTAGCTTGTCGAAGCGAATCCTGATCAGGTCTGTTGGGCCTTGAACGCATTGGGCCTCCATCAGAAGGAGAAAGAAACGCTGGCGCTCCTCTCGGAAGAAAACGTTCGTAAGAACCTGGCCCCGGCGATGGACAAGCCTTGGATAATCTTCCGTGCGATTTCGGGACGCCGGGCCGGGGTGACGATGCCTCGGCGGCGACCCAATTGATTCTTTTCCACCGTGAAGAGGAGATCGCAGCGGCAGAGGGTCTTGAGATCCAGACCATCGGCCTCATCGAGCAGAACCTCGTTCACCCTGGGTTCACGCTCGTTGGCTGGGCGCATGGTTCGACAACCCAGTACCACCACCTCGGGCTTGGCATCGATGCGCGCTTGGTTGGAAACCAGCACACACGGGTGTTCGCCGAAAATGTCGGCGGTGTAGATTTCCCAGGCCTTCAATCGGCCACCTCAAACCGTTGTGCCGCCATGAGGTTGCGAACCTCCTGATGGTCATCGTCCTCCTGCCGATAGAGTGCCTGAGCCTGCTTGCGTGGAAGAGGGTTCACGGTCGTGATCCGTCGGGGAGCCTTTCCCAGTGCTTTGACGACGGTCGGAAGCCCGAAGGCGATGGCCTGCCGCATGAGCTCTGCGCGGGAAAGCCCCGTTACTTTCGCAGCCTTCGCCACCTCTCGGGCGAGCGTCGCATCCAGGGGCAATGGATACACGGAAGTCTTCATATAGGAAACCTATACACATGAACGGCACCGTCAACCTCCGGTGGTTGGGGATATTCGTGGGGGTGCCGTGTGACGAGAGAACTGAGCTCCACTCATCTGCCGACTTGGCGATCGGGCCTAGCCCCTCGAGATTGCCGACGTTGCTGTCAGCGGCCAGCCCCGGCTGCCCGCCCGCCGCTTCGGTCGGTCCTAGGTCGCATCGCTTTTGACTTCCGCCTCGGGCTGGTCCCGGCATTCTTTTGGTACATGAACCCCGTTCGCTTGGGCCTTCTGGCCAGCCTTGTCCTCGGCAGTGTTGTCTACGCCAAGGAGTTGACCATTGCCGTCATTCCCAAGGGCACCACCCATGAGTTCTGGAAATCTGTCCATGCCGGCGCGGTGAAGGCCGAGCGGGAACTCACCGCGGCCGGTACGCCGGTGAAGCTGTTCTGGAAAGGCCCGTTGCGCGAAGACGACCGCGATCAGCAAATCCAGGTGGTCGAGAATTTCACGGCCCGCAATGTCAGCGGCATCGTTCTGGCGCCGTTGGATTCGCAGGCGCTGGTTAATCCGGTGCGCAGTGCGGTGAAGGCGGGGGTGCCGGTGGTCATCTTTGATTCCGACCTCAAGAGCGACCAGCAGGTGAGTTTCGTGGCCACCGACAATTTCAAGGGCGGACGCATCGCTGGCGACTACTTGGCCAAGCGATTGGGTGGCAAGGGTCGCATCATTTTGCTGCGCTATCAGGTGGGCAGCGCCAGCACCGAGGCGCGCGAGGCCGGATTCCTCGATGCCCTCAAGGCCTACCCCGACCTCAAGCTTATCTCTGCCGACCAATACGCCGGCCCCACGCGTGAGACGGCCTATCAGGCTTCGCAGAACCTGCTGAATCGCCATGGGCAGGCCGTGGATGGGGTGTTCTGTCCCAACGAGACCGCCACGATCGCCATGACCAAGGCGCTGAGGGAAATCGGTCGCGCCGGGGGCAAGGTGGTGATGGTGGGCTTCGACTCGGGTTCCCAGTCGGTGGCCGAC
>JBDKKE010000160.1:0-2751 GCA_039796255.1 Verrucomicrobiota bacterium | reverse complement strand
CCGGCCACCGGCAAAAGACCCGTCGCCCGGAGGGTTTTCGAGGAAAGGGCCCGCTGGCTTCGTTGCTCCTCGCTCACAGGTCCACTGGGGACATGCTCCCTCGTCCCGCCTCGCCATCGGGTCCTTTCCTCGAATACAGGACCCCTTGGAGTTTTCAAACAGGCTCTGAGAAGTTTACGACCGTTCTGATGCCCGCACTTCTCGAATTAGACCAGGTGACCATCTGCTTCGGCGGTCTGACCGCTGTGAGCGGCGTCACCGCCACCGTTGGGGAGCGTGAACTGGTGGGCCTCATCGGACCCAATGGGGCGGGCAAGACCACCGTCTTCAACCTGATTACCGGGGTGTACCAGACGACCAGCGGAGTCATCACCTTTGCCGGACGCCCCATCGCCCGCCTGAAGCCGTTCGAGATCACCCGCCAGGGGATCGCCCGCACTTTTCAGAACATCCGCCTGTTCCCCAGCCTGACGGTCTTCGACAACGTCCGCGTCGCCTTCCACCTCCACCTGAGGCACGACGCCGTCCACTCCCTCACCCGGGGGCCCAAGTTCTTCCGCGAGGAATCGCAACTGCGGGAGCAGACCCGCGAGCTGCTCAGCATTTTCAAACTGGAGCGGGTGCAGGACGAGCCGGCGCGCAGCCTCCCCTATGGAGACCAGCGCCGCCTGGAAATCATCCGCGCCCTGGCCACCAAACCGCGCCTGCTGCTGCTCGACGAACCGGCGGCGGGCATGAACCCCGCCGAGAAGGACGAACTCATGCGGCTCATCCAGTTCATCCGGGAAAAATTCGACCTCTCCATCCTGCTGGTCGAACACGACATGAAGGTGGTGATGGGCATCTGCCAGCGGATCCACGTGCTGGAATACGGCCGCAAGATCGCCGAAGGCACGCCGGCGGAGATTCGGTCCAATCCCGCAGTCATCGCCGCCTATCTCGGACAGGAACACACTCCCGCGCCCCATGCTTGAGGTTCGCCAGATCACCGTGTGCTACGGGGCCATCACCGCCCTGCACGAGGTTTCCCTTCAGGTGCCTGCCGGATCCATCGTGACCCTCATCGGCGGCAATGGGGCGGGCAAGACCACCACCCTTCGCGCCATTTCGGGAATGGTGAAGCCTCGGGTCGGGCAGATTCTCTACGACGGCAAGGAGATTACCGGGATTCCCCCCCACCAGCTCGTGGGGCGCGGACTGGCCCATTGTCCGGAGGGCCGCATGGTCTTCGCCAATCTGACGGTGCGGGAAAACCTCCAGATGGGCGCCTATCTGCAGCGCGACAAGGCGGTGATCCGCCGCGAGGAGGAGTTTGTCTTCGCCCTGTTTCCCCGGCTCAGGGAACGGGAGATGCAGTCCGCAGGCACGCTGAGCGGCGGCGAACAGCAGATGCTGGCCATCGGACGCGCCCTCATGAGCCAGCCGCGCTGTCTGTTGCTGGATGAACCTTCCCTGGGCATCGCCCCGCTGCTGGTGAAGCTCATCTTCGAGAAGATTGTCGAACTCAACCGCCAGCGGGGCCTGACCATCCTGCTCGTGGAGCAGAACGCCAACCTCGCCCTGGAGATTTCCCACCACGGCTACGTGCTGGAGACCGGCCGCGTCCAGCTCTCGGGGGAAGCCGCCCGCCTGAGGGCCGATCCACGGGTGCGGGACGCCTATCTGGGCGGCTGATCCTGGTGAACCACAGAGGGATTTCACCACAGAGGCACAGGACACAGAGGGGTAAGAATCAATCATAGGCGTCAGGCGCTCGAGGGTCTGCGCCTTGAGCCTCGTCGAGCGAAGTGACCTGCCTCAGTCGATCCTCTCCGGCTTTCTCTGTGCCTCCGTGCCTCTGTGGTGAATCGAGTTTAAGGCGTCTGGCGCATCGGAACCCGGAAGAACTGCCGGGTGGCGCCGGAAGTGACCGGAATTCGTCCCCGTCGTCATCCCATCAAGTCTACTTGCGGTCCAGACGCCGGATCCAGCCGGTCTGGCCGGAGACCTGGGGGGCCGTCTCCTCCAGGAAGCGAAGTTGCGCGGCCGCGACGCCATCGCCCGGGAATTCGGACAGGAGGGCGCCATACCGCGCTGCGGCCTCTGCCGTCCGACCGGCATCCAGCGACTCGAAGGCGGCTTCGCTCATTTCGACGCGACGCATCGCGGTCTCGTCAGCATCGGCGGTGAGCCCAAGCAATTCATACACCACGATGCCCCGCTGACTGCCCTTGACGCTGACCCGTGCCACGGGGCGGGTGAGCAGGACGTCCCCGGCCGCCATGCGGGTGGCGTCACTGAGCAGGATGCGCGTGCCGTAGTAGCGGTTCAGCGACTCCAGGCGCGAGGCGAGGTTCACCGGGTCTCCAATGGCGGTGTAGTTCAAGCGGTCTTCGCTGCCTATGTTGCCCACCACCACCTCGCCCGAATTCAGACCGATCCGCGTGTGGAACATCGGCCGTCCAGCGGCGGCCCAGGCGACGTTGAGCGTGTCGAGTTTGCCCTGAATTTCGAGGGCGGCCCGCGCGGCGTGGACGGCCTGCGCCGGATCCGGACGGGGCGCACCCCAGAAGGCCATGACGCCGTCGCCGATATATTTGTCCACGATGCCGTGGTGTTCGTGGATCAGCCCGCTCACCACGGCCAGATACTCGCCCAACTGTTCCACCAGCACCTGCGGATCGGCGGATTCCGCGACATGGGTGAAATCGACGATGTCGGTAAAGAGCAGGGTCAGGTGCGCGGAGTGTCCGCCCAGGCGCGCCTCGGTAC
>JBDKKE010000159.1:0-14944 GCA_039796255.1 Verrucomicrobiota bacterium | reverse complement strand
CATCTCCCGCGTGGTTGGCGGGCAGTTCCTGCTCGATGACCTCGGCAAGGAGAAGCTTGCCGAGATCCTCTTCAAACTCAGTGCCTGTTGCGGCATTGAGGTGATCACCTACTGCCTGATGAGCAATCACGTGCACCTCCTTCTGCGCGTGCCCTCACGCAAGGACCTGTCCGACGGGGAACTACTCCAGCGACTGGAGTCGTTTTATGGCAAGAAGGGCGTCCTGACCGCGCTGGCCCGCCGTGGCATTGAATCCCGGGGGAAGATGGATCCGATCCTGCGTCAGTCCCTGCTGGAACGGATGGGCGACCTCTCCGCGTTCATGAAGGAGTTCAAGCAGCGCTTCAGCCGCTGGTACAATCGCCATTCCGGCCGCTTCGGGACCCTCTGGGCCGAGCGCTTCAAGAGCGTGCTGGTGGAGGATTCACCCGGCGCTGTCCGCACCGTGGCCGCTTATGTCGACCTGAATCCGGTGCGGGCGGGCCTGGTGCAGGATCCCAAGGACTACCGGTTCTGCGGATATGCCCGAGCCCTGGCGGGCAACAAGGCACTGCGCACGGGCTTGATGAGTTGTCTGAAGCCCGAGAACTGGGCGGAAGCTGCGGCGGAGTACCGGATGAGTTTGTTTGTGACGGCGGGGAGTTCGGGCCGCAGCGACAAGGTGGCGCTGGACCGGGAGACGATTCTGGCGGAGTTGAAGCGGGGAGGGAAACTGAGCGTGGGCCAGATCCTGCGGGTTCGAGTGCGGCACATGACCGACGGGTTGGTGCTGGGATCGAAGGAGTTCGTGAACGAGGTGTTCACCCAGCACCGGGAAAAGTTCGGCGCCCAGCGCAAGGACGGGGCCCGGAAGATCCGCGGCGTCCCGCTGGAGGGACTCCGGGTCCTCAGGGATTTGCAGGTGCGGACCCTGGGGTAGCGGGCCGTCTCTCGGTCGGATGCCTTGACGAGGGAAACAGTTCCGCGAGGACGCAAGCCGCCAGCGGGAGTCGGAGATGGCGGAGTGGCGGACATTGCGGAAATAGCCATCGCACCCCACATTTTGCATATGATGATGGCAGCCCGGAGTTGGGTGGTGGCGATTGGAGTTGCCTGGATGGCGTGCTGGAACGCGGGTGCCGTCCTGCCGCAGGCAGACACTTTCGATTCCCAGCACCGCGCGTGGGGCCGGGTTCTGGCAGCGCGGGTTCGGGATGGCACGGTGGACTACTCCGCGTTGAAGAAGCATCCGACCGAACTCAACGCCTACCTCGATGACATGGCCTCCATAAGCCGGGTGCAGTTCGATGGATGGACCCAGCCGCAACAGATGGCCTTCCTCATTAACCTGTACAACGCGGCGACGTTAAAGCTGGTCGTGGACTACTATCCGGTCAGCAGCATCAAGAAGATTGGCGGGCTCTTTGAAAGCCCATGGAAATTGAAGGTTGTCCGCTTGTGGGGGGAGAAGGTCACTCTGGATCACCTCGAACACGACCTCCTGCGTACGATGTACCGCGAGCCCCGCCTCCACTTCGCGCTGGTGTGCGCGGCGAAAAGTTGTCCGCCTCTGCGATCCGAGGCCTACACCGGTGATCAACTGAGCCGACAGCTGGAGGATCAGGGGAAACTCTTCCTGGCGCAGAAGGACAAGAATCGCTTCGAAGCCGCCACGAAAACGCTCTGGTTGTCGCCCATCTTCAAGTGGTACGAGGCAGACTTCACGAGGGGCGACGTTTCACTCGCGACTTATGTTGAACCGTTTCTGCCAGGACTCGACCGCGGGTCCCTGCAGGACACCGGATGGAAGATCGCCTTCACCGAATACGATTGGTCGCTGAACGAGCGCTGAGCGGCAAAACTGCGTTGGAGAGGCGAGCGCTCTCCCCAAGCAGAATCAGGATCAAAAAGTTCCTACCGCCCGGGCCATTTGCCGGGGCATTCTGCGGCCGATGCGAGTGCTCCATGTCCATGCCCATTTCGACGACTTTGAATTCGTCGCCGCCGGCACCTATGAACTTTGGCGGCGTCAGCGCGGAGGGGACTTCACCGGACGCATTCTGGTCTGCACCGACGGGAGATCCGGACACCACTTCCGCAGCCGCGAGGAAACCGCCCGCGTCCGCCTTGCCGAACAGGAGGCCAGCTCCCGCCTCGGCGGCTACGAATTTGAACTGCTGCGGAAACCGGATGGACGTCCCTTTGAAGAAGCCTGCCGCACACTGACCACCGACCTGCTCGCCGCGCTCTGGAAATCCATCCGTGAGTTTGAGCCCGACTATCTGCTCTGTCCGCCCCTGCCCTCAGATCCGCTGGCCGGGGTGCATCCCGATCACCTGACCGTCGCCGAGGCGGTCCGTCGCGTCGCCTACATGATCAATGTGCCACACGCGTTCCTGGACGAGTATCCGGTGGCGGATGAATCGGTGTCCCGATCGGTGAAGACCCCGGTAATCCTCAACACCTACGACGGCTACATGGCCGGGGCGAACAGCGCGGACCTGGCGGTGGACGTGGAGGAGGCCTTCGACGTGGTAGCCGAGGAGGCGTGGTGTCACCAAAGCCAGATCAACGAATGGCTGCCCTGGGTGGCGCGGCATCAGATCGAGCCCACCGCCGATCTCGAAGCGTGGAAGTCCAAGCTTCGGACCCGCTTCGCCCGGCAGGCACGGGAACTGGGCCTTCCCCCGGAACGGGCCCACGAGGCATTCACCGTCACTGCCTGGGGAGTGATTCCCGAGCCGGGACAGTTGGAGCGCGATTTCCCTAATCTGGTGCCGGATCCGGAGCGCAGTGCGCGTCTTCAGTCCCGGCTGGCGCGGTGGCGCGGATAAGGGATGCCTGCTCCCTTCGCTGGGTTCGATTCTTCCTTTGCGGCCTTGGCGACCTCTGGGTGAGGAACGGATTCAGGCGAATCACTGGACTGCCCGCAGAAACGACAGGTCTCCCAACGATCCGGTCGGGAGAACCACCGTCACCGGTGAGGACTCCGGGATCGTCGACTGCACGGTCTGCCACTCGGAACCCAGGCCGGTGGAGCGCTGCAGTTCCAGTTGAACTCCGGCCTGACAAGTGATGGTGCAGCGGACCGAACCGTCCGCATCCAGGGACAGCGCGGTAATCGCCAGGCTGCCTCCGGCACCGGACTGGGTCCGCATCGGCAGCGCGGTCAGGACACCGGTGGAGGCGTAGCGCGAGGGGACGCTGTCGAAGTCATTGGCATCAATCCGGGTGACGATCAGTTCGGCATGATAGGTCTTACCCGGCAGAAGGGAGTCGGGGGGAATCGTGAGCGAATCCAGCGGACCGTCCAGGATCCCCGCGTCGTAGACCCGTTCTCCGGTTTCCACGTCGAAGACCTCCAGTTCGATAAACTCCTGCAGTGTGGACCGTGGTTCCCAGCGCAGAGTGAATGGCTGGGCCGCATCGAGATCCTGGGCCGCGGTGAAGTTGAGGACCCGGGGCGGCGGGAGCAGACTGCGGTCCGGAAGACCCAGATTGTAAGTCTCGTCGCCTGTCAGAAAACTGCTGAGGGTAAACCGATAGACTCCCTCCCGGTAAGCACTCTCCAGCGCCGCCGCGCTGGTAAAGGTGTCGAACGCGACAAAGCCGGCAAAGGAGTCAATGAAGGTCATTCCCATCAACGGACCCGTCGGCCGTTGGAGGGTGACAGAGCGCACCCAGTCGAGATTCTCGGGATCGCTGAGAAAGGCTTCCGACATCTCCATGACCGACATCGCCGTGAAGGGACTGTTGCCATCCGCAGGGGTCGACGGTTCGGGCTCTGCGTTTGAGATCTGCTGATAATAGGCGGATCGATAGAGGGAAACATCCGCCACATCTTGTGCGCCGGCGGCAAACCACAGGGAAGGTTGAAGGCCCAGGATAATCAGTCCGATCCACTGCGGTCTAATAGGCATCTCGCGAAGAACTACTGAGTTGAACCTGGCGTCAAGCGACATTCCAAGAACCCGGTAATATGGAGCGCCGTTCGCCTCCCGCAGGAGGTGTGCGGCCCCCCCGTTCAGAGATAACGTTTCAGGATCGGGCCCAACCTCCGGACGGCGGCCGCCGGCCACAGGGAGCGCTGGGTCATGATGGCGTTGCACAGGGCGCTGTGGCACGGCCAGTCCGGTGTGGTGGGGATTTGAGGAAGCGCGTCGGCGATGATGTCCTGAGCCAGCGCGGCATTGCGGTGGAGGTTCTCGATGATCATGTCCACCGTGACGTGTTTCTCGTGCGCCTTCCAACAGTCATAGTCGGTGACCATGGCCAGCGTGGCGTAAGCGATCTCCGCCTCACGCGCGCATTTCGCCTCGCCAAGATTGGTCATTCCAATCACGTCGAAGCCGGAGCGATGATTGAACTCCGACTCCGCGCGGGTGCTGAACGCCGGTCCCTCCATGTTCACATAAGTGCCGCCATCGTGAACCCGCGCCCGCCGCTGCTTCGCCGACTTCAGCAGCACCTGGCGCAGTTCCTCACAGACCGGATCGGCGAAGGCGATATGCGCCACGATCCCGCGTCCGAAGAAGGAGTGTTCCTCCGCTCGCTTGGAGCGGTCGAGGAATTGGTCCACCAGCACCACGTCGCAGGGACGATACTTCCGTTGCAGCGACCCGACCGCACTCACGCTGATGACCCAGTGAACCCCCAGGGACTTCATCGCCCACAGATTGGCGCGATGATTCAGCTCGCCTGGCAGCAGGCGATGCCCGCGTCCATGGCGCGGGAGGAACACCACCTCGCGGCCGCACAGCTCGCCGGTGAGCAGCGCATCGGACGGCGCCCCAAAGGGGGTTCGCACCTTCCGCCAACGCTGACGGGTGAATCCCTCGATCTGATAGAGACCGGAGCCGCCAATGATGCCGATGCGGGGAACAGACATGGGAAGGAGTGACGGGTTGGGAGGGGTGCGGGGAACCTGGCGGGATTCAGCGGGACAGGAAGCCCTTGGGGCGGGTGGGATTGGGGGCGGCGAAGGGCAGGGTGTCGGGGGTAACGCGGACGTCGGTGGTGAGCTTCAGCGGAGTGGCGGCGCCGACGTCGAAGGTGAGTTCGGCGAAGGAGGCGACCCAGCCGGACTCGGGCTGCGGAATGCGGGCGGAGTAGACGCCGGGCGTGGTCTCCTCCATCGGAACCGAATGATAAATGGGACCGGCGGATTCCAGACGGAAGTCGCGGACCGCGGCGTTGTAGCCACGCCACAGGACGACCTGGGTCGGCTTGTCCTGGGTGGTCACCGTCAGCGTTCCATCAGCGCCGTGCTTCCATCCAAAACGTGGGAAGGGCGTCTTATTGACGATCACCGACTGCCAGGCCAGCAGGGTCTCGTAAGCGTCGCTGTTGCGCAGGGAGTGATCGGCATTGGCGACATAGCGCAGGTACTTCACTCCCGGCAGTTGGTCGAAGTAGAACTGGGAAGAGTCCGGCAGGAAGAACTGGTCGCCCGCCGCATTGAGGATGAGTTTGGGCAGCTCCAGACGCTCGCGGTACTCATACGGATCCTCAATCTGGTTCAGACGCTCCATTTCCGGCGTGCCCAGCCAGTCCATGGTGTGATGCTGCTCCGAGTAATTGCCGACCGCCGGGGCGTAGAATCCATAGGCCTGATAGTGGTGCTGCATGGATTTCGCCACGTTCAGCACATCGATGACAATCGGGCAGATGGACACCACCCGGTCGTCCACAATGGCCGTGGTCCAGGTGGTCCATCCGCGCTTCGATCCACCCGACACCACGAAGCGGTCCACGGTGGCCTTGCCGCCGGCTTCAGACGCCAGAAACGCAGTCACGGTGTCCATAGCGCGGACCGCCGCCTTGGTCATCGGGAGCCGCGCCGGCAGGGTCTCGTCGCCAGTGCGGAGGAACTTGTCCCAGGTCCAGCCGATGAAGTCGTCCTCCACCCGCTCGACGCCGTCATTGCCCATGATCAGCGGCTGGTTCGGCACCATCTTCAATTCGGCCACCACACACTTCGTGGCCTTGGCGATGCGGATCAATTCCTGGCTGGGCGTGGGTGGCTTGGTGCCCCGGTTGTTGCCGCCGGAGATGAAGAGCAGTCCGGTCGAATGCGCCAGGTTGTCAGGCTTTACCACCAGCAACCAGTGCTTCCAGGTCGGTCGGCTGACATCATTGGTGGTCCGCCAGGTTTGCGAGGTGAGATCGATGGCGTATCCGGTGGCGCTCTCATCGCGCAGAGACACCGCCATTTTCCATTCGTAGCTGGGATCCGGCGCCGCCACGTAGCGGTCCAGAGCCGTCTGGCGATCGGCGGGGGCGACCCGCGGGGCGGCGACGGCGCGGGGAACCAGGAGGAGCGCCAGGAGCGGGAGCATCCCGGACAGAACCAGGACGCGGTGGCGCGGCGGGGAAACGGGGATCGGACGACGGGTCATGATGGCTCAGGATGCTGAGAGGACGGGGATGGGGGCGAGCCAAAAGCCGTCGCCGACATCGGATCGGCGGAGTGACGAAGGGAACGCGGGAGGGCCCCTATCCGCGCTCACGTCACCCCGGCTATCCCATTCCCCGGTCACCGCAAAGAGGTGTGACACCGACCGCACGTTTGGACATCGTCCGCCAATGGACGCTCGGCCCGGCTCAACCCACACGAAACGTCCCATCGCGCGACGGGTACAGCAGCAGGAAGGGCGCACCGGATGAAGCCGCGCCGCAGAATTCTGACCCTCCTTGGTGGGGCACTGGCCGGGCATCTGGCCGCCGGCGCAACGATCCTGGCCTCCATACTTCTAATCTCTGAGGGGGATTGGACGTGGTCCGTGGCGATCATCAACGTGGCGCTGGTGCCTCCCTTGATTGGACTGGTGGCGGCCTGGAGCTGGCGTCGGCTTCCGTTGACGGTTGGCGAGCTCTCGCTGCATGCGGGATGGCTCGCCTCGCTGGGATTGCTGGGAGCGGCGGTGATCTTTAACGAGGGAATCGTCTGCCTGGCGATGGCCGCGCCGTTTTACTTCGCCGTGCTTTTCGTCGCGGTCCAGGCGGGGTACCGAATGTTTCGCAGGGATCCCGGCCGCCTTCAGGTCAGTCTTCTACCCCTGATGATGGTGGCCCTGGTCGCCGAGGCGCGTTTGGCCCCGCCTCCGGAACGCGACGTCTTCACCGACGAACTGCACATTCAGGCCCCCCCTGCGGCTGTCTGGCCGCATGTGGTCTCGTTTGCCCCGATCCCGACCCCGCCCCGCTTCTGGTTCTTCCGTCTTGGCTTGCCCTATCCGGTGGAAACCCCGCCCGGCGCCGATGCCGTCGGCCGCGAGCGGCTCTGTGTGTTCAGTGACGGCGTGGTGTTTCAGGAACGGATCGCCGTGTTCGAACCCGGGCGACGCCTGAGGTTTGACATCGTCAGCCAGCCCAAGCACCCGGAGCTGCTGGGGCACTTCGATACCCACTGGGGCGAGTTTGAACTGCGCGCGGAGCCGGACGGTTCCACCACCCTGATTGGACGCAGCAGCTACACGCTGCATACCCGGCCTCGGTGGTACTTTGATTTGTGGACCCGACATCTCGGGCGGGCGGTGCACCTGCGGGTGATGGAGAATGCACGACGCCTGGCCGAAGCTCGTTGAATCCGTGTTCACCGGACTGGTGCGTCATGCGCGCTGGATGGCCCGCGTTCCGATGCTGCCCTCCTTTGCCGACGTCCTCGCCCAGGCAGCCATGGCGGTTGGGGATCCCGGACGTCACCGCGCGATGCGTGCGGTTGAACGGGAGGTCTCTCAGTGGGAGGGCGTGATCTGTGGTCCACACCGGTTTGGGGGCGTTGAGTTCCGGAGCGGACGCCGCGAATTCGGTCACCTGCATGGGTGCGGATTGCTCGACCTTCGGCTCGGCGTTCGGCGGTCCCGGTCCTGCGTCGCCGCCGGAGAGGCCGAACCCCATCACGTGCTTGGCGATTCGGCCTGGATCAGCTTCTGGCTGCGTCGCGAAAGCCAGGTTCCCGAGGCGCTGGCCCTGCTTCGCCTCGCCCGGGAGATCGGACTCGATACGGCCTCAGCGTCGCTCGAAGGTGTCCCCCATGCGGCACAGGGTCCCGGCGGCGAAGGCGTAGCCGGAGTATCCGATGGCCTGGGCCAGGCTGGTGCGGCGGCGGAAATTCCAGACGTCCTTGAGGAATGCAGGAAAGTTCTGGCGGTTCAACAGGTCGAAGGCGACGGAAATGGTCGGCTCCAAGCTCTTGGTCGTATGCCATAGGCCAACCGGAATGTAGAGCGTCTCGCCGGCGCCAACGACGAAGGTGATGGGCGTTGCCTGGCGATACAGCGGGAACCGGTTGAGATCCACGTTCTCCACGTCAGGGATGAGACTCTTCCAGTTGTCCTTGGGATCCGGATACAGGCAGGGCTCCTGTCCACGCGGCCACACGGTGAACTCCTTGTTTCCGTACAGTTGGTTGATCCAGGCGCTGAGATGGTAGTAGTCGAGATGGGCGTAGGGGAACTTCCCGCCCGTACCGCCGATGAACAGCTCCAAAGCGCTGCCCCAGTACCCGCGCCGGAACCAGGAACGTTCGAGCCAGTTGGGTCGCGCATAGCCCAGGCCCAGCGGGCGCAGCATCGGCAGCAGTTCCGGTAGCTGCGTCGGGATGCTGTACTTGCAGGGGTAGGGAATCGGGCGACCGGTATCCCGGCCCTCCACCAGGTCCATCACCTCGCGCATGGTATAGGAGACGCCAGCAACCGTGGTCCGGCGGTCGCCGTAGTGTTCACGGAACCAATCCGGACTGAACTTGCCGTAGGCGCCCCAGACCTTGGTGGCGTCCTGCAGGACGAGAGGCACTCCTGTCAGCCAGTGCTCCTCGAAAAACTGTTCGGGGGAGAGTTCGGAGGCGTGGATCCGTCGGATCTGGGGTCGCGCAACCTCTGCTGTTGGACTGGACGATTCGGATGCGGTACCGAGGGACATCGGAGCATGCTACAAACAAACCCGCAAACTTCAATCCTTTGGTAGGCGCCGACCGGGTATGCCGGCAGGAGATTTCCATGCTACAGTTCTGTAATCTGCGGGATAGGGTTGGGTAAGGAGTGGAGCGTCTGGTCTGGTGCAACGAACGGAATGGACCCGTCGCCAGTCCCGTCGTGGAACCGGAATCCGGAACTGCGGATTGGCTTTTGGATTTGGCGTCGGCCGCTCCTGCGTTCTCCCTGGTTTTGGTTGTCGATGGAGGGGAGGGCGCAGGTTTCTGTGGGTGCCTCGTGTGTTGGAGCCGGGGCATCCGCAGTCGCGGCCGGCGCTTACTTCCTGGCGGGTGATGGTTCCCGCCGCCGTTGCGTTGGGATTGATCACCATGAAACCCTCATCCGCCTCCACCGACGGCGACCGACGCCCCTCGCACCCGCCCACCGCGACCGTCCCGGGCGGCTCCTCGCCCGCTGCCACCCCGTCCGACGACCGCGCCGTCGGCCCGCCACGGCTGGTCTCAGCCCGCCCGCTGCCCCCGCGCTCCCGATGCCTGGGGGGAAAGTGACGTCCGCCAGCAGTTGGAAAAATGAGGCGCGCGCCTTTCCCTGTCCTACCCGCGCGCTCCAGGACTTCGGCCGTCATCCCCCCGCGCCTATTGGGCGGCGGCGAACGGCAGCTCGACGACCCGCACCAGCGACTCCCGTCCGCCGCTAACCAGGGTCAGCTCGGTTCCCGGGGCATTGGATTCCTTCCGCACGTATCCCAGGGCCAGCCGGGCGTTCAGCGCAGGGGAGTGACGGGCGCTGGTGATGTATCCGGCCTCGCGCCCGTTGCGCAGGAGTTTGTCGCCCTTTTGCGGCAGCGGTGTGTCGTTGTCCGGAATTAGCAGACCCCGCAGCGCCTTGGTCACCTGACCGTAGGTGCGGATGCGTGCAATGGTCTCCTGTCCGGTGTAGCAGCCCTTGGTGTAACTGATGGCACCCCGGTCCATTCCCGCTTCCGGCGGCAGATTGGATTCATCCATGTCCACGGGAAATCGCGGAATGCCGGCTTCGAACCGGGCCAAATCCAACGCCTCGAAGCCCGCCGCCCGGCCCCCCAACTCCCGCGCCGCCGCCACCGCCCGGTCGAAGACCGCTTCCTGCGAATCAGCGGGCACAAAGAGGTCGAATCCCGTGACTCCCGCCCGGGGCCTGTGGATCAGATACAGTTCGCCCAGCGTGGCACTGCCTGCGGTGACAAACTGCAGCGCGCTTTCCGGAAGCGTGGGGAAGAGGTCCAGTCGGGCAATGACCTCCGCGGCGCGCGGGCCCTGCAGCGAGAGCAATCCGTAGTGCGGCGCGACGTCCACCACCTGGACATCCTCCGCCACGATGTGGTGCTCCAGACGCTCAATCAGCGCGGGCGACAGTCCCGGTTCGAACTCCAATAGCAGTTCGTCAGGCAGGGCAAAGATCGCCACGTCCGCCACCAGTCGGCCCTTCGGACTGCAAAACGCCGCCGCACAACCATGTCCAGTGGCGAGGGCCTTCACGTCATTGGTGACCTGCCCGTTCAGCAGACGAACGCGGTCGGCGCCGGTGAGGCAGAGCCGTCCGCGAAACCCGAGGTCCACCACGCCGACCGCGGACCGCAGGGCCGCGTGCTCCGCCGGCGAATCCCCATAGTCGGCGACGATCTCCATTCCCGACAATTCGGCGAACCGCGCCCCCAGGGCCGCGTGAACTTCATGCAAGCGCAGCGATGTCATGGGCCGAGCGTAGCGCGGTTCGGTGAAGAGTTCAGTTTCAAGTATTTCGTTCTCCACCGAGCGTCCCCTTCATTCCGAAGCCATTCCGGGATTTGAGATTCCGGTGCGGGCGCTGTTCGATGAGGAGGTGAATCTGAAAGCTCTTCGAACGATTTTGGCCGGGTCGTGAGACTCCTCCCCGGTCAGGAGTCTTTTGCCGGGCGGTTCCGCGATCATGGACGGACTGGGGTAGGAGCCTGCGGCGCTTCTGGTCGGGCCAGTTCCAGTGATCGCCGTTGCAGCGCCGCTTCCGTTCCCGCATAGGCCTGCTCGAGATCGGTAAAGCGCTCGGCGAAGGAGCCAACGAGCGAGGCTTTTGTGGTCGTGCGGAGAAGATCGGTCGGGAGTTCAGTGAGGGCGTCCCAATCCTGCCACCATCCGCTGCCGACGAGTATCCATCGGCGTTCCCGACGGGTGAAGTTTCCCAGCGGTTCCTGACTGGCGCGCAGCCGGGTTAGACCTTCCGTTGCCCGTTGAATCGACACTGCGTCCAACCCGGTGATGCTGTTGGAGAGTTGGGACAGGCTGAAGATCTGGATGGCCGATCCGATAAAGAAATCGATCATGAGTCCGCCCCGGGCGGCCTGCTGTCCCAGAGCGATGGAGGCGAGGCAGCCCTCCGTCGAGCCCGTCGAGTCATTGACCGTCTCTCGATGGAGGGCGCAGGCCAGCAGTGCCTTTGCGAGTCGACGAAGATCCGCTCCGGTCGCTGCTGTCCGTCTCGGATCGTCCAGCGAGTACTGCAAGGGAATCTGTGATGGCAGGGTCAGGGTTGCGGCAACCTCGGCCATGAGATTCGTATGTCCGAGGGCGAACGCGATCACCGCCGGGGAGTTCGTACGCGGAAGATATGTGACGTCGTCGGGAATTCCAACCGCCAGCGCCACGAGACGGTCGTACCCATTGGGATCCGGCAACGCCGGTTGGCGTCGGGCAAACGCCAGGCCAGTGACCGCCAGCAGGACTCCCAAGACCAGCATGACACTCAGGAGGCGTTTCACTCGGAAGAGAGTGTCGCGGGCGGAAAAACCGACAACCGAAATGAAACACGGCTCGATCCCCCGGTTCACCCAGGCAAGGAATCGAAGGTTATCCGAGTGCGGTTCGGGTGATCATGCCCCCGGGTTCCGAGTCCTGCCTCAACGCCTTCGGGCGCGATTCTTCCGGGTCATGGCTCCCTAGCGGAGCCTTGATGGACGGCGCCCAGGGCGAATGCCTGCCCTTGGCCAGGGTTGAGTCGGGGCCGTGGATGAAGGATGTTCTCGCAGTGGACGACGTTGCACCCAGGCGTGGTGGGGGATCTGCTCCGGATCGGTTGGAGTACGACGCCCCTTTCTGCCGGCTGTTGTGGATCGTCTCCGGTCTGGCCACCGCGCTCCTGGCTTCACTTCCGGTCATCGGATGGGTCGCGCTTCCGCCGCGTGGGTCCGGAATGGCCCGAATGCTGATGGTGGTCACCCCGCTGGTGATCCTGACCGGTGCGCTGCCGTTCATGGTCCGCGGCTATCGGATCGTACCCGAAGGTCTTCAGATCCGCCGTCTCGGATGGTCCTCCCGGCTGAGCCTGCGAGACCTCCAATCCGCTGAGGCAAACCCCCAGGCCATGAAGGGCTCCCTCCGCCTGATGGGCAATGGCGGCCTGTTTGTTTTCGCCGGATGGTTCTGGAGTCGGACCCTGGGACGGTACCGGGCCTTTGTCACCGATCCGACGCGATCCGTTGTGCTCCGGTTTCAGGATCGCACAGTCGTGGTGTCCCCGGACGCTCCGGACGAATTTGCCAGGACGCTGACGGGGATCGTCCTCTCCCGTGGCGGATCTCTCGAAACGAGCCACGGACTCGCAAAAACTTAACACCCGGAAGAATGTTCTCTGCAGAGTGTCCGGTCCGGATCCGTGGCGGCAGTAGGAGGGGTGAAATGGTTCTCGATGCCGGTGACAACGAGTTGGTGGGCAGTTACGCCCGCGAAGGTTCGGAGATGGCCTTCCGGACGCTGGTGTCGCGTCATGTGAACCTGGTCTTTGGTGCGGCGCTGCGGCAGACGGGCGATGCGGGCCTCGCGGAGGAGATCACCCAGAACGTGTTCATCGCCCTGGCCCGGAAGGCGCCCCGGCTGGCCGGGCATGAAACCCTCGCGGGATGGCTGCACCGGACGGCACTCCTGGAGGCAAAGGCGCGGCTGCGCGCGGAACTTCGGCGACAGCGGCGGGAGGATACCGCGGCCGCGCTGGCGCAGTTGCACCAGGACGGCCGGGCGCCGGTGGAGGATCTGGCCCCGATCCTGGACGAGGGACTGATGCAGTTGCGCGAGTCCGATCGTCTGGCCCTGATCCTCCGCTATCTGGAGGAGCGCAGTCTGCGGGACGTAGGACGCGTTCTGGGCATTGAGGAGGACACCGCCCGCAAACGTGTGGACCGGGCTCTGGACCGCCTGTCCGCGTTCTTCCGCTCCCAGGGTTTCGCAGTTCCGGCAGGCACCGGTGTGGCGGTCCTCACCCAGGCCTCCACCGCCTCCGCAGCCCCGACGGGACTGGCCGCCGCCGCCGGCACTGCGGGACTCGCGGCGGGTGGCACGGCCGGTGTCGGGGTGTTTTCCGCCTTCCTCGTGTCGATTATGAACCTTTCCAATCTTCAGACCGCCGGCGTCTGCGCCCTGCTGCTCGGCGCTCCGCTGGCATGGCAATGGAATCAGCACCGGGAACTGCGCATCCGGGAAGGCCAGGTGTTGGCGAGCCTCACGGAGGCGACCCGGGAAACGGATACGGCGCAGACGCTGTCGCGACGCCTGGGGTTCGACCTGGTCCAGGCCCGGGCAGACACCCTCAACACCCGCAATGCCCTCGCCGCAGCAACAGCGGGGTCCCTGGGCGGCGTGCCAGACGCCTATCACTGGGATGACCGCTCGCCCCTGGCGCGGATTCCCAAGGCGGCGCTGCGGCAGATCTTCATACCGGCGGTCTCCAATCGCCGCGGAACCCTGACCCCGCAGATCCAGGCGGCGCTGCAGATGACGGAGTCGGAGTCGGGTGCCGTTCAGGGAGCGATGAACCGCTTTCTGGACGGGGTTCACTCAGCCCAGGCGCGGGCTTTGCGGCCGGTGACACCCACCGAGAGCGAACTGGACGGCCGATCCGAAGAGGACGTTCGGGTCTTTGAGATCAACGGTGTCCGGGACTCGGTCGCCGCCCTCCGGCGCGAAATGCTGTCCGAACTGGAGGCGACCCTGGGCGCCGAGCGCAATGACCTCTTGAAGCGTTCCCTGGCGAGTTGGATTCCGATGATGGACGACGAGAGACAGAACGGGATGAACAGTAGCTGGGCATTTCTGGACTCCGATCACCGGCTCAAGTTCGTCAACGAGTCCGGCGAAGCGGAGGGCCGGCTGTGGCTGCGCTGGGGAGCCCGTACCGAGAACGGGAGCACTTTTGGAGCCGCTATCCCCATGGACGAGATTCCCGAGTTCCTGCGCCCACAACTCCAGGATTGGGTGGACGGGGCCATCGCCGCCCAGGCGGGTGCGGCTCCGAGTACGCCAATCCCGCAGGTTCAGAAACCAACCAAGCCTGCGAACATCGCCACCCAGGCTGGCTCGGCTCCGAGTGCGCCGGCGCAGCCCTGATCCCCACCTTCACACTTCCACGATCATGCGGACCCATCGCCTGCTCATCCTCCTTACGGTGATTGGACTGGGGATCGCCCTCTGGATCATCGGCCAACGGCAACTCCAGACGCGTCGGTCGTTGCTCCATGGTCAGGCAGCCGAAGTGACACGGTTACACGATCTGGCGTCCGCGGAACAAATCGAAGTGGATCGTCTCCGCGGGGAACTGGACGCGGAACGTCAGCTCGCCTTGGACGCCAAGGCGCGGGGCGCCGCCCTGGCCGCGCGGTCGTCTGAACCTGGGCCTGACGCGCAGTGGAATGCGCCTCCGTCCAACCTGCCGGATTGGAACCCAACCTCGCCCTACGTCTGGATCCAGAAATCGTTGTTGCCCGAGATTCCGTTGCAGCCCTTCGAGGACACAGGACTCCTTCTGCCCGGCCTGGGCCCGATTCTCGCCCTGGATCCCCGACGGGAGCGGGTCCTGAACGAAACCCTGTCCCACCTGGTGGCGGACGCCCGGGCGTTGGAGTCCGCTAGCCCGGATATTTCATAGAGCGAGAGTAGAAAGAGTGGAAGAAGTTGATTTCAAGCAGTGGTGGCAAGGGTATTGGCATGGGGATGGCTTGCGTGAAGGGCATGACAGAGTGTGGAACG
>JBDKKE010000158.1:0-17450 GCA_039796255.1 Verrucomicrobiota bacterium | reverse complement strand
ATTCATCGAGGCGCTGCCGGAGCCCACTGAGGGCTGGCGCGGCGAAATCCGGGGCAAGGAGATCGTTCAGACCGACAGTGCCCATTGAGGAGAGATGGCGACGGTCGCTAATTACCTATTCGTCGGGAAGGCTCGGCACTCGTTCATAAGCGGATCGATTTTGACCTTTTACGGCGCAGGTAGAAACCCGCAAAGAATCATCCCTCCTGCAGCTCTCCTCCGGCGTATCCACCCGCCTCACACACGTCACAGATAGTTCAAACAAAAGAGCATCATGAAAGCCCTAGTTTATCACGGACCCCGCGATGTGCGGGTGAAGAATGTGCGGGACGCGAAGATCGAACGTCCCACCGATGTGCTGGTGAGGGTCACCAGCACCAATATCTGCGGCTCAGACCTGCACATGTATGAGGGCAGGACCGGGATGGAATCCGGCCGGGTGCTGGGCCACGAAACGCTCGGCCAGGTCGCGGAAGTGGGCAATGCGGTGGACCGCATCAAGACGGGAGACTGGGTTTGCCTGCCCTTCAACGTGGCTTGCGGCTTCTGCAAGAACTGCGAGCGGGGCCTGACGGGCGCGTGCCTGTTCGCCAACCCGGGCACGGCCGGCGCGGCGTATGGGTTCGCCGGCATGGGCCCGTACAGCGGCGGGCAGGCCGAATACCTCCGCGTGCCCTACGCCGACTTCAACTGCCTCAAGCTCCCGGACGACGCACGGGAAAAGGAGACGGACTACGTGATGCTCTCGGACATCTTCCCCACCGGCTGGCACGCCACCGAACTGGCAGGCGTAAGACCCGGCGAATCGGTGGTGATCTACGGTTGCGGGCCCGTTGGCCTGATGGCGGCGCATTCCGCGATGATCAAAGGCGCGAGCAAGGTCATGATCGTGGATTCCCACCCCGACCGCCTCGCCCTCGCCGCGAGGATAGGGGTCATCCCCATTGATTATTCCAAAGGGACGGCCGTGGAGGAAATACTGGAGCTGACGGACGGCGAAGGCGCGGATCGGGGCTGCGAATGCGTCGGCTACCAATGCCACGATCCGGCGGGCCACGAAGTGCCCAACGCCACCATGAACGACCTGGTGAAATCCGTCCGGCCCACCGGCGGGATCGGCGTAGTGGGCGTCTTCATACCGGAAGATCCAGGTGCCGCCGACGCACTGGCGAAGGAAGGCAAACTGGCATTCGACTTCGGCCAGTTCTGGTTCAAGGGCCAGCGAATGGCGACCGGTCAGGCGAATGTGAAAGCCTACAACCGCTACCTGTGCGAACTCATTCACACCGGGCGCGCCCGGCCTTCGTGGATTGTCTCGCATGAGCTGGCGTTGGACGAGGCCCCGGAGGCGTACCGGCATTTCGACGCGCGGGACAACGGCTGGACCAAGGTCATCCTGCACCCCGCCGGGGCGGCAAAATCCGCGAAACGGGCAACCACCGCGAAGAAAAACCCGCGCCCGCAGGCGTTACCCGCGCACTGAAAGGATCGCCATGCAAACCCTCACGCTGCTCGCTCATCTTTCGGGCGACCCCCACCTCCACCCCGGGGTGATCTGCTTCCTGACGCTCGCGGCCATCAACATGATGGCCCTCTGGCTGGCATGGAGGAAATGGACCCCAGGCATTTCTCAGATCCCAAAACACGACAAGTATGCCCCCTGACCCCCACCCCGATCACCCATTGGAACACTCAGGAAGACGGCGCTTTTTGACCCACCTGGGAATAGCAGGTGCCGCCCTGGCCACCCAGGAACTGCTTCCTGCCGCGACCCCCAGCGGAAACAACCCGCCTCCTGCCCTGGCAGGCCCCGTGCCCCGCCGCCCGTTCGGACGCACAGGCGTCCAGGTCTCGATTCTGGGTGTTGGCGGTCACGCCATCGGCCAGGCCAAGACCGAGGCGGAAGGAATTCGCCTTGTTCACGAAGCGCTGGCGGCCGGGGTCAATTTCATGGACAACGCCTGGGAGTATCACGACGGGCGCAGCGAACAGTGGATGGGTGCCGCGCTGCGGGGACGGCGCGACGAGGCGTTTCTGATGACCAAGGTCTGCACTCACGGCCGGAGCGCCGCCGTGGCCATGAAGCAACTGGAGGAGTCCCTGCGCCGCCTGCAGACCGATCACCTGGACCTGTGGCAGGTGCATGAGGTCATCCATGACAACGATCCCGACCTGCACTTTGCCCGGGGAGGCGTGATGGAGGCCATCGCGCAAGCGAAGCAGCAGGGCAAGGTCCGCTTCGTCGGTTTCACGGGCCACAAGGATCCGGCCATCCATCTGAAAATGCTGGCGCATGACTTTCCCTTCGATGCCTGCCAGATGCCGCTGGGCCCGTTCGACGCTAGTTTCCGCAGTTTCGAGCACAACGTGCTCCCGGAATTGAACCGTCGCGGCATCGCGCCCATCGGCATGAAGAGCCTGAACGGCACGGCTGACGCGGTGAAGAAAGGCGTGCTCACGGCGAAGGAGGCGCTCTCCTACGTCCTGTCGCTGCCGGTGGCTACGCTGGTTAGCGGCATGAACTCTCTATCAGTGCTGCGGCAGAACCTGGAAATTGCGGCCACATTTACCCCGATGACATCCGAGGCGATGCAGGCGCTGCGTGATCGGTGCGCGCTGCGGGCGGCCGACGGACGTTTTGAACTCTACAAAACTTCCAAAAAATTCGATGGGTCGCCGGGGCGCGAGTATCACGGATTCCCTCCCCTGACGGACTTGGCGGAATAACCGCCCACTACCGGTTTTACCTGACCCGCCAGGCCCCCCGAAACGTCGGCGGAACTCCCGGGACATCTACTCTCCCTGGCTTGGGGCGCCGCGATGCCTGCCCTGTTCCACATGTGTTCCAAGCTGTCGCCGATTCTCCTGTCCTTTCTGCTCATCCTGCTGATCTGCCTCGCTGTGACTCCAGTCGTCTCCCTGATGCGGGCCTGGCCGGGGGGACGGAAGCGTGCCACTGGATGGATCACGGCGGGCCAGGTGGTGGTCATGGCGGTGTCAGGCTGGGCTATCCTGGGTCCGATGCGGTCCTCCCTGACGAAGGTCTGGGAGCAAATGCCCGACGATGGGGCACGTCTGCAAAAAACCTGATTCGAATGGAAAAGCAGGCCGTAACTTCCGAGGAAAAGCCTCAGGCGGAAGTGGCTTGCGCCACTGGCGGAGTATGCCGCCGCCCTGCAGAGCCATGCTGAGGCCTACGACACCGCCGGATTGGAGACGGAGCCTGCGTGCTTTCCGCAGTTCCTCAGACAGCTCGAGGCCCGCACCGGGTGAACCGTCCACACCTTCGCACCCGTCCATCGCGCCCTCGTTCCCCGTCCGCGTCCTGATTGTGGATGACCAGCCGGCCAACCTGCAAGTGCTGGGGTCCATCCTGGGCCAACTGGGCTACGACGTCGTCCCCGCCGCGGATGGACCCACTGCGCTCCGGCGCCTTGCCCTGCGGCCTCCGGATCTCGTATTGCTCGATGTCATGATGCCCGGCATGGATGGGTTCGAGGTGTGCCGCCGCATCCGCGAGCAGCGGGCCCTGGACGATCTGCCGGTGATCTTCCTCTCTGCTGCAGATGAAAAGAGCCTGATCGTCCGCGCACTGGAATGCGGCGGCGTGGACTATGTGACCAAGCCCTTTAATCAGGCGGAGCTGATGTCCCGCGTGACGACCCACCTGGCGCTCAAGTCCGCCCGCGATCGGATGCGGCAACTGGCGCAGGACAAGGACGAGCTGCTGGGCATTCTGGCGCACGACCTGAAAGGCGCGCTGGGCAGTGTCCTGATGAGTGCACAACTGATAGCGGAGCGGACGGAGGCTGATGCCCGGCTGCACCGCCTCAGTCTCAACATTGTGGAGGCCACTGACCGCACTCTGGCGTTCGTGAAGCAGTTTTTGGCCAACTCGGCGGCCGAACACAGCCACACGCTGACGCCGGTCGAGGTGCGTTTCGGGGAACTGGCCGCCGACGTGGTGCGCGAACACACCGGCATGGCACGGCGCAAGCAACAGGACCTGCGTTGGGAACCGCCCGCGACGGATCCCGCCGTCCGCGCCGATCCAGTGGCGCTGCGACAGATCCTGGATAACCTGATCGGCAACGCCGTGAAATTTTCTCCGTCAGGGAGCTCCATCTGGGTGTCGCTGGCCGGCGACGAGAACCACGCCGAATGCCTCATCCGCGATGAGGGCCCTGGATTTACCCCGCAAGACTGCACCCGGATGTTTCAACGCTACGGCCGCCTCTCCGCCCAGCCCACGGGCAACGAGCCCAGCACCGGACTGGGATTGAGCATCGTGAAGCAGCTGATGGACTCGCTGGGAGGCGAACTGCGGTGCGACAGCGCGCCCGGTCAGGGCACCACCTTCAGCGTCCGCCTCGCCCGCGCTTGAGCCGCCCCCGATCTGCCCCGGGACGTCCAGGACGCAGATCTTGTCGACCGGGCCAGCGCCATTCAACCCGGCGAAGGCCGCCATCGTCCCCGGCATCGACCAGGCCACCCCCTATCGGAAGCGGAAGAAACTGGGTTCAGAGTGAAACGGGCGCAGGGCTCAATCCGTCTCCGCTGTCCTGCGCCAGAAGCTTCACCACCCGCGGCCATGAAAAACCTGCCGTCGGCGTGCGCCGGTGGCAGGCTGGGTTTCTAACACGGGGCGCGCCCCGTGCCGGTGTCAGTGGACCTCCATCATGTGCATCCACGCAGGAGAAACAAAATGATCAGTAGCGGAATGGGCACGCCCAGCAGCCACATCATCGCCCAGCCGACCTTGCCGGCTTCACGTCCCCGACTGGATTGAACTCGCATGGATATCCTTTCTCGATTGGCTTTTTGGACAAGCCGGTATCAGCGCGTCTTGGCCGCCGCAAAGGTCCTCGATTTCGCTGCGGAAACAGGCTCCTTTCGAACCTCCTTCCTTTCCGGCGGGCCAACAACCTCGTCGTCGTCTCCGGGTGCTCCCTCCGCGGCAGGGTTACAGGTCTTGACGGCGAGTAGCGTCAGCTTCTCGTCGGCGGCCTTTTCCTGGGCGAGGATCTCCGATAGCAGTTTCGTGGCATTCTTATTGCCGAGAAGTTCCGCCCAGGTTCGGAGACATCCATAGGAAGCGATCTCGTAGTGTTCCACCTTTTGGGCGGCGGAGATCAGGGCGGCGTTGATGGTGGGGGAGCCCTCGTTATCCTCGGCAATTTCGTCGGCCTCCTTCAACAGGCCAACGGTCGCCTCGCATTTCGCGGATTTGGGCTCCTTGCCGAAGGCTTGGAACACCTGCTCCACCTTTTTGATGTGTCCCTCCGTCTCGACGAGATGCGCCTTGAAGGCTGCCTTCAGTTCATCGTGAGTTGCGGCCTCGGCCATTTTGGGAAGCGCCTTCACCAGTCGATGCTCGGCATCGTACATGTCCGCCAGTTCATCAAAGAACAGGGATTCAAGTGTTTTCATGGAGGTATGGTTTAATTGTTTCTACTCTTGGTGATCGATGGGGGCATTCGCCGGGTTACGCGGCGGCGGTTTTGGCGACTACTCCCCAGGACAACTCCTCGGGGGATTGCCGTGGGGAGCGCCGCCGTGGTTTAGCGGGTCGGATAAACCGGCGAGTTGGCCCGAGACTGAACTGGCTCGGTCATGGTCCCAGGCATCGGGCGGAAGACCGGATTCTCCCCGGCCGAATGGGTGTCCGCATCCCGGGAGGGCACGCTGGCTTCACCAGTGCTCGAGATGTCCCTGGCGCCGCCCGCCTCAAAGATCTTTTTGGCGCGGTTGATCTCGTCGGAGTTTTCAGCATGGACTGAGATCAGGATCCCGCCCTCCTTGATCTTGCCTTCATAGCGCTTGGCCTCGTACTCGGGAATGCCGAGTCCGACAAGCCCTCCGGCCACACCACCGACCGTTGCGCCCACGGCAACACCGCCAAGGGCCGCCATGATGGGGCCGGCCGCAAGGAAGGGTCCTACTCCGGGAACAGCCAGGAGCCCGATGCCAGCCAGGAGGCCAAGAGTGCCTCCCACGACACCGCCCGCACCCGCGCCGGTGGCCGCCCCTTCAGGTGCCTTGGTATTCTTTTCATGGGAAAAATCCCGTGTGCCTTCCTTGTCGGGCAGCAGAACTGAAATGTCGTCAGTGGAGAACCCGGAACCCTTGAGCCGATCGACAAGGGTTTCAGCCTGGGAGCGGGAGTTGGTGAGACAGATCACAGATTTTTTGGACATGGTATTGCTGGGTTGAAATGAGACTTCGTGAATCAAAAAGAAATGATACCGATCACTTGCTGGCGCGCTGGCGTTTAACCTCCAGTTGGTTATCCACGGCTGACGCCTCGACCACTCCACCGGCGATGGCGGCAATGATGGTCTTTTCCTCCTCACTGTTCACCGGACCCCGAAGAGTGACGCGGCCATTGAGCGTGATGATCTTGACGTTCTGGGCGTTTACCGAGAGGCCGTCCCGCGCCAACACTGCCTTACGGATGTCGGCCGTGATGGCAATGTCTCCGGCGCTGTTTCCCTGATCGCCAGCAGTGAGCGTGTTCCCGTCCTTGTCACGACGATTCCTGGCCGTGTTATCAGCATCATTGGCACTGGCGCTCCGATTGGCTTCCCCGGAACTGAGGCGATTGCCGGTGGTTCCATCGGTGTTTCCCCGACGATAAACCTGCGCCTGCTGGTCAATTCCATTCCCGCTGCCGTGAACAAAATAAGGCGTCACACCATAGGCACGGTACACCTCAACAACGTTGGATGACTGAAAGTGGGTGTCCCACTGGGAAACGTCGAACGGCTGCAACCCCTTCAGCGACTCCTTGCTACGGTCCAGATGCAGGACCTTGGCCTGGTGATCATAATGGAAGGCAGCAGGCGGTACCGCCAGCAGTGTGGAACCCACGCCCAGGAGGCCACCGGTGGAAACAATAACCTCAACAATGCGACCGGAGGCGACGTCGATGGCGAGGTCGTTTACCTTGCCCAGCTTCTCGTCCTGCAGGTTTTTTACTTCCAGGCCCATCACGTCACTCACCCGGACTACCTGTCCCAACTGCTGGGATGATGTTGTGTCCCCATTGAGAACATGGGAAGGAATGTTGGCATGGACTCCGGTTGACGGATCGGACTTTTCGGCGCCCGCCAGGAGGGGCAGCGCCAAAAGGGCAGTGACGAGCGCCGGCGAAAGAGTTCGAACAATAGTTTTCATAGTTCTTTGATTTATATTTTCCGCTTTGATTAAGGATTCAGGTATTGGAGTTACCCCCTGTTACCCGACCTTCCAGAAGGTCAATGCAACGGTCGTGCCAGGGGTCAACCGGCGGTGGGGACGTTGATTACAGGACACTTAAACTGTGACGGGTGCAGGCACCCACGACGATTCGCTGCAACCTGCACGGGGTTCGCGGGGACCAGCGTGCAAGGTACGCGGTCCCCACCGACGCTGGCTGTCGATCCCCCCGGGATTTGCCGGGCCTTTGGAGTTGCCACCCGTGTTTGCGCTGGGGGCGCGCATCGTCTGGGGCGGGGACGCGTGGGATGGCGCGTGGGGCGCGTCATTTCCCCAACCCGCCGTCACGGACTCGTCTTGGAATCCGACAGGAGAACGTCCACCGAATGCTCCCGCTGATCATTGACGAGCGGAATCCGGTCCCCGGAAACCCTGGCACCATCCAGAACCAGGGACACCATCGATCCGATGCTTCCACCGGGACGGGTCACATGAATCCGATAGGGGGTTTCCCGATAGCGGTAATGCATGGTAAACTCCGGCCAGGCCGCAGGAAGGCGCGGTTGAAGGCGCAGCCAGTCCCCTTCCCGATGAAGTCCAAGCAGGGTCTCGGTCAGGAGTCGATACATCCATCCAGCCGAGCCGGTATACCACGTCCAGCCGCCGCGGCCGAGATGGGGCTCCACGGCATAGACGTCCGCGGCCACCACGTAGGGCTCCACCTTGTAGGTGGCGACTTGCGCCGGGGTGGAGGCGTGGTTGACCGGATTGAGCAGCCCACACAGTTCCCAGGCGGTCTCGTGTTCTCCCAACTCAGCCAGGGCCATGACGCTCCAGAGAGCGGCGTGGGTGTACTGTCCGCCATTCTCGCGCACACCGGGCAGGTAGCCCCGGATGTAGCCCGGATTGAGGCCTGAACGGTCAAACGGGGGGTCAAACAGTTGAATCAGCTTCCCCTCGGAGCGCACCAAGCGGTTCCGCACCGCCTGCATCGCCTGACGCGACCGCTCCGGATCGCCGGCACCGCTCAACACCGACCAGCTCTGCGGAAGCGAGTCGATCTGGCATTCCGCACTCGCATGGGAACCCAGTGGCGTGCCGTCATCAAACCAGGCGCGCAGGTACCACTCGCCATCCCAGGCATGGAGTTCAAGATTCTCCCGCAGGCGGGCGGACTCCAGCAGGCAGCGCTCGGCGAAGGCCTCGTCGTTCCGCCGCCGGGCCAGAACGGCAAAGTCGGCAAGCACCGCGGCCAGGAAGAAACCCAACCAAACGCTTTCGCCCCGGCCATGGACGCCCACGAGATTGCACCCGTCGTTCCAGTCGCCGCTGCCCATCAGCGGCAGACCATGTTCGCCAAACCGGAGGGCGTGGTTGATCGCGCGGACGCAGTGCTCGTACAGCGTGCCGTTGGGTTCCGACCGGTCGGGCAGGTCATAGTAACTTTCCTCATCCGGTTTGAGTGCGCGCCCCTCCAGATAGGGAATGGACTCATCCAGCACGCCGGTGTCATTCACGACCCCGACGTAGCGGCACGCGGCGTAGGGCAGCCACAGGTAGTCGTCCGAAATGCGGGTGCGCACGCCGCGCCCGCCCGGTGGATGCCACCAATGCTGGACATCGCCCTCGCGAAACTGCCGGGAGGCGGCACGCAGCAACTGCTCGCGCAGCAGCGCGGGTTCCAACTGCACCAGCGCCATGGCATCCTGAAGCTGATCACGAAAACCAAACGCTCCGCCGGATTGATAGAAGCCGGTTCGTCCCCAGATCCGGGCGGAGAGTGTCTGATAGATCAGCCATCCATTGGCCAGGACGTTCACCGCCGGATCCGGTGTCTCGACGGTCAGTGTTCCCAGCGTTCTGTTCCAGGTTGCCCAGACCGATTCGAGCGCGGCACGACAGGCGTTGGGCCGGCGAAACCGCTGCACCAGATACTGAACCTCGGCGAGGCTGCGTCCGGCCCCCAGTCGAAACGTCACCTCACGGTCCTCGCCCTCCGTCAGTTCCACCACCACCTGCAGCGCTGCACAGGGGTCAAATCCTGCGCCGGTGCGACCCGACAGATGCAGACGCTCCAGAGCGGCAGGCCGGGCAAGGGTGCCGTTGCGCCCGAGAAACTCCCGACGATCGCCCGTCAGGGTGCGGGCAGGATCGTCCACATCCACGAAGGCCACGCGTTCGGCAAACTCGGTATTGAACGGATTGCGCGCCAGCAGGGCACCGCTCTTGGGATCCAACTGCGTCTGAACATGGAGGGCGGTGCGGCTGCGCGCGTCCCCGAGCACCCATTCCCAATAGCCGGTGACGGTCAGCCGGCGCGGGCGTCCGGAGACATTCCGAATCCTAAGGCTCGAGAATTTCACCGGGGCATCGGGCGCCACGTAGACGTGCAACTCGGTGACGATCCCCTGCTCCGTGTGCTCAAAGACGGTATAGCCGAAGCCATGGCGCACGGTGTACGGCGTCAGTCCCCGGGCCGGCTGGGGCGTGGGTGACCAGAATTCTCCGGTCTCCTCATCGCGCACATAGATCGCCTCGCCAGGAGGATCGCTGACCGGATCGTTGTTCCATGGTGTGAGACGAAACTCATGACTGTTCTCCAGCCAGGTATAGGTTCCGCCGGTTTCGGAGATGACCGTGCCGAAGAACGGATTGGCCAGCACGTTGCTCCAGGGAGCCGGTGTCGTCGCACCGTTGGCCAGCAGCCGATCCACGCCAGTGGAAACCCGGCTTTGCCGCCCGGTATGCCACGGGGGAATGACGGCGAAGCGGACTCCCGGCGGAACGACCTCACGGGGAGGATCCGCCTCCAGGGTAATGATGTATTCGCGTCCATCGGGGGTAAACCCGCCGAGTCCGTTAAAGAAGATCAACGGGCGCGAAACCGGGGGGGCTGGGGTCTCGGGACTGCGAGGACGCCGCGGCCCGAGCAAGGGCGGGAGGGGATCGGATATCGCCTGCATCCGCACCTGCTGGGAGAAGGTTCCCAGTTCGTCGGAGAGAACCACGCGGGCGACGGCCTGCAGGAGCAGGCGGTCCTCTGGCGGAAGTTGATCGAGAGCCCGGACGAAAATACCTCCGGGTTTGTCGATCAACGCCAGGTGAAGGCTGGAGGAGACGAACCCGACGATCTGATCCTGCAGGGACTGGCGATAGATCGACGTTTCCTGATGGAGAATGACCAACTCGACCAGGAGCCCCTTAAGCCGCCAGTAGGAATGGGCACGAACAGCGCGCTGAACCAAATCCATGCGACTGGGGTCGGTCAACCGGAGCAGGAGGATCGGCAGGTCACCGGAGATTCCGTAACTCCACAGACCGCTTTGTCCGCGTCGATTGCCCAGGAGAATGGTGGAACCCGCCCGGCGGGCTGGATTGGCCTGGACCAGCGCCCCTGCGAGCACCCCGAATTCCTGCGCCTCGGCCGGCGTGCATTCCAGTTGCCGCAAAGCGACCTGCGTCTGGGTCCAGGCGAGTTCGAACAACCGGTCCGCCATGCGCGGCTGGTTGTATTTCTCCGCCAGGGCCAGGGCTGACATCCGGTCAGGCGCGATGCCGAGAATCTGGTCAAGGCTCACCGAATCGTCGGCGGCCACCACCACGGTGCGGCGCAGGGAGACTATCGGATCCAGAACGGCCCCCGTCGTGCCGGAGAGCGGACCCTCCATCGCTGCGGGTGTGTTGACGGTGCGGCCCCGTCCCAGAAACCGGGCGCGGTCCGTCTCATGGGAGACCTCCCCCGCCTGCGGCGAATGCACGTTGAGAACGTGCACCAGCCAGGGCGGCCGCTCGGATTCCGAACGGGCCCGCCGGTGGCAGAGCAGCGCCTGCCGCTCGGAATCGTACTCCGTCTGGACGAACAGGTTGCTGAATGCGGGATGCGCGGTATCGGAGGCCGCCGGAGCCAACACGACTTCCGCGTAGGTGGTGATTTCGAGGGTTCGGGAGACCGTCCCGTGATTCGTCAGGGTCAGCCGGCGCAGTTCCAGGTCATCTTCCGGGGAAACCCCGATTTCGGTGTGCAGTTCGATCTCCCCAAAGCGCTGGCGAAACTCAGCGCGGCCCTGGGTGAAAATGGCCTCGTAACGGGCGCCCAAACGCAGGCTGGGCTGAAACGCGGCCGACCAGACCTGGTTGCTGCCGACCTCCCGGACGTAACAGAAGCTGCCCCAGCCGTCCCGGGTTGGATCCTCATGCCAGCGGGTCACCGCCAGGTCGCCCCAGCGACTGGACCCGCCACCCGCCTGGCTGATCATGACGTGATAGCGTCCGTTCGATAGCAGATGAACCTCGGGCTGGGCGGTATGCGGTGTGGTGTACAGCCGCACCGCGCCTCCCACCACCGTGACCGGGGCGGACGTCTGTTCGTCGCCATCGGATTGGAAATGACCCATCGCCCGGGGCATCCGCTCCTGTAGCAGGAGTTCGGTGGCCCGGAACGAGGGTTGGGCCAGGAACCGGCGCTGCATCGGGCGGTCCAGCAGCGTCCCCGCCAACGCCAGGAGTCCCATGCCTTGGTGATGCGCCATGAAGGACCGGACCGTCACGCTGGTCTGGCCGGCGGGCAGACGGGACGCGGTATAGTCGATCGCCTCATAGAATCCAAATCGCCCCGTGCGCCCCTCGGCGGCGAGCCGTTCCAGGTTATCGCAGGCGGCCCGGGGATCGACCATCAAGGCCATCAGGGAGGCATAGGGCGCAATGACCAGATCCTCAGCGAGACCGCGCTTGAAACCCAGGCCGGGAACCCCAAAGGCGCGATACTGATAGTTCGACTGGCTGTCCGTGGCGTCGTAGCCCGATTCGGAGATGCCCCAGGGAATTCCACGGATCCGTCCATAGCGGATCTGGGCCTCCACCACCGCCCGACAGGTTCGGTCCAGCAGTGTGTTTTCATAGGTGGGCATGACCAACAGCGGCATCAGGTACTCAAACATGGAGCCGCTCCAGGACATCAACGCCGGCTCACCCCCGACATCCCCCAGCAGGCGTCCGAGAGCAAACCAGTGTTCCTGGGGCACCTGTCCCTGGGCAATGGCCACGAAGCTGCCCAGCCGGGACTCTGAGGCCAGCAGATCATAGAATCCCGGGTCGCGCCGGCGCTCGGACACATTATACCCGATGGTGAACAGCTCGCGCTGCGGATCGAATAGGAAGGCAAAGTCCATTTCGGCCAGGCGCACACACCGGCGGGCGAGATCCTCAAGTTGCCAGACCAGAGCCCGCGCCTGAAGGATGGCCGGCGGGACGAGCGCTCCTTCCCGTCTCCCAGCGTCGCCGGCCATCTGTCGCAGGGTCGCCACCGAGACCGGTGACCGCATCGGTTCCGGGGCGATGGATTCAGCACCGGGCAGCAGTTCCCGGAGTTCTGCGGCGTGATCGTGACATTCCGCCTGGAAACGCTCCAACCAATCCTGGGCTTCCGGCGACGGAGGAACTCCCAATGCGACGGACGGCGCGGCCCGCTCACGGAGCTGATCCAGACGCAGGACCGCCTCGGCTTGGGTCGCGGGTGGCGGGTCCAGGAGCGCGAAAAGCGGGGGCCAATCCGATTCAGGCCGGCTACCCCGCGCCAGTTCCAGTGTGTCCCTCAGGCCAGCGAACACGGCCGCCTGATAGGGCGGCTGATCACAAAGCTGGCGAAGACCCGCCTCCAGAATCAGGAGATGCCCGGCCAGATTCCCGCTGTCCACCGTCGAGACATACAGCGGCGGCAGCGGCTGACGGCTCCGCGTGTCATACCAGTTGTAGAAATGACCGCGGTGCCGCTCGAGCCGTTCCATCGATTCCAAGGCATCCGCAGTCCGCTGCACCAGCCGGCGGAGGCTGATGTAGCCGAAGTCACGGGCCGCCAGATTCGCCAGCAGGGCCAGTCCGAGGTTGGTGGGTGAGGTTCGACCCGCCACTACGGGGACCGGCACTTCCTGAAAGTTGTCCGGTGGAAGCCACTGTTCCCCGGCAGTCACCAGCGTCTCAAAGAAGCTCCAGGTCTGGCGCGCAATCCGGCGGAGGAACGTTCGCTGGGGGGCGGTCAGTTCGGGAGCCGCCTGCAGGCAGGGACGGCTGATCCACCAAGCGAGCACCGGAGCAGACATCCACAGGACGAGAAACGGGGCGGCGAACCCCAGTTGATCCGGCCGCCAGCGGATCAGCGAAGCTCCGATCACCAGCGCGGCCGTCGGGGCGATCCACATGGTCCGGAAGAAGGCCGGCACATCCGTGCGTGCCATTTGCTCGGCATCGCTCGAAGTCTGCCACTCGAGAAGATGCCGGCGTGTGACCAGCAGCCGCACCAGGGTCCGCAACACCGCGTCGAGACTGACCCATGCGTCATAGGGCAGGAAAGCGAGTGACAGTCCGGACTGCGCCGCCTGACGGGCCGCCGCGGCCGCCACCACGCGAAGATGCAGTCTCAGCGGCCATTCTTCCGGCTTCCGCACCGCATCCACCAGCAGCCCCAGGGCGGCGGGCAACAGCATCGCCAATCCCACCATCAAGGGGCCAAACCCGGTCACCTGCGGCGCCAGCAACCAGTCCCCAAGCAACAGCAGCAGGAACGCCAGCGGAACGAGACTCCGGCGCAGATTGTCGAAAAGCTTCCACCGGGACAGTCCGGACAATGGATTGGCCACCCAACGCGCATCTGCGCCCGGCACGCGCGGCAGCAGCCAGGGAGCGATCTGCCAATCACCCCGGATCCAGCGGTGGCGCCGGTTGATGTCGGCATTGTAGCGCGACGGGTAATCCTCGTAGAGCTCCACGTCGCTGACCAGCGCCGAGCGGGCGTGGCCCGACTCGATCAAGTCGTGACTGAGGATGGTGTTGTCGGGAAAACGTCCGCCCACGGCCTGATCAAAGGCGTCCACGTCATAGATCCCCTTGCCGATAAACGAACCCTCGTTGAAGACGTCCTGATAGACATCCGAGACAGCGCGGGTGTAGGGATCGATACCGGCATCCCCGGCAAAGAGGCGCACAAACCAGGACCGGCTGGCGCTGGGCAGGCTGACCCCCACCCGGGGCTGGAGAATGCCGTAGCCCTCGGTGACGATCCCGGTGTCGGCATCGAGCCTGGGGCGATTCAGCGGGTGCGCCATGGTGCCGACCAGACGTCGGGCCGCATCCCTGGGAAGCTGGGTATCGGTGTCCAGGGTGATGACGAAGCGGATCTCCGGAAGGAGGGAGAGATCCCCCACCACCTCAGCGAAGGACTCGCGGCCCCGTCCCCGCAGCAGCCCGTTGAACGCCTCCAGTTTGCCCCGCTTGCGCTCGTGCCCCATCCAGACGCCTTCCTGCTCATTCCAGCGGCGCGGGCGGTGGAAGAGAAAGAAGCGATTCGGCCCATGCGCCCGGTTCAAAAGTTCAATGCCGGTGCGAACCCGATCCAGCAACGCAGCATCGTCAGGCTGCTCGGCCGTTGCCGCATCGCGAAAATCGGTCAGGAGTCCGAAGTAAAGGTGGGCATCGCGGTTGGCGAGCTGGTGAACCTGCATTCCCTCCAGCAGCCGATCAATGGACCGCACCGTGCTCAGGATGGTGGGCACCACCACCAGGGTCGCCCATTCCGGCCCAATGCCCGCGGTCACGTTGAGGCGTGGCAGCAGCCGGGGAGCCACCAGCAGCGGGGCCAACCAGTTCATCAAACCGAGGCCCAATTGACTGGAACTCAACAGGCCAGCGCACAGCAGGAGCGCCAGGGGCAGACCATGAATCCCGATCCCGAATGCGGCCCATCCCAGCACTGCGGTCGCCCCCAAGGCCAGGGAGGTGAGGCCACCGATATAAAACACGGCCGGATGGCAGCGAATCAGGCGCTCCGGCCAGGCTCGCCAGGGACAACGGAGGTGAACCGCCGTCTCCAGGATTTTCCGTCCGGCGTCGATCAGATGATATCCGACGTGCGCCCTCCTATCATTGGCACCATGGACCCGCGCCTGTTCCGTGCTGAGGGAGATGGCCAGATCCGCAATCTCCGATTCCCGGCGCTTGCTCCCCCGGGCTACGGCCTCCACCGCGTGGCGATACTGATCCCGCGTGGCGAAATCCATGCGGGCGTAAATCCCTGCCGGATCCTGTCGCAAGGCCAGTTCCACGACGCTCAGGGCCTCGACAAACGATCGCCAGTCCAGCGTCCCGAGCAGCCTCAGGCTGGCGATGCTATGACTGATCGACACCTGGTCGGCCGCCTGCCGCTGGCTTTCCATCAGCACATACTGCTCCAGTGACCGCCCCTCCCGGGCGAGGTATCCCTCAAACCAGTTTCGGGCGAGCTGTGCCGAAGGTCCGAATCGCGAGAGCCGCTGGCTGAATTCGGCGACGAAGGCGATCGAACGGGGCAGGTCCCCGCGGGCCAGTTCGGCAACGATGACGATGAGATCGCTGGCGTCGGTTTCGAGGACCGCCTGCAGGCGTTCCGCCCAGTGAAGGGCCAGATTGCGGTCAGCCCGCGCCTCGCTCAGACGCACCGTCACGCGGCGCAGATTCTCCAGCAGGCCGAGCCGGAGCATGATGGGCACCGCCCAAAGCTCCCCCAACCGCAATGGGCTGACCCGCTGATAGCCGGTCACCAGCGCACTGAGGGACGTCAGCTCCAACTGGGCGTCCACATGCGCGACGTACTCCAGCACCAAATCGTACACCCGGGGAAGCCCCACCGTCCCTCCCACGGCCAGACGTGGGAGCTCGCGACTGTACTGTCGGGGCAAATGACGCCGGGCCAGCAGGACCTGTTCATCCAGCAGATAGGCATTGTCCAGCAGCCACTCCGCCGCCGGCGTCACGTCGCGCGCGTGCCGACGGATCTCCAGAGTGGCGCGATTGAAGGCATGAAGGAGCTCCTCGTTCTCATTCAGGCGCGCCAGGAGACCATTGGCGCCGCCCTGCAAGACCACCCGGTGTCCAGCCGCCAGTTCGCCGGCATAAGCATCCAATTGCCCTGAAGTCAGCACCTCGGCGCGCAGAGGGGGCTCATCGGACGTCCCCCTCGCGCGGCCCGCAGCGTGTCGTCCGCCATGTCGGCGAAGAGTCGGTGAACGCATGATCGGCAGTGCCCCCCCTCTCAATCGAACTCGCCAATGGATTCGCTGCGGACAGCACCTCCACCAGGAATCGGCCCATGAACTGAGGCGGACGGGACGAGGTTCACCTACTTGGCGGCGGTTGAATCCCGGGTTAGGAAAGCCGTCGACCACGCCTGCGCATCACGGCGCTGACCAAAATCGCTTCCGGCATCCGAGCCCTGGCTGACATAGTTCCGGTACGCAAGGTCGGCGGCTTCCTCCGTACAAATTGGCCCTTCGAAGTAGTCATCAACCGGCGAGGAGGAATCGGTGGCGTTCATTTGGCTACGCTTCTGCACTCCGCGTGCCGGACCTGCCTCCGCTGAAATTCGCCCCGGAAAGGCAATCAAGTTCCGATCTGGCGCAACGACTGCGAAATCCGCTCCCTGGTAAACCATGCCCTTTGCAATCCCGGGCATGCATCGTGCACACGGTCGACCGACCGCAATCAGCGGTCCTGCCCCTGATTTCCGTTGAACCTAAACTCCGCAATTGGATGGAACCGCAGAAAACACCAGGAGCACAAAAATCGAGCAATGCGGTGAGGGACTCGGAAATGAAGGCCTTCAACTGCCGGATGAACGAAAGGCGCCTTCCGAAAACTCGGTTTCACCCTTTTTCTATGCGGTCTTGGTGTTCCTTGCGGTTCGATGAACTGCGGTTTGCCCGTTAAATCAAATCGATGACTTTCGGGAGCAGCAAACCTCGCCCTGATGGCGTTGACGAGACGGTGACGGGAGTCGCGCGGCGAATTGCAGCCAAAGGGATGGCGAGATGAACCGGCCCGATCGTCAGCAAGACACCTTCGGATCCCGACGAATCCCGGTGATTCTTTGGGTGCGATAGTCGCCCTCCCTGACACCATTCCTCGCAGAAATTTCGCCATCGACGGGAACGCCTCTTTTCCAAGTGGCATCCTACTTGCAAATGGAACCGCTACGATGAACAAAAGTATTTCAGCCGCTCTGCTGGTGATCGGCATTGTCCTCACCATCTGGGGAATCAGCGCCTCCGATTCAGTCGGTTCCGGGATCTCCCGGATTTTCACCGGTGCGCCGACCGACAAAACCGTATGGCTGCTGGTCGGCGGCGTCCTTGCCGGCGTCGTGGGATTGTTCGGGGTCCTTCGCGCGGCGCGGCAGGGTTAGAAATGTCGGGACTCAGGGTCGGTCGACATCGGCTGCCCGGAAACAC
>JBDKKE010000157.1:0-8608 GCA_039796255.1 Verrucomicrobiota bacterium | reverse complement strand
CCGTGGTGGACGGCGTCCTGTTCCGATCCGATCTCGCCCAACTCCTCGGCGACAACCGCATCTCGTCCTACAAGCTCCATAACCCCATTCACAAGGCCTTCTCTCCCGAAGGTGGGCGGGTCGTGGTCATGAACATCTTCAAGTCGGGCATCGTGTTCAATCCGGCCGATGTGCAGTCGGCGAGCGGACGCTTCCCCATCGTGGATGTGTTCAACCTAGGGGACGCGCTGCCGGCAGGCCCGTATGTTTATCTGTCGCCGCAGGAGCGGGACGGCTTCAACCAGGGGGGCGACGGTGTGGACTGGCATCCCGGACTGAACGAGGTGGTGGCCACCGTGGGCTCAGACATTCCGGCGGTGGGAACCGGAGGCCGAACCAGCCTGCAGGGCACGGTGCTGGCGGTCTTCTCCACGGCGAGCATCTCCCCCTTCATCCGCAAACTCACCAATCCGGTCGGCCAGGCGGACGCCTTCTTCGACATCTCCACGCTGATCGCGACCACCGTCACTCCCCACGACTACGCCCCCGCAATTTCCCCCGACGGCACGCGCGTGGCCTATGTCCGGCACTTCCTCCGACAGGATACCCGATTCGATGGCGCCGGCATCGCACCCCTGCCCTCCATCTGTTCGATCCGGGTGATCAATTACAATGGCACCGGCGACCGCGAGGTGCTGCGGCTCAACGAAGGACTGTGGGTGAGCCGTGTGACGTGGTCCCCCGACGGTTCCCAGATCGCCTTCGACACCGCACCCCAGATGGTGCTCAACGGATGGAATTCGTTGCTGGGAGACGTGACGCGGTCCTCGATCAGCGTGGTCAATGCCGACGGCACCAACCCCCGCGGCCTCGTAGCGGCTCCAGCGTCGTATCCCAGTTGGGCACCCAGCCTGTCGGTGGTGGCTCCGACGCCCATCGTTAGCATCACCCGGGATGGTCCCAACTTCACGCTGCGCATTGATCAACTCGTTCCGGGCACCCCGTTCTCCGTGGATGGCGCGACCCGCCTCAACGCCTGGGGTTCACTGGGAACCTTCACCGCGGCCGGCACCTCCCATTTCATCACCATCACCCCGGACTCCGGGACCTCCTTCGCCCTGTATCGGATTCGGCTCTGAGCTCGGGAGAACGTTCAATCACCCCCATGCCCTTCATTGACTTCGTCTCATTCTCCGGCACCCGCGTTCTCGCTGTCGCGCTCGGCGTGCTGCTTGCCGCGGAGACTGTCCCCCAATTGCAGGCCCAGTCCCCGTCGAAGGGAGAACAGGCACCCCGGGGAGCCGCGGGCGACGCGGGTTCTCAGGTCCCACCGGGGCAGCGCGACAAGGCCACCCAAAAGGCGGTCGAGGGAAAAGACTACACGATCTGGCAGCGGGCGCGGATTCGCGACGAGAACGGATTCGCGGAGCCCATCGAGGCGTACAGCATTCTTCTGCCCAAGGGATGGCGGACCGAAGGTGGCGTGCGCTGGGTGGTGAACGCCCAGTGCCCGGCCGACGCGATTCAAAATCGACTGACCGCCACGTCACCCGACGGCCGCTTCCGATTGGAGGTATTCCCCCAGAACAATTGGCAGTGGTTCGACGATCCCATGATGCTCCAGAACGCCGCTGCCAACGCGCAGTCCGGCTTTGGGGGCTGCCCGTTGGCCCGTCCCTTCGATGCGGGCCAGTTCCTGGAGCAGGTGCTCGTTCCCACCGAACTGCGCGGCGCCACGCTGTTGAGCCACCAGGCCAATGCGGAGATGTCGGCGCTGATGGGGGAACAGGCGAGACAGAACAATGCGGCCTTCCAGGCGGCGGGGGTCCAGGTGCAGAGCCGTCCCAGCGCGGAAATTGGCCGGGTCCAATGGCCCGACGGACGCATCGGGATTGTGCTGTGCGCGGTCGAGCAGACTGTGGCGATGATGCCCAATCTCCTGAATGGGGGCACCTATGCCAGCTACCAATGTCGGGCCACTGTGAAAACCGTGCTGTCCGCTCCGGCGGGTGCAGAAACTGAAGCAGGGCGCATTCTGGCGACCATCGTGGCGAGCACCCGGATTAACCCCGCGTGGCAGGCCGCCGTGCAAAAGGTCTATGGGAACATCGCCCGGGTCGAACAACAGGAGAACGCCAAGCGCGCCGCGATCTGGCGTCAGAGCCAGCAGGAGATCGGCGACCTGCAGCGTCGGACCTGGGAAGAGGGACAGGCCAGCCGGGACCGGATCTCGGAAGGCTGGGGCCAGGTGCTGCGCGGCGTGGAGACCTGGAGCGCGCCAGACGGCGGCCGCATCGAACTCAGCGCCGGATACAACGAAGCCTGGAGCAAGCCGGACGGCACCTACCTGCTCAGCAATGATCCGCTCTTCGACCCCAACGTTGCCTTCCAGGAAAACTGGAAACGCCTGGAGAAGCAAAAGTGAGCGGAATGAACACCGGATGCTCGAACGCAATTCCGCGCACTGCGGGAACGATCAAAGGCCGTGCTGTCGTCACCCAACACTCCGCCGACTCTCACGGCCGGATCCTTCCGTCTTCAATGGACAATCCCCCAATGTCCATACCCCCGAACGACTAATGCCCCGGGGAATCATCATGGGCGCCGACATCGAGTTCCCGAACGCGTTTGCGGTCGCGTTCCCGTTGCACCGCATTCCGCAGGAGCTCACGCACCTCCTCAACGCCCGCAATGGCGCGGAGGGCCACCGTCGGAGTGGTGGCATCGGAGGTGACCAGCGTCAGGTTACCGAGTCCCACCAGACGCAGGAGCAGCGGTTGCTCCAGCACGTAGTCCTTCACCCGGTAGAGTTCGAGTTCGTCGAGGCGACGGGTTAAAATGCCGCTGCGAATGCGCAGTCGCTGACTGGTCAACAGGTAGACCGTGGTTCGGGTCGCCCACCAGCGGATCCCCCAGAAGAGCATGGGAATCACCAGGGCAAAGGCCGAGAGCCCTCCGGTCCAAGGAGCCGCAGCCCCCGCGCCCACAGCCAGGAGAACGCAGAACAAATAGAACCAGAAATGGACCCACTGCGAGGGGTGCCCTGTCCAAAGGTCGGATTCAACAGTCCGGATCGGCGGGTCGGGATCGGTCTCAGGCATTCCAGAAGAGTCGGCTATTTCCGATCACCGGGCAATGCTTCCCCCAGCGGATGCGCATGGTCCCGTCCGCGAACTCATGGGCGGGCAGCAAGTGCTCGCCAGCATTGAAGGCGAAGTGGCGGGCGTTGTTGTTGGCGAAGTAGAAAGTCTGGTCGCGGTTCGCAGAGAAGGGCCGAAATCGAACATTCAGCGTCCGGTCCTGCACGAAGTTGCAGCTCCACATTGGGTTCGCCCATTGTGCTCCCAAACACTGCCCCTCCTGCCGGCCTCCCAGCCTTGAAAGCACGAAGATCCCCCCGTTGTCCCGAATCTGTCCCGAAACTTGCCTCCCTGTCGGCGGTCAGAGGTGCCGGATCGCGAAGGCGCGTCCGGATCCGGATTTGAGGTAACGCTCGAATGCCGCTGCCCGCACCGGATCCCGAAACGCAATCGCCACACGAGTTGCCCAGGGCCGTCCGCGCCGCGTGGATGAAACCTGCCCGGCGTTGTGCGCCGCCAACCGCGCCGCGAGATCGTCCGTCATCCCCGCGTAGAATCCGCCCTGCGGCGCACCTGATTCGAGCAGGTATACGTAGCGAAAGCCGGAGGTCACCGAACGCGCAGGCATAATCCCAACCCTGCGCAGACGTGGGTGGGGAAGGAACCTTGATCGAAGGTGACCAGGCTCAGGTCAGCGGCGACCGCGAACGCCGCCAAATAGGCGTCCTGCCACAGTTTGGGGGAGTACGGGAAGCCTCTCGTCAATCGGCGCAACTCGCCCTCCAATTCTGCAGGCTCGTCTTCAAACGTGAAGCGGTTGTCAGTGAACATTCGGTCATTCAATTTCCAGGCGACATCCGTCGGGCAGACGTCGGCACCCATCACTGCGGGGTTGCTGAGCAGCCTCAGAAGCCCCATCTGAGCCGTTCGGCACACAACCACCTCGTCTCCCGGGAGAATCTCGTCCAGCCACCGCAAGGCGGTCTCATGGTGCTCGTGGCCGCCATAGCACAGCGGCAACAACCAGCTAACGTCGGCCAGGGCGCGCATGGCGAGACGCTTCGGTCTACTCTTCGGCGGCGACCACTTCGTTGACGCGATTCAACGTCAACCGGGCAGATCCATGCCGCGCCGGAAGCAGAGGAAACCGAACCTGCCGTCGCGCAGAACTTCCCTTCCCCAAGACCAACCGCAGACCATCAGCGACTAAATCCTTGAGCTTGGAACCGTTGCGGGCCGCCGTGGCTTTTGCCTCGCGGAACAGCTCATCCGGAATCTCGACTGTTAATTTCATGCGGCCTCATTCCCATAAACCCATCCTGCCGACAAGGGCTCCATTACGAGACATGCGGCATTGCGGCTTCCCAGACGCGACGCCCGGAAGAGCCGCGCAAAGGACACGGTCTTGACGGTCATTCTTGCCAGGCACGATCGTCGCCCGCATCTCAGCAATGTGTCCCTCATTGGGATCCCGATTCAAGTCAACCTGTCCTTGTCAGAAGGACACATTTACCGAATCTTGTTCCCGTGAGTCTGCATCCTGTCTTGGCCGAACGATTGAGCACGGCTCTCGAACCGTTGCCCGCCGCGCGTCTAACGCAACGCGAGGCACGGCTGCCGGAACTTCCTGGAAAAGCGCATGCCGTGATCGGAATGCGACGGGCGGGCAAAACGACGTTCCTGCGGCAGTTATTGGCGGAGCGGCGCGGCGAGTTCCCACCGGAGCGGTCCATCTACCTGAGCTTTGACGATGACCGGTTGGCGGGAATCGGTGCAGACCAGTTGGGATTCCTCCTGGAAGAGTACTTCCGCAGGCATCCATCCCTCCGTGGACGTCATACGGCCCACTGGTTCCTGGATGAAATTCAGTTTGTGCCGGGCTGGGAACGATTCGTCCGTCGCGTGCTGGACACCGAGAAGATCGAAGTGGTGGTGTCCGGTTCATCAGCCCGGATGCTTTCACGGGAGGTCCACACCTCCCTGCGCGGTCGAGGCCTGCCCACGGTCATCCGCCCGTTCAGCTTCCGGGAGTTTCTCCGCCACCGGGATGAGGAACCGAAGTCCGAAGCGCAGCGATGGACATCTGGGGAACGTTCCCTGGTCGAGAAGCGTCTGGGCGAATTTCTGATGGAGGGCGGATTCCCCGAAGCCCAAGGCCTCCCTGCACAATTACGGATCGAACTGCTTCAGGCCTACGTGGACACCGTCCTGTTCCGGGATGTAGTGGAACGTTACGAAGTAACCCAAGTGGCAGCCCTGCGGTGGGTCGTCCGGCATTGCCTCCGCAATCCCGCGGGCAGCTTCAGCGTTCACCGACTCCACCAGGACCTGAAAGCCCAAGGACATGGCCTCGCGAAGGACGCGGTCCACGGCATGGTCGGACACCTACTGGACGCCTTCCTGATCTCCTCGGTGCCCCTGGCAACGGAATCTGAACGACAACGCAATTCGAACCCCCGCAAATTCTATCCAGCCGATCCCGGATTGATTCGGGCGTTTGACGCGAGCGGTCGCTCGAACGTGGGCCGGGCCCTGGAAACGGCCGTGGCCAACGAGCTCGAACGACGCGCAATGGACATTGGCTACGTGAAAACAACCGGAGGCCGCGAAGTGGACTTCCTCGTCCGCAATCCAAGCGGCGGCACCGAATTGGTGCAGGTGTGCGCCGACCTTGGAAATGCTGACACAGTGGCGCGGGAACTTCAGGCGCTTGCTGATGCCGGCGAAGAGCACCCGCACGCCGCACGCCGGTTAATCGTGCTTAACAGCGACGGAGTAGGCGCCGTCAAGGCACCGGGAGTTACCGTGCAACCGGCTTACGAATGGCTATTGCAGGGGGCAAAGGTTCCATGACCGGGTCGATCCCTCAGATTCGAACCCCGCGACACTTGGTTCTGGCAAGTTCCTGCCTTTGTCCTGGTCGAACCTGAGGTTGCCATTCCGCCAGTTCCACCTGCTCGTGACTGACTGGGTGCGCCAGTGGCCCTCCAAACCCGAGTTAAGCAGCGGTCCCCTCGGCGGCGATTTTGGAGGGTGCTTCGACCACGGTCCGCAGTGGATCACCCAATACAGCCTGTCCAACACCTCGTCCTGGGCCAAGACGGCCTCCAATGGCCGAGGGTGGCGAGGTGAACTGCGGGGAGAAGAAGCGGGCGGCGAGGCCACACACGGTTTCGGCCGCCGCCGCCCGTCCGGCCCGGCCCGCCATCCAGCGGGCCGGGAATTGCACAGGGAGAGGTACTCCCCAAGAGGCGAACTCGATCATCCCCTCCGGTCCGGTTTACGGCGAGACGACGCGGTAGAATCCCATCGAACTCCCTGGCGACGGTTTCACCGTGAACTGGAACTGGCCGGGCGCCGTGACCGTGACCGGGCCCGCCTCGGTCCAGGCGCTGAAGGGCAGTGCCACATCGGTGCTGGACCGGACCGAGTAGGAGGCCTCGGGGGTCCCAGTGAACCCAAACTGCAGGTCGCCGTTCTCCAGCCGGACCGGACCGGTTAGGACCGGCTCCGCCGCGACAACCACATGGGCTTGGATGACGGTCACGGCGTCGATGAATGACGTTGTGTCACCATCTTGGGGACGGGCCGATATGAATCTCAATGTGTGGCTGCCACTGGCGAGCACGATCGGGTCGCTCACAAAAGACTGGAACTGGGCACCGCTTGCAAGCTCAGGAGGCGTGACGCTCAACGAACCGCGGAAAGTTAGGACCGTGTCGTCGATGTCAACCGTGAAAGGATTGACCCTGTTCTGTCGCGCCGCGGCATAGAAGCTGACCTGGTACACTCCGTTGGTGAATCCAGCGATCTGCTGGCTGAACCTCGCCAGAACATGGCGCACCCCATTCCACTGTTGAAGCATGGCGACCTGGTTGCCCTCGGGGATGGCCGCATCGACTCCATCGAAGAAACCACTCCCTCTGGCTGTGACGCCGGCGTAGTTGACGGCGTCGAAGTGATACTCAAACTGCCATCCCGACCCGCCCTGATCGGCGATCGACGGTCTGTATCGGATCGCGTCGTCGACCGGCAGGGCGGGAGCTTCGAAGCCCGCGTTCGCAACGGCGACGCCGGGCTGAGCGGAGCCGTGCTGAGTGACCGTCAGCGTCTGGCCGGCGAGGGTGAGGGTGCCCGCGCGCGAGAGACCTTCATTGGCGTCAAACGTGAACACCACTGTCGCGCTGCCGGTGCCGCTTTGGTTGCCAGCGTCCAAATGCAGCCACGAGTCGTTCGCCGTGGCCGTCCAGGGAAGAACCGGCGAGGAGATTGTCAGCGCCACGCGATCGCTTCCCGCCGCGTCGCCTGTCCAGAGTTGGCTCGTGCCCAACGCGATCGTGACGATCGCATCCTGCGCCCCTTCATAGGCTCCCATGTCAACGATCAAGCCAACGATCCGCGCATTGCCCTCGAGGTCGGTGGTCCCTGTTGCCGGAATGGCGCTGTTGTCGCCGAGATCGACGCAGGTCGGGCTGTTCAGGCGCAGGTCGCCCGCCATCGCATTCACGAACACCGGATCGGCATCGATATTTCCGTCTCCGGGGTAACCTCCCTGCACGTCGGAGTAGGAGACCCGTGCGGTGCCGCTTGTCTCGCTGTAAAGCTCGGGAGCTTTTTCGGTTGCCGAGTTTCCCCAGAGAATGCAATTGACCACTTTCGTTAGCCCGCCGTTGCTATGGATCGCGCCGCCAGCGGTTGCCCGGTTGCCGGAGAAGGAACAATTAATGAGGCTAGAGAAGTGACCAGAGATTCCGCCACCAGAGTAGCCCGCTGAGTTGTTGACGAAGACGCAGTTATCCACCACCGGATGGCTGCCGAAGTTGCTTTCCATTCCACCGCCGTAGGCGTCTGTGAAGTTCTTGATGAAGCTGCAGTGGCTCACCGTGGGATAACTGTTAAAAAGGGAGACAACACCGCCGTTTGCGTTTTCGATGAAGCGGCAGTGGGTCACCGTCGGGCTGCTGGCCTCGATGAAGATCCCGCCACCATGGGGGTCACTAGAATGGCTAAAGGGACTAATTCCATGGCGAATGGTGAAGCCCTGCACCACCGATCTCACCGTCTCGCCACTGTGGAAATGGAATCCGCGCCCGGCGCGCTCGCAGTCGATGATGCAGAGAGTCGGGTCGCCGCTGGCCGAGCGCACGGTGATCGCCTTGCGTTGGAAGTCGAGGTCCCGGTTGCCTGGGCCGGTGTAAGTGCCGTCGGCGACGATAACCACATCGCCGCGCTTGGCGGCGTTGATGCCCGCCTGAATAGTCGGTGCGCCAACGGGAACGTGGATGTCGGCAGCCAACCCTTGCGGGCTCGGGGCGAGCGTCAAGAGGACCGCGGCAGACAGCCATGCTGCTTCGTGGCGAAGCTGCTTGGCTAGCGAAGGGAGTCGCTGTTTCGAATGTCTTGGAGGGGCCAAAGCGGCCAGGGTCGTGAACCAGCCGCCACACCGGCGCGGGATGGCACTGTTGGCTTTTGCACAGAGGCAAATTCATGCGAAACGAGACTACAACCCGAAAGGAGACAGGCCTCGAATGGGCTTTGAAACAACCCGC
>JBDKKE010000156.1:0-4426 GCA_039796255.1 Verrucomicrobiota bacterium | reverse complement strand
CCCTGGACGACATCAATTACCACGGCTGGGGCATCGCCGAGCAGGGCGGAGCCGGCAATGCCGAGGGACTGCAGAAGCTCAGTGGGGAGATGGATCGGATTTTCGCGTCGTAAGGGAGATGTGGATCGTTGCGCGGCGGGCTTTCTGGCCTGCCCGTGAAGCTCGCCTGCAGGTCGGCAGGCCGGCGGGGGAGCGGGGCGGAAAGAGAGCAGGTAAACGAGGCAGTCGCGCTTACCGCTCACCACCCGAGCTCATACACGTTGTCCAGTTTGTTCCGTTGGGCATCCCGATCCACGCCGCCATCGTCGAGGCGATTGGAGCCCACCGACCACAGCTTTCGTTGCTCGCGGGAATAGCGCAGGGGTTGGCCATCGAAGGCGTCGGAGGGAACAGCGTCGAGGTATCGCGGAACCAGAGCCGCCAGGGAGGACGGAAGTTCCCCCGTCTCCAACTCAAAGGCGCGCAGGGCGAGGATTAACCGAGTTGCTGAAACGTCATTGCTCTCTAGATGATGGCCGGAAAGGAGGGAATCATCCATCGACTTGGCCAGGTCCGCCATGATCTCCCCCACGGCGTTGCCGGTCAGCAGGAGGCGGCCGACCTCGAAAAGGCGGTTGGTAGGCGACTTCGCCATCGGCAGATGGGCGCCTGCAGGCCCACCCAAGGCTTTGAGGAGGGTGAGGCTCTGCTGGGCTCGACGGTTTCGCGTCCGTTCTGGGTCGTAGAACAGCGGGGGCATCGGCAGGTGGATCTTACTGTCACCAAGGAGCGTGGCGGTTGAAACTTCATTGCTGAGCCCGAGGAGATCGTGCTGAAACCTCCAGCCGACAACGTTGGTGAGACCCGTCTTGTTGGCGGGGAAGGCTGCGAGTGCTCTCGCCTGCCGGACGAGTTCCTCCGGCGGTCCCTGGAATCGCGCAGCCCATCTCTGGAAGAGTTTCAGCCCCTCCCGCTTCATTTCCCGCCCGCTCCGATAGTGAAAGTCGGTACCACCGCAATCCTCCAGTCGGTGTCCGAGACGCACGAGGTCCCATGCGGAATTCCAGGCGAAGCCGGTCAGGCTTCCATTGCTCTGCAACTCGGCATCCACTGCCGCCAGCCGTCCCAAGGTCCCCCAATTGGGAACTTCAACGTCATTGGGGGTCCACACCGGGGCCACGACCAATTCACACTCCGGCTGGCGAAACGCCTCGTGAATCAGTCGCAGCGTTTCGCTCTCCGCTGTCACGATCCGTCGGGCCTTCTCCATATCCAACGGGTTGATTCCCTTTCGTGCCCATCGCAGTTCTCTCAGCTCATTGGTGGAGCGGAACCGGGACATTGCCTGATCCAGCAGGACCACTGCATTGCCGTTGGTGCCGCCGGAGGGGATGCGCGGAACCAGGAGCCGTTCGTCCACGGTGACCTGCCGACTTGGCCAGATCAGAAGGAGCCCCACCGCCATGACGACAAGGACCACGGCCACCGCCGCAGTCCGCACTCGACGCACCAGTCTGGCCTGAGGCTGGATCATGAAGGTTCAGGAGCGTCGAATGTGCCACCCGCAAGCGCCAGCCAGAATGCCACGTACCGCTGAACTCCGGCCGGCCCGCAAAGCGGACCCGCAGGCCTGCAGGTCAGCACAGTGGGCAGGCCGGAGAAGTGGGTAAACCGGGATCCCGCGCTTCAACCGGCGAGGATAAGGGCGTGACCCATCCCCTGTCGTCCGTGCAATCTCCGTGAACTCCGTTCGGAGGTCTGGCAGCCTTTTCCGAGCGGACTGTCCTCCCCTCCACCTCCCCCAACGACGTCATGCATCTCACCCTCCTCGACTGGCTGATTATCGCGGGCTATTTCGCCATCAACCTGGGCATTGGACTCTGGTACCGGAAGCGGGCCACCGGCTCCACCGACGAGTACTTTGTCGGCGGACGCAATGTCTCCTGGTGGCTGGCCGGCACCAGCATGGTGGCCACCACCTTCGCCGCCGACACGCCGCTGGCGGTCACCGGACTGGTGGCCATGTACGGCATCGCGGGAAACTGGCTGTGGTGGAACATGCTCCTGAGCGCGATGCTCACCGTCTTCTTTTTCGCCCGTCTGTGGCGGCGGGCGGGGGTGGTGACGGATGTGGAATTCGCCGAACTGCGCTACAGCGGCAAACCGGCCGCCTTCCTGCGCGGATTCCGCGCCCTCTACCTCGGGCTGCCCATCAACTGCATCATCATGGGCTGGGTGAACCTGGCCATGGTGAAGATCCTGATGATGATTTTCCCCGACCTCAGCCTGCAGTTCATCGGCATCACCGATCCCAAGGTCGCCGCCCTGGTGGTGGTGTTTGGCATCATGGTCGTGACGGCGCTCATCTCCACCCTCGCCGGACTGTGGGGCGTCCTGGTCACCGACCTGTTCCAGTTCGTGCTCAAGATGGGAATGGTGATCGTGCTGGCCTACTACGCGGTGAAGGCCGTGGGCGGCATGGGCGCCCTGAAGACCAAACTGCTGGCCCTCGACGCCGCCAAGGGAGGCAGCGGCTCCATCCTGTCCTTCACCCCGGACATCGGCTCGGCCTGGATGCCCATGATCGCCTTCTGCACCTACCTGTTCGTGACCTGGTGGGCCACCTGGTATCCGGGCGCGGAACCGGGCGGTGGCGGCTACATCGCCCAGCGGATCTTTTCGGCGAAGGACGAGAAGAATTCCCTGCTGGCGACGCTGTGGTTCAGCATCGCCCACTACGCCATCCGGCCCTGGCCGTGGATCCTGACCGCGCTTGCCTCCCTGGTGCTGTATCCCACGCTGGCGGACAAGGAATCCGGATTCGTGCGGACCATCATCGATCCGGCGGTGTTTCCCCCGGCGCTGGCTGGCCTGATGATCGCCGCGTTTGCCGCGGCCTACATGTCCACGGTGGCAACGCAGCTCAACTGGGGCGCCTCGTATCTGGTGAACGATTTTTATCGCCGCTTCCTGAAGAAGGACGGCGACGAAAAGCACTACGTGGCGGTGGCCCAGGTCGCCACCCTGCTGCTGATGCTCGCGTCCTCGGTGGTCACCTACTATCAGGACTCCATTGCCGGGGCCTGGAAATTCCTCATGGCCATTGGCGCCGGTACCGGAAGTGTCTTCATCCTCCGCTGGTTCTGGTGGCGCATCAACGCCTGGAGCGAAGTGGCCGCCATGGGCACCTCCTTCGTGGTCTCAATGGTTCTGCAGTTCGGACTCAAGTGGAAGACGGAGGATCCCCGCGAGTTCGCCTGGACGGTGCTGGTGACGGTGCTGTGCTCCAACATCGTGTGGGTCGCGGTCACCTTCCTGACCCCGGCCGAAACGCCGGCGACACTCGACAGGTTCTATCGCCGGGTGCAGCCGAGTCCGACCTTTTGGGGCCCGGTGGCCCGTGCCGCCAGCGATATCCGGCCGCCGCGGGATGGCTTCAACAACCTCTTCGACTGGTTTGCCGGGTGCGTGATGATCTACCTCACTCTGTTCGGCATCGGTAAACTGATCTTCGGCGAGACCACGACGGGATTGGTATTCCTGGCGTTGGCAGCGGTGGCAGGTGTCGCTGTCTATTGGGATCTCAACCGTCGCGGCTGGAAGGTGCTCGGCGACGTCGAGCCCCCCTCCCCCGCCGACAAGCGGTAACGGACGAGCTTCGCGAGTCCCCACGCTCTTTCGTCGCGTTGGGGGCCTCCCACGTTCCGCGTTGTTTCTCCACGCGCCAAGCGGGGGAATATGGGGACGCGGGTGGAACGCGTCCCTACCGAACGTGGGGGTGGTAGGGGCGTGTTCCACCCGCGTCCCACTTCAGATCCGCTGCGTGCGGGAATAACCCTGGGTGGAACGCGGGAAGCGTCGGCGTGTGTGGGCTACCCCGTTCCGCGTTGTTTCTCCACGCGCCAAGCGGGGGAATATGGGGACGCGTGTGGAACGCGTCCCTACCGATCTGGGGTGGGTAGGGGCGTGTTCCACCCGCGCCCCACTTCAGATCCGCTGCGTGCGGGAATAACCCTGGTGGAACGCGGGAAGTCCCGGCGTGTGGGGGCTACCCCCGATCCGCGTTGTTTCTCCACGCGCCAAGCGGGGGAATATGGGGACGCGGGTGGAACGCATCCCTACCGAACGTGGGGGTGGTAGGGGCGTGTTCCACCCGCGCCCCACTTCGGATCCGCTGCGTGCGGGAATACCCCTGGTGGAACGCGGGAAGCCCCGGCGTGTGTGGGCTACCCCCGTTCCCCGTCGTTCATCCACGCGCCAAGCGGGGGGATATGGGGACGCGGGTGGAACGCATCCCTACCGAACGTGGGGGTGGTAGGGGCGTGTTCCACCCGCGCCCCACTACAGATCCGCTGCGTGCGGGAATACCCCTGGATGGAACGTGGGAAGCGTCGGCGTGTTGGGGCTACCCCCGATCCGCGTTGTTTATCCACGAGCCCAACGGGGA
>JBDKKE010000155.1:0-5693 GCA_039796255.1 Verrucomicrobiota bacterium | reverse complement strand
GGTTACGCCTCCAATCACATCCTGGTCGCCGCCCTGGCCCCGCTGGCCGAGGCGGTGCTGGTGGACGAGTCCGCGCACTATTGCGTTCTGGAAGCGGCCCGGGTGAGCGGACTTCCGGTGGCACTGTTTCGGCACCGGGATCCGGACGACCTCGCTCGACAGGCCCGGGGCAGGGGCCGGGTGCTGGTGATGGCCGACGCGGTCGCGCCGGCCACCGGTCTGCTCGCCCCGGTTATGGAATATCTAGGCGCGTTGGGCGATTCGGAGCGCGCCTGGCTCTTGCTCGACGACGCCCATGGCTTTGGGGTGCTGGGGGAGGCGGGACGCGGTCGGTGGGACGAACTCGGTCTGTGGCCGCGGGTCAATGAGTGGCCGTCCGCTGACGGCGTGAATCTCCATGTCGGTGGCACGCTGTCCAAGGCACTGGGCGGCTTTGGGGGAATCATTCCCGGAACCCGGGAATTCCTGGGGCGCGTGCGCACCGCCTCGCACTATTTCGCCGGCGCCAGCGCACCCGCTGCCGCCGTCGCCGGAGCCACAGCCAAGGCGTTGGAGATTGTCTGCTGTGAGCCGCTGCTTCGTTCCCGACTGCGGGAGAACTCCAACCACCTTCGCAGTGCCCTGCGCGGCTTCGGACTCGTGGTTCCCGAGGGCGCCACGGCTCAGATCGGAGTGAGCATCGGCGACGCGGCCCACATGCGGCGGATCCATGAGGAGTTGAAGGCGCGGGGTATCCTGGTGCCCTACTTTGGTGCCTACAGCGGCCTACCCCCGGAAGGCGTTCTGCGATTTGCGGTCTTTGCCACGCATTCCAGGGAACAGATTGAGCGTCTGCTGGCGGCCCTCGCCGCCCTTTTATGAAGCCGGGGTCCTCACGGGGTCCGGTCTTCTGGAGAGTGCCCACCATTTCCGAGGCGGATCCGTTCCACGCTGAACATCCCGTCCGGTGCATGGGTCTGAGTCGTGCCGGTGCGGGACTGTCCCTGACGGCCCTTATGCCTTTCCCGTTCCCTCGACGCGACTCCTTGGCGGCGGTGCGCGTCCAGCGCCTGGTCCTGCTTGTCGGGTGGTGGCTGGGGACTGTCCTCGCTTGCCGAGGAGCGACAATCCCGGTTCGTCACGAACCTCCCCAGCCCCATTCCGGTCAGGCGGTGCGCATCACGGTGGGGCCCGGGCTGGAGAGGGCAGACACTCCCGTGTTGGAGTATCAGATCGTGGCGCCGGGAAAGTATGTGGCCCGGGCGGATTCCCGGTTTGAGCGGGAATGGATCCGGCAGGTCCTGACTCCGGCGGACGGCGGCGGGTTTACCGCCGAGTTGCCCGCGGCGGTGCAGGAGAACCGGCGACTGATTCGTTACCGGGTGCGCGCGGGGACTGGTTCCAAACAGCTCCTGCCGCCGGCGGGTGATGAACAGGGAAACTTCGCCTATTTCGTCTATGACGGCGTCCCCGCCTGGCAGGGGGCGGTGAATCCCAAGGGTGTGGGGGCTGCCCGGGAACCCAAGTTCTTCCCACCGCAGGTTCTGACCAACGTGCCGGTGTACCACCTGATTGCCGCCTCAACCGCCGTGGAGGAGGCGATGTGGAAGCCCCAATGGGACCGGTTCAGCGAGGATGCCCGACACGCCTACCGGCACACCGGAACGTTCGTGTACGGCGGCACGGTGTATGACCACGTGAAGTTTCGTGCGCGCGGGGGCTCCTGGCGGCATGCGATGGGCAAGAACATGTGGAAGTTCAACTTCAACCCCGGGCACCGGCTGGCCGCTCGGGACGACTATGGGCGGCCCTATGCGGGCAAGTGGGACAAACTGAACCTCGGTGCCTGCATCCAGCAGGGCGACTACGGAATGCGCGGCGAGCAGGGAATGTTTGAGGCGGTCACCTTCCGACTCTTCAACCTGGCGGGTTCCGAAGCGCCGCGAACCCACTGGGTGCATTTCCGGGCTATCACCGAGGCTGAGGAAACGCCGTCCGATCAGTACCGCGGCGATTTCTGGGGACTCTACCTCGCGGTGGAGGAAATCGACGGCGACTTTCTCAAGGAGCACGCCCTGCCTGACGGCAATCTCTACAAGATCGAGGGATTCCAGCCGCATCCAGAGCACGTGGTGAAGGGGGCGCCGGCGGATGGTGCGGACGCGCGGGAGTTCATCGCGTCCATCATGGGCGGCGGCGGACGGCGATTCAGTCCCTGGCGAATCGGTGGGACTGTTTCGTGGGCGGCATCGGTGGATGTGGAGCGCTACTACAGCTACCGGAGCATTGTAGAGGCGACCCATCATTATGACATCGGCAGCGGCAAGAATTACTTCTTCTACCACAACCTGAAGTCACGGCGCTGGCAGGTCATTCCCTGGGATGTGGACCTGTCCTGGGGCGACCAGATGTATGGCGATGGAAATGAACCGTTCCTCGCGGCCGGACTGTTGCAGCAGAGTCCCTATCGTGAGCAGTACCAGCAGCGTGTGGCGGAGCTGCGGGACCTGCTGTTGAACCCCGAACAGATGGACCGGCTGATTGACGAGCATGCGGCGATGATCTGGAAAGGGGACGCCGTGCTGTCACTGGCCGATGCGGACCGCGCCAAGTGGGACTATCACCCGATCATGTCCTCGTCGTCCGTGATGTCGGGGAAGACCGACCCCGGTCTGTTCTATTTTGGCAAGCCGTCCAACCGGTTTGGCGTCATGCCGGCGCTGATGAAGACCTACGTCCGCCGCCGGCAGGCCCACCTGGACCGGCTCCTCGAGGGTTACCAGCCCCCGACCGCGCCTGGGTTAAGCGGACCGAAGTCCGTATCCCTGGCGGACGGGACACTCTCCTTGACGGCCAAGCCCGCCGTTGGCGGTGAGCCCCGGAACCTTCAGTGGCGTCTGGCCGAGGTCACGGTTCCGGGAAGCCCGGGGTTCGATCCCAAGAAGCCCTGGCACTACGAGATCGAGTCCCTGTGGCAGGCAGACAGCCAAGGAGCCCACACGGTGGGAATTCCCCTCAAGCCCCTGGCCGCCGGCCACACCTACCGGGTGCGGGTGAGAAGCCGTCCGGGCGAGGGACCGGCCAGTCGATGGTCGGAACCGGTGGAGTTTGTGGTCCGGTGAGGGTTTCCATCGGGCCCTGCGGTGTCGCCACCCAAACGGACCACCCCGTCTATGCCGGCGACTCGGTGTAGAGATGCCGTTGGAAATCGGCGAACACCCTCCCGATCTCCTCGGGTTTCCCGCCGAGGTCTGCGACGGCGTCGGTGATCGAGTCGTGATACTTCAACCGGAGCAACGGGTTCAGTTTGCCCGGCTCCAGTTCCTCCACGCCCTGACTGACGTAGTGCTGAAGGACGAAATCGAGGAAGGCCTGCTGTTTGGCGGGGAAGTTGGAATTGATGTACACCCGTGCCTGGTCCGCTCTCTTGGCCCGGGTGACCGGCGGCAGGAGATAGGCCACGTACGCGAGCACGTCGAACAGGTCGCTGTTCTCGGCCTCGATCAGTTTCTGCATCTCGACCAGTTGCTCGACGCCAAATCCCTTGTCGGCCAGTCCCTGGAGCAGTTTCGCCCGGGTGACGGGTGCGCTCCACAGGCTCCGCAGCTCGGCCTCGCTCTGGAAGAAGTCCGGCAGCTTGCCGAAGAGCAGCTCCAGAAACTGCTGCGCCGACATCGGAGTGCCGTCCGGGTGCCAGAACGTCGTCATCATCATGTGCTGGATTGTGCGCTCCTTGCCGTCCGCCAGCTTCACTTTCACCTTCCGTCGCCCGGCGCAGATGCATCGCACCATCCCGCACACCGGGCAGGGTTCCTTCCCGCACTCACACGGGGACCGGCCGCAGACGTCACACGGTTCCGGCGGTGTCACCACGCAAACGCAGGGACGCACTCCGCATTTCGGACAGGGCTCCTCTTCCACCGGGTCGCCGTCCCACTCCGGATCGCTGAAGTGCAGGTGTGCCTTCACGAAATCGTAAATCGTGAAGTAATCCTTCCCGTCGAACAACCGGGTGCCGCGCCCGATGATCTGCTTGAACTCGATCATCGAGTTGATCGGACGCATCAGCACGATGTTGCGGATGTTCCGCGCATCCACGCCGGTCGAGAGCTTCTGCGACGTGGTCAGGATCGTCGGAATCGTCTTCTCGTTGTCCTGAAAATCCCGCAGGTGCTGGTCACCGAGGGCCCCGTCGTCCGCCGTGACGCGCTGGCAGTAGTTCGGATCCTTGCCCGACTTGAGCTGGTTGATCAGGTCGCGCACGAGCAGCGCGTGGGCCTGGTTCGCGCAGAACACGAGCGTCTTCTCGTTCGGATTGATCTGCGCCAGGAAGATCTCAACCCGCTTCTTCTCCCGCTCCCGGATCTCGATGCTGCGGTTGAAATCCCCTTCCTCGTAAATCTTTCCCGCCTCGATCTCTCCCTCCACCACGGCGTCATCGGACGTGTACACGTAGTAGTCCAGCGTCGTCTGAATCTGCTTCACCTTGAACGGCGTGAGAAAGCCGTCGTTGATCCCTTCCTTGAGGGAGTAGATGTACACCGGCTCGCCGAAGTAGGCGTAGGTGTCCACGTTGTCCCGGCGTTTGGGTGTCGCGGTGAGGCCGAGTTGCACGGCAGGCGCGAAGTATTCGAGAATGTCCCGCCAGTTGCTTTCGTCGTTCGCACCACCCCGGTGACATTCGTCGATGACGATGAAATCGAAGAAGTCCGGAGGGTATTCCCCAAAGTAGGGCGACGGCTTCCCATCCTTCGGCGGGCCGGACATGAAGGTCTGGAAGATGGTGAAGAACAGGCTGCCGTTCTTGGGGACAGAACCCTTCTTGCGGATTTCCTCGGGCTTGATGCGCACGAGCGCATCGTCGGCAAACGCGGCGAACGAAGTGAAATCGTTGTAGGCTTGGGTCGCCAGCGTGTTGCGGTCGGCCAGGAACAGGATGCGCGGCCGGCGCGTCGGTTCGCCGCTCTTGTTCCACTCGATCAGATTCCAGCGTGCTTGGAAAAGTTTCCAGGCGATCTGGAAAGCGATGGAGGTTTTTCCCGTGCCCGTGGCCAGCGTCAGGAGAATTCGCGTTTGCCTGGCGATGATGCGCTCCAGCACCCGGTTGACCGCAGTTTCCTGGTAGAAGCGGATCGTCCAACTTCCGCTCTTGTCGGGAAACGGCACGGCGGCGAAACGATCCCGCCACGCATCTGCCTCGGCGAAGGTCATCGCCCAGAGTTCGTCTGGCGAGGGGTAGGCGGCGATTTCGCGTTCCTTCCCCGTCTCCATGTCGATGGCGTAGATGCCCTGGCCGTTGGTGGCGTAGGCGAAGCGCACAGCCATCTTCCCCGCGTATTCCTTGGCCTGGCCCACGCCTTCCGTCAGCGGCTTCTCCCACGCCTTGGCCTCGACCACCCCCAGCTTGCGGTTGCGATAGACCAGCACGTAATCGGCGGTCAGTGCCTTGCCGCGCTTGCCGTGGCCCTCGATGCGGCCCGGCGTGATCGGGTATTCGCGCAGGATTCTGCTGCCCTCGGCGACGCCCCATCCCGCCCCTTTCAACGCGGGGTCAATGTGCTCGGCCCTGGTTTCGGCTTCGTTCATGGCTTCCTCCTCCGGGGTTTCGGGGCGGACTTGGGCAATTGCTTCACCGCCTGCTCAAAGGCCGCATCCACCGGGCGCGGTTGCACATCGGCCAGCTTGCGATAGCGGTCATACTCCAGTTCTGCCTT
>JBDKKE010000154.1:0-12217 GCA_039796255.1 Verrucomicrobiota bacterium | reverse complement strand
GCCCACCGCTCACCGTTCTGTTGCCGGCCGTCTGCCGCTGCTGTTTCTGGCGGCCCTGCTGGCCGGCCCGCTGGCCGCCTTTCCGCCGGCTCCGCCACATGTCATTTATGGGGTGATTCGTGACAAAATAGGGCAGCCGTTGATGAACGCCTCGGCCCGGGTCCTTTTGCAAGCCAACGGCGGCAAGCAGCTCAGCACCCAGGTGTTCCCCGGAGCCGAGCCGGGCTGCAATTACCGGCTGGAAGTGCCGATGGACGCCGGACTCGTGGGTGGCCTGTATCAGCCTTCGGCCATGCTTCCCCTGGCGCCATTCCAAATCAAAGTGGTGATTGGTGGCGTGGTCTATCTGCCCATGGAAATGACCGGCAACCTCCTCCTGGGCCAGGCCGGTCAGCGCACCCGGCTGGATCTGACTCTGGGTGTGGATGCCAACGGCGATGGTCTGCCCGATGACTGGCAGCGGCAGTTTGGCACCAACATCGACCTCATCACCCCCGACGCCCATGCCGGCCACGGCCTGACCTATCGCCAGCTCTATCTCACCGGGATTTATGCGGTGAATCCCACCAACGGGTTCAATCTCGAGATCGTCAGCCAGGGCAATGAGACCCACGGGTTGCAGTTTCTGGGCATTGCCGGTCATCATTACCAGATCGTCGGCTCGAGCGACATGACGACGTGGCTGCCGGTGGGCTTTCGTGTTCCGGCGGAAGGGGCCGCCGCGCCCGAGCGGAAGAGCTATTCCGCCGCCACTACGGGTGTGGTGCAGGTGGAAACGCCGGCTCCGGAAGCGGCCCTCCCCGGGATGTTTTACCGCCTGGTGCTCTCGCCGTGAAGGACGACACCATGCTCCGTTCCTCGCCCCACCCCGAATCAGCCCGCCGAGGCCCGGTTTTGCTCCTCGTCGCAGGGGCGCTTTTGCTGGCGGTGCTGACCCTCTTTTGGCGGCGAAATCCACCTCCCTCCGCCGCAACCGCCGGGCCGGACGCCGTCAGCGTGCCGCTCGACCAACTCGAGAAACGGGGCGAACGCCTCTACCTGCCCGGACAACAAATTCCATTTTCCGGGTGGGTCACGGAGCTCCATGCGGATGGCGCCTTGAAACTCAAGACCGCGGTCACCGACGGTCAATGGGAGGGGGAATCCGAGGGTTGGACCCCCGATGGCGTGCTCGTGTTGCGGGAATTCTTCCACCATGGCATCCCCGATGGCCCCCGCAGCACCTGGCATCCCAATGGCAGGAAAAAATCCGAGGGTCGGCTGGTCGCTGGAAAACAACAGGGCGAGTACCGGCAGTGGAACGAACAGGGCGTCCTTCTCGCCGAGGCTCTGTTCAGCGAGGGCCGGCCGGACGGTCTTTCCCTGGCGTGGTATCCCAGCGGTTATCTCCAGGCCGAGGCCCTGATGCAGGCTGGCGAGGTCCAGTCCCGTCATTTTTATCCCGACGGTGAACGCCGGGACGCCACCCTGCTGTCCGCCGCGGCGGGCCCGAGGCCCTGATCTTTTTCGCATTACTGAAACGAATTTTATGACCCTGTTCAATGCTTCTCGCCCCGGTGGCCCGATTCGCCATGCGGCCCGGTTGCTTGCCGGCCTTGCCCTCGCGGTGTTGGGGGTAACGGCGTTGCCGGCGCAGACCCCACCCAATGACAATTTCACCGATCGCGTCGGTTTTTACGGGGCAACCAATACGCTGAACGGCAGCAACGTGGGGGCCACCGCCGAAGACGGTGAAACGTCTCATGCCGGCCTCGCGCCCCGTCGCTCAGTCTGGTGGTCCTGGGTCGCCCCGGAGAACGGACCGGTGACCCTCGACACGGCCGGGAGCACCTTTGACACCGTCCTGCAAGTGTACAGCGGATCGGAGCTGACCCATCTGATCTCGCTCGCCAGCAATGATGATGCCCCGGGCGGCACGCTCACCAGTCTGGTGCATTTCAACGCCGTGGCGGGGGTGAGTTATCAGATTGTGGTGGACGGCCATGGCGGGGACGCCGGCAACCTTCTGTTGAATGTCACTCTGCCGGTGCCGGTGGCGCCACCCGGGGTCACCGTCCCGCCCGCCAGCCAGCAATATCGTGAGAACGCCGGCAGCACCGCGGTCTTCTCGGTTGGCGTCTCCGGAAGTCATCCGCTCTGGTTTCAATGGGAGAAGAATGGGGCGCCTTTAGTGGGCGCCACCAACGCCAGTCTCACCCTTCTCAACGTGGCGGCGGCCGACGCTGGCAATTATACGGTCGTGGTCACCAATCTGTATGGCTCAGCAGTCAGCAGCCCGGCGGTCCTGGTGGTGGGTTCTGCCCCGGCCAACGACGCTTTTACCAACCGCTTCGCGCTCACGGGTTCCTCCGTCACCAATGCCGGCGATAATGATTATGCCTCACTGGAAGCCGACGAACCCCTGCATGCCGGGGTGATGAACGCCGCCTCCCTGTGGTGGACCTGGACAGCCCCGGCCAGCGGTCTGGTCACCGTGGACACGTCCGGCAGCACGGATGCCGGCGGCGCTGTGCTGGACACCGTGCTGGCGGTCTACACGGGGCTCAACCTGGCCGAGTTGACCTCGGTGGCGGCCAATGGGGATGCCGTTCCCGGCGTGCCCGGTTCCAGCCTGACCCACTTTCGTGCGCAGGCGGGCACCGCCTATCAGATCGCCGTCGCCAGCGTGGCTGGCACCAACGATTCGTCGTCCAGGGGCCGTATTCTTCTTTCCCTGCAGCAAGCCCCGGACAATGACTTTATTGGCAATGCCCTGACCTTCCCCGGCAGTGCCGTGACGGTCCTGGATAACAATGCCGGCGCCACGCTGGATTCGGGCGAACCGGCCCACCTGGCCAACCCCGGCGGCGCCTCCGTCTGGTGGTATTGGACCGCCCCGTCGAGCGGAACCTACACTGTGGACACGGCCGGCAGCGCCATCTCCGTCATTCTTGACGTTTTCCAACTGCCTTTCGGCGGCAGCCTGACCCGGGTCGGCGAGGCGGTCAGTACGGGCGAAAACAACAGCGGTAGCGGGGTCAAGTTCGTGGCCGCCGCCGGGGCGAGGTATTACATTTCTCTGGACGGCTTCAGTTCGAATGGGGCCGCCGCCATGGGGGATCTCCAGCTCAACCTGCGGCCGGCACTGGCCAGCAACGACCATTTTTCCGACCGCCTCACGCTGGCTGGCGGGGCGGTCACCACCGCCGGCAGCAACGTGGGGGCCACCAAGGAACCCGGCGAACCGGTGCACGCCGGCAATTCGGGCGGCGCCTCAGCGTGGTGGACGTGGACGGCGCCGGGAACCGGTCCGGTGACCCTGTCCACCGCAGGGAGTTCCTTCGACACACTGCTGGCTGTTTACACGGGGTCCGACGTCAGCCGCCTGACCGCGGTGGCTGCCAATGATGACCTCGGCACGGTGCCGACCAGCGAGGTGACCTTCATGGCGGTGGCCGGGGTGAACTATCAGATCGCTGTGGATGGCTTCCAGAGACAGACGGACCCGCCTGCCGAGGGTCAGTTGACTCTTAGCTTGAAACAGTTTGTAGAGGTCTCCGGTGGCAATGATTCCTTTGCCAACCGCTATCCGGTGGTCGGAGTCACCGGCACCGTCACCGGTGATAATACCAGGGCCACGAAGGAATTTGGCGAACCCGACCATGCCGGCAACCCCGGTGCCAGTTCGCTCTGGTGGTCCTGGCTGGCCCCGGCCTCGGGACGGGTCACCTTGGACACCCTGGGAACTGGCTTTCTCAGCAGCCTTGCGGTCTATACCGGCACAGAACCCGGCAGTCTGACGGCCGTGGCGGCGGATATTGCCAGCGGCTCTTTGGGCTCTTCCCACGTCACTTTTATCGCCGTTCAGGGGGTGGAATATCAAATCGCCGTGGACAGCTGGCGCGACGGAAATTATTACTCCACCGGTGGCGTGGTCCTCAATCTCAAGCAGTTCGGTGCGGCCCCTCTGGCCGCCAATGACAGCTTTTCATCGGCCCAAACACTCTCGACGCTGTTTCCGTTCGCCGGAGCCCCCACCCTGGAAGCGTCCCGACAGGCCGACGAACCCAGCCATTGCGGCACGTCCGACGGCGCCTCCGTGTGGTGGAAGTGGACGGCTGCCAGCAGCGGCCGGGTGACCATCAATACCCTGGGCAGCGATTTCGACTCGGTGCTGTCGGTCTATACCGGCCCGGCCTTGGACAGCCTGACCCTGGTGGCGGAAAATGATGACATTGACCCGGATAACCTTCGCAGCCAGGTCAGCTTCCAGGCGGTCGCTGGAACAATCTATCGGATCACGGTCGATGGCTACGCAGATCAGCGGGGGCTGGCCCAGTTAAATCTCAATGCTGACGGCAGTTTTGCCACGGCGCCGCGAATCGAACAAAACCCCCGTTCCTGTGCGGTTTACGCCACCGGTGGTCCGGACGACAATGCGACCTTCAAGGTCGAGGCCAGTGGATCTGACCCCCTGAATTATCAATGGTTTTACCAGGGTCAGCCCCTGGCCGGGGCCACCGGCAACCTCCTGACGATCACCAATGTTTCGGCGCAGGACGCCGGAAGCTATACCGTGGAGATCACCAATGCCAACGGCAGCGTGCTCAGTTCGCCCGCGCAACTGAACTTCGTGTCCACGCCCTACAATGACCATTTTACCAACCGGACTCTGATCACTGGCCTGTCCAACTCTGTATATGGCGATAATTCAAAAGCCAGTCTGGCAGGAGAACAAGGCATTCCCGGCTTCGCGGGAGCTGGCAACAGCCTCTGGTGGCGCTGGGTTGCGCCGTCCGACGGCCCCGTTGAAATCAGCACTTACGGCAGCGTCTTTCAGACTCTTATTGGCGTCTATGTCGGCGACGACATCAGCCATTTGAGTGAAATTGCCTTCAATGCCCAGGCGGTGCCGCCGGGTCGCCAGGCCTCCGTCGTCGTCTCGAGCAGCCGGTGCGTTTTTTACGCGATTGCCGGCCAGGAGTATGAAATCGCCGTCTCCTCCCGCAAGACCAACTACCTCAACTCCGGCAGCGTGGTCCTGACCCTGGAGCAGCCGCCCCGCATTCCCTCGATCAGTTCTCCCTCGCTCACTCCAGACGGTCACCAGACGTTTGCGATTACGGGCACGCCTGGAGCCCTGGTCCGGCTCGAGAGCAGCACCGACTTGGTCAACTACAGGACGGTGCTGACCACCTATCTGCCGGACACCGGGTTCGTTTATACCGACCCCGACCCCATCACTCTTCTTCCGGAGCGGGTTTTCCGCGTGGTCAATGCCGATCTGCCGGCGGCGCCGGGGCAATACACAACCACCCTGCCGGTCTTTACGAATACCTGGGACCTCGGGCATGTCGGCGTCTTCGACCTGAGTCCGGACGGGATTTACCTCAACGCCAATGAATTGTATCTGACGTATTTGCAGGCCGGTGGTTACTCGTGGGCCACCAATCTGGGCAGCATTCTTGGCGCAACCCCCTATTACTTTTATGCTCAGGATGATGCCGATTCCCTCCTGGACCGGGTGCAGCAATGCCTGGATACCGGGGCGACCTTCGAAGAATTGACTCAGGTGGCGGAATATGGGCTTCCTCCGGCCTGGCAGTATATAAACTTGAGCCCGTTGCGCGATGGCGGGGGTGAACTTCATGCCGTGCGGGTGCAGTTTTATCAAACGCCCGCCCCGGACCAAACCGTGATTCCCGCCCCCGCCAATGAGTGGGAGGCGACGCAGCTGTTCATCAGCGACAAGGATACGAACAGTGTCATCATCAATGCGAACGGCAATTACATCGCCTCGTTGCAGGCGAACTTTCCCGAGATTCGATCCCTGACCAACCTGATCGGGCGTGATGACTATTATTTTTACCCGCCGGCGGATGCGGACAAATTCCGTGCGGATGATCACCAGGTCATGAGCACGGGGATCGGCTATCACGCCGTGGAAGCCAACCAGCAGATTGGCGGGACGGTGACCTATCTCGACGTCACCAAGACGCCGCTGCGGGACGCGCAGGGGAGAATTTTCGGTGTGCATCTCGAATTCTTCACCCTGGCGCAACTCAGTTTGCAGCGGGTCGCTGACGGGGAGGCGGAGCTGTCCTGGCCGACCGAGCAGAGCGTTTACCGGCTGCAGGAGTCTGCCTCCGTGAATGGGCCCTGGACGGACTCCCAGGTGACGCCCGTCATTTCCGGCGGAAAGTTCCGGGTGGCGGTAACTCCCGCCGAGGGCGGCTGGTTTTATCGTTTGTTTAAAAATCCGTGAGAGCCTGCCAAAAGCCGCCTCGGGGTATCCGACGCCATCAGCATCGCCCCTCGGCCTGCATCACCCCGGGGGACCCGTCTTGCACGCCTGCCGACCGGGCACCCTCCGCGCGCTGCAATGGGCTACGGCTGGGTAAACCAGGCAGCGCAGATGGGGAGCGAGGGGGCGGGAAGGGATCCCTAGAGGGGCAGCTGGCTTTGCGGGGGCGGGGGGGCTCCACCATGGGCTCGGATTTCCGATGCCCGCGAACGGATCGCTGCACGGTCCGCAGTCTTTAGGCGGCCGAGATTTCTGACCTGGAGAGCCATGCGCGGGTTCCTGGCGAGCAGCGCTTCATGCCGCAGCAGAAAATCCCAGTACAGGGTCGTGAACGGACAGGCATCCTCTCCCACCGCCGTCCCCGGGTCGAACCGACAGCCCGCGCAATAGTTGCTCATCCGCTCGATATACCTGCCCGTGGCGGCATACGGCTTGGACGCCATGATGCCGCCGTCACCATACTGCGACATCCCCAGCGTATTGGGTAATTCCACCCACTCAACGGCATCGACGTAGACCGCCAGATACCAGGCGTGGACCTGTTGCGGCTCAACCCCGAGCAGCAGGGCGTAGAGCCCGGTGACCATCAGTCGCTGGATGTGATGCGCATAGCCGTGTTCCAACGTCTGGTGGAGGGTTTGTCGGAGGCAGTTCATTTCACACTTCCCGGTCCAGTAGAACGCCGGCAGATCTCCGGTGGCCTGCAGGGCGTTCAGTCCCGCGTAGTGCGGCATGTGAAGCCAATAGATTCCCCTCACGTATTCCCGCCATCCGAGGATCTGCCGAATGAATCCTTCGGCGCTGGAAAGGGGCACCCGTCGCTCACGAAAAGCCTGCTCCGCTGCCGCGACGGCTTCACGCGGATTGAGCAGCTTCAGATTCATCGCCGCCGAAATCCGCGAATGAAACAACCAGGGCTCGTCCGTCCACATCGCATCCTGGAACTGGCCGAAGCGAGACAGGCGGTGCTCGATGAAATCCCGTAGGGTGGCCTTGGCCTCTTCCGGCGTGACGGGCCAGGCAAACTTCCTCAGTTCGCCCGGATGGGTTGCGAACCTTCGTTCGACCAGCGCCAGCACCTCGCGGGTGGTGGCGTCGGGCCTTCCGAGAGCGGGAGGGAGCAGATGCTCCTCCTGAGGTCCCGCCTTCGAGAAGGCCCCGCGATTGTCCTGGTCGAAATTCCATTGTCCCCCCTCGGGTTCGCCGTCCGCATCCAGCAACACCCGATGTTTCCGCCGGACCTCGCGATAGAAATACTCCATCCGCAGCTGCTTCCGTCCCTTCGCGTGCGCGGCAAACTCCGCCCGCGTCTGAAAGAAGTGCCGGTCCACCCGCACTTCCAGCGGAAGGCCGGCCAGACGCGCCGCGGTGGTCATGGCTTCCTGGACGCGCCATTCGCCCGCCTCGGTCATCACGATCCGCTCCGGCTTCAATGCCGCCACCGCCCGCAACAGTTCACCGGCGAGCGTCTGCGTATTCCCGGGCTGATCGAGCTCCACGTAGTGGACCCGACGCCCCAGTTGCCGTTGTGAATCCCGGAAGTGACGCATCGCCGAGAGGAACAGCGCGATGCGCTGCTTGCCGGTCCAGACGTGCTCCGATTCCTCCGCGACTTCCGCCATCCAGAGCTCATCGCGATGGACGTCGAAACCGTCGAGAGCCGATGCCTCTGCATCCAACTGATCTCCGAGGACCACCACCAGATGACGCAAGGCGACGCTCATACCAGCCGCGAATTCAGTCGCCCACCACGACATCCTCTGCCCGCAGCGACTTGAACGCCGCCAGGGCCTCATCCCGGGCGGTGGCATGATCCACCATGGGTCGTGGGTAGTTGATTCCCAACTCCACGCCCGCCCGCGCCAGCACTGCCGCCGGGGCTTCCCATGGGGCATGAATAAACTCCACCGGCAATTTCGACAGCTCCGGCACCCAGCGCCGCACATAATGGCCCTCCGCATCAAAACGCTGGCCCTGGAGTACGGGCGCGAACACTCGGAAATAGGGGGCCGCATCCGCCCCACACCCGGCCGTCCATTGCCAGCCGAGCGTATTGCTCGCCAAATCGGCGTCGACCAGCGTGTCCCAAAACCACGCCGCGCCGTGGGTCCAGTTCAGCCGGAGGTGTTTGACGAGAAAGGAGGCCACCACCATGCGGACGCGATTGTGCATCCAACCTGTGTGCCACAACTGCCGCATTCCCGCATCGACGATGGGATACCCAGTCCTCCCGCGCTGCCAGGCGCGGAGCTTTTTGCCATCCGAATCCTCGGACCACGGAAAACGTGCGAAGTCTTCGCGCAAGGGTCGCTCCGGCGTATGGGGAAAGTGGAACAGCAGGTGATGGGCAAATTCGCGCCAGCCGATTTCGCTCAGAAAGACCCGTGCCCCGTTGCCCGGGGGAAACACCCCGGAAGACCCTCCCGCGGCTGCCACCGCCGCCCAGATCTGCCGCGGTCCGATCTCCCCGAAATGGAGCCACGGCGATAGCTGGGAGGTTCCGTCCCGGTCCGGATGATTTCGCGTTTCCGCGTAGGCACTCATCGCCCCGGTCACAAACCGTTTCAACCGGGCGGCCGCCCCCGCCTCACCCGGCTTCCAGGCCGCGGCAAAGCCAGCGTCCCACGTAATTTTTGGCAAGAGACCCAGCTCCCCCAGTTCCTCCGAACGGGGCCATTTTCCTGGCGGAGCAAATTCGTTCGCGGCAGATGGCACCGGCGCAGCTACCGGCATGGTCAGGCAATGTTTCCAGAACGGTGTGAATACCTGAAACGGACGCCCCTGCTTGTTTTGAATCGTATGTGGCTCAAAGAGCAGCGCCGCGCAGAAGCTTTTCGTCTCGATCCCGGCGGCCGTGAAGGCGGACTTGATTGTCGAATCGCGGGCGATCGCCGCCGGTTCGTACCGCCGGTTCCAAAACACGGCCCCGGCGCCTGTCGACTTCACCAGCCCGCCCAGAACCTCCATGGCATTACCCCGCGCCAGCACCAGGCGCGATCCGCGCTCGCGCAGGCGCCCGTCCAGCGCCTGGAGCGCGTGGTGAAGCCACCAGCGGCTGGCGCCGCCCATGGGCCAGTTCCCTTCGGCCGCATCGTCGAGAATGTAGACGGGCACGACGGCCCCTCCCCGCGCCACCGCTGCCGCCAGTGCCGGATTGTCTTCCAGGCGGAGATCCTGACGGAACCAAACGAGGGAGGGAGTCATCGACATTCGATCAAGAATTGGGAGGGATCCTGACACTGCTGGAATTTATGGAGAAGCGTGTTCATCCGATTCCCCAATCGGGAAGCGCACCCGCCCTATCCGTCAGGGGCACGGTTACCCGGACCGACAGCTCATACGGTTTCCCGGTTTGTCAAAGGCCTGGAGAGAATCAGGAGTTCGCGTGTGGACGGTCCGCGTTTCGTGGCGGCAACCCCAAGGTCACCTCCACTCGGACTCTGTGAAGAAGCTGGGAGCAATCCCCAAAACGCGCGGCTTGAGGCATTCGGCTGAGCCCGCAAGAGTGGTGGCGTGCAAGATTTCCCCGATTCCGCCGGCGGATCGCCGCCGCCTGACTTCAAGAAGGGGCGGCGGACGCGTCCCTCTTCACCAGCGGTCGGCGCGCTGGACCGTCTGCCACCGCACTCCATCGAGGCGGAACAGGGTGTGCTGGGATGCATGTTCCTCGACCCGGCGGAGTCCATTGGCAAGTGCCTGGAGAAGCTCAAGGCAGGCGGGGAATGCTTCTATGATCTGCGCCATCGGACGCTGTTTGAGCACCTGGTGGTGATGTATGACAGCCGGCAGCCGGTGGATCTCATCACGGTTCAGCAGCGGCTGAAGGACATGCAGCAGTTGGAGTCGGTTGGCGGACTGGCTTACCTGTCCGGCCTGATGGATGCCGTCCCCAGCGCGGCAAACCTGGAATACTACCTCGGCATCGTCCGGGAGAAACACCTGCTCCGCCGGATGCTTCAGGCGTGCAGCGGAGTGATTGGCCGGGTCCATGAGCATGAGGGGGAAGTGGATCAACTGCTCGACGAGGTGGAGCGCGACATTCTTCGCATCAGCGAGGAGCGCGAGGAGGGGGCGTCCAAGAACATCAAGGACCTGGTCACCAGCGCCATCACCATCATCCAGGACTACCACAGCAAGCAGGGGCAGCTCAGCGGGGTGCCCTCGGGGTTTGCGGATTTCGACAAGATGACCCACGGACTGCACCCGGGTGAAATGGTGGTCATCGCCGGACGTCCCAGCATGGGCAAGACCTCCCTGGCCATGAACATTGCCGAGCATGTCGCCGTGAACGAACGGCTGCCCGTGGGAGTGTTCAGCCTGGAAATGACCGCGGAGTCGCTGATCGTCCGTATGCTGTGCTCGCTGGCGCGGGTGAACAGCCGGGCGGTGCGCGAGGGGTTTCTGCGCGAGCGGGACTTTCCGCGCATCACCGCCGCCGCCGCCAAGATGGCCAAGGCCCCCCTGATCATCGACGACACCCCGGGCCTCTCCATTCTGCAACTGCGCGCCCGGGCCCGCCGAATGTGGCAGCAGAACGGGATCCGCCTGTTCGTGATCGACTACCTTCAGCTCCTCCACTCCAGTTCCCGCAAAGCCCAGGACAACCGCCAACAGGAGATCGCCGACATCTCCAGCGGCGTGAAGGCGCTGGCCAAGGAACTCAAGGTGCCGGTGATCGTGCTCTCCCAGCTCAACCGCGAACTGGAAAAGGACAAGAGCCGCAAGCCGCGACTTTCCGACCTGCGCGAATCGGGCTCGATTGAACAGGATGCGGACGTTGTGGGTCTGCTCTACCGACCCAGTACCGACGATGATGAGGACAAGGAAAGGGAGCGGGTGGATCCGCCGGATGACGGGCTCAACGGCATCCAGGTGAATCTGCTCATCGCCAAGCAGCGCAATGGTCCGACCGGGGATGTGGAACTCACGTTCCTGAAGGGCATCACCCGCTACGAATCCAAGTCCAAGATTGGGGATGAAGACGTCGGGTAGTCCGGCGCGCGTCCCCGGATTGAAGGTTGCGCGCCGGGGCGTCCTTGAGTCTCATCCGCGAGCTTTCTGGTTATTTCGTTGAATGGAATCGCACGCAGGACAGAGACAAGCAGGAGTGCCGGGCTGGGGCCGTCAGGTACTGGAAATGTGGCTGTGGGCGTTCTGCCTGCTGCTGTTGTCCGTGTCCCTGCACGCGCAGGGTCCCGGTCCGGGCGCACCACCGCCCCCCGATGTGGGAAGCATCAGCATCAAGTTTGTGGGGCCCGCCACCGTTAGCGAGGACCTCATCCGCGCCAACATCCGCATCAAAGCGGGCGACCCCTTCAACCAGTTGGCGGCCGACGATGATGTTGAGAACCTCTATGGCACGGGATTCTTCTACAACATCCGCATCACCCAGCAGCGACTCTCCGACGGCAAGCTGGCGCTGACCTACGTCGTTCAGAGCAAGCCGATCCTGACCGAGGTGCGCTTCTCCGGAAACAAGCGGTTCAGCGTGAACCGGCTGCGCAAGAAAATCTCCTCCAAGGCAGGCGAGCCGCTCGATGAGCGCAAACTCTTCAACGATGCGCAGGAGATCAAGAAGATGTACGAGAAGGCGGGGATGCAGAACACCGCGGTCAAGGCGGTGCCGTCCCTGGTGGAGGCCCTGGGTCGCGGCTCGGTGACCTTTGAGATTGTCGAGGCGCCCAAGATCAAGATCCACCGGGTGTATTTCGAGGGCAACGAGGCCTTCTCCCAGCGGAAGCTGCGCAAGGTGGTCAAGACGAAGCGATGGAACTGGATCTCCTGGCTGACCGGCAGCGGCAAGTTTACCGAGGACGAGTTTGCCGACGACCGCGACCGGCTCCGGGACTTCTATGCCAGCAATGGCTACGTCGATTTTGAGATCAAGAACGTCGAGTTCGACAAGCCCAAGACCAACCAGCTCGACATCACCAT